>JAVBUG010000073.1:0-11143 GCA_031555515.1 Microbacterium sp. | reverse complement strand
CTCTCTGACGGCTCCCGACGGCACCGTGCGCCCGGTGCCCTTCATCGTCATGGAGCTCGTCAAGGGGCGGCTCCTCAAGGAGATCATCGCCGCCGGGCCGGTTCCGGTGACGGATGCCGTCCGCTACGTCGACGGGATCCTCGAGGCCCTCGAGTACTCGCACCGCGCGGGCGTCGTGCACCGCGACATCAAGCCCGGCAACGTCATGGTCACCGACGCCGGCCAGGTCAAGGTCATGGACTTCGGCATCGCGCGCGCGGTGTCGGATTCGTCGTCCACGGTCGCCGAGACGACCCAGATCCTCGGCACCGCCGCGTACTTCTCACCCGAGCAAGCCAAGGGAGAGCCGGTCGACGCCCGGGCCGATGTGTACTCCACGGGCGTCGTCCTGTACGAGCTCCTCACCGGGCGCCAGCCGTTCCGCGGCGAGTCGCCGGTCGCGGTGGCGTACCAGCACGTCAGTGAGGCGCCCGTGCCGCCGTCCGAGGTCAACGACACCGTGCCCCGGGCGCTTGACACCGTCGCCCTGCGCGCCCTCGCGAAGGACCCGTTCCAGCGCTATCAGGACGCGGCGGGCTTCCGTGAGGCCCTCGACGCGACGGTCGACGGCCGGCAACCCTCGAAGCGCCAGGTCGGCGCCCTCACGAGCGAGCTGTACGGACCGAACCCGCGGCAGGCCGCGGAGACCGCGCGGTCGCTCCGCCAGTTGAGCACCGACACCACGATGAAGCGCACGCAGGCCGGTCCGCCGGTCGCGTGGATCTGGGCGGGCGTGGCGCTGCTCGCCGTGCTGCTCATCTCGCTGCTGTTCTGGGTCCTGACGATCCAGCCGCGCGACGATCTCCCGGGCAACGTGCGCGAGGTTCCGGACGTGTCGGGCATGACCTACGAGCGCGCGAACGACACCCTCGCCGAGTCGGACCTCCGCGCGATCCGCGTCGACGAGGAGAGCACCGACGTCGCGGCGGGCAACGTCATCCGCACCGACCCTGAGGCCGGGACGTCGGTCGCGCCGGAACAGCAGGTGAAGGTGTTCGTGTCGACCGGGCAGCAGATGTCGACGGTGCCGACGCTCACCGGGCTCGGACAGGATGCCGCGACCTCGGCCATCACCGGCGCCGGCCTGCAGTTGGGCACCGTCACGCAGCAGAACGACAAGGACCTCGCCGCGGGCACGGTCATCTCGAGCGATCCGGTCGACGGGGCGAGCGTGCCCACCGGCACGATGGTGAACCTCGTCGTCGCGTCCGGCCGCGTGGCCATCAACGACGTGCGCGGCTACACGGTCGACGCGGCGACGCGTGAGCTCGAGGGCCTCGGCCTCACCGTGATCCCCGCAGAGGATCCGAATTGCGCGGGATCGACCCCGCCGACGGTGTCGTCGCAGTCGCTGACGCCCGGCGACGTCGCGGTGCACTCCGAGATCACGCTGACGTACTGCACGGGCGCCTGAGCCGGCGGCCCGCCGCCCCGGGCGTCAGCGCCCCGGGCGTCAGCGCCGCGGGCTCAGCGTGGCGCCGCGGGTCGCAGCATCCGAGTATCCGATCGAAGCGAGCCAATTGCCGAGCAGGCGGTACCCGCCTTCGGTGAGAACGCTCTCGGGGTGGAACTGCACCCCGACGATCGGCACGGAGCGATGTGCGACGCCCATGATGACGCCGCTCGCCGTGCGGCTCGTGACGATGAGGTCGTCGGGGAGGGTCTCGGGCACGATCGCGAGCGAGTGGTAGCGCGTCGCCGTGAACGGGTCGGGAAGGCCCGCGTACAGGGGCGAAGCGTCGTGGTGCACGAGCGAGGTCATACCGTGCATGAGCTCGGGCGCGTGATCGACCGTGGCGCCGAACGCCTCGCCGATCGCCTGGTGGCCGAGACAGACACCGAGGAGAGGGATGCTGCGGCCCGCCGCCGCGCGGACCACCTCGATCGACGCACCGGCGTCGGCAGGGGTTCCCGGTCCGGGGGAGACGAGGACGCCGGGGCGGCCGGCGATGTCGCGGGCCGGGTCGGTGAGGGCGTCCGCCTCGACGAGGTCGGTGTCGGCGCCCAGTTCGTGCAGGTACCCGATCAGGGTGTGCACGAAGCTGTCGTGGTTGTCGACGACGAGGATCGGCGTCGACGGCGACCGGTCGGTCACGACAGCGGCGTCGCGCTCGGCCCTGCGGGGAGCGTGACGGTGACCTCCTGCGGGTTCACGAACTGGCTCACCCACGGGAAGACGTAGAAGAGGAGGCCGTACAGCACCGCGGCGATCAGCACGAGCAGGATGAGCACCCGCACCCACCACGGGCCGGGGAGGATCCGCCAGAGACCCGCGTACATCAGGCCACCGCCTGGAGGGAGGCCGGCTCGCCGGCGGAGCGCGGGGTGAACGAATCGAACACGCCGTACGCGACGATGCGCTCGGTCATCGCGAACATGGGGCTGCAGCTCGTGAGCGTGATGTAGGCCGTGCCGGCCGGGACATCCATCGCCTGGGGGACCGGAAGGAGCACCTCGACCTCGTTCGGCTTGACGTACTGGAGCGTGCGGAAGCGGTACGTGTACCAGCCCTCCTGCGTCTCGACGACGATCGCGTCGCCGATGTGCAGCTCGGCGATGCGGTTGAACGGTTTGCCCCACGTCGTGCGGTGCGCGGCGAGGGCGAAGTTGCCCGCCTCGCCCGGCATCTTCGTGCCGGGGTAATGGCCGATGCCGATCGGGTCGAGCGTGCGGGCGCGCGTCACCCCGCCGGCCATCGGCACGGCGTAGTCGGCGCCGAAGCGGGGGATCCGCATGATGGCGAACGTCTGACCGTCGGCGGGCTCGGCCAGCACGGGCGGAGGGGCCGTCACGGGCACGATCTCGGGGTCGGTGCCGGCGTCGGTCGGGGCCGGCGCGGCCTCGGGATTCTGCTCCTCGTACTGCGTCTGCCACTCCTGCGAGAGCTCGGTTCCCTCGGCGTTGCGCTCGGCGCCGTAGATGAGGTCGCCCACCCACAGCTGCCACACGACATAGAGGAGCACGATGACACCGGCGGTGATGAGGACCTCGCCAATGACGCCGACGGCAGACGTGCGCCGGCGGGGTGCTGGTGCCCCGCGGGCGGCTCGCCTCGGGCCGGGCAGCGCGTCATCCACAGGTGGATTCTAATCAGGGCGGGCTGTGGCCTGCCTGGCAGTTAGACTCTTCTGCATGGCACGACCCGGCAAAGACGACGACTCGCTCGTCGAGCGCGCAGAAGGCGAGGCCGCACCCAACCCGGTGTGGTTCAAGCCGATCATGATCGGACTGATGCTCATCGGTCTGATCTGGATCCTCGTCTTCTACCTGAGCGGCATGGCGTTCCCGATCCCCGACATCGGGGCATGGAACCTCGTGATCGGCTTCGGCATCGCCTTCATCGGCTTCCTGATGACGACGCGCTGGCGGTAGCGACACTTCGAAAGAGAAACCCCGGTCTACGACGACCGGGGTTTTTCCATGCCCGGATGCTGCGATTCCGGCCGATCCGGAGTTGTTAACAAGTCTGTTAACACCTGTGAATTACACCGGTGTCATTCTCCCCAGGCTGTGGATGAGCCTGTGGATAACTCTGTCTAGAGGATGACGAGCGTGGGGAAGAAGACGGGTACGAACAGCAGAGCCACGAGTCCCGCGCCGACGGCGACGAGCAGTCCGATCTGCAACCCGCGCTGACGGACCGCGCGCGTACGCGTGTAGATGAAGGCGACGAGCAGACCGACGACGAGTCCGCCGACGTGCGCCTGCCACGAGACGTTGAATCCGGGGATGAACCCGATCACGAGGTTGATTCCGAGCACCAGGGCGATGCCGGCGATGTTCGCCCCGATGTGGCGGCCGATCACGAGGAGCGCTCCGAAGAGGCCGAAGATGGCACCGGATGCCCCGACCACGGGCGTCGTGAACGACAGGAGCGTCACGGCGACCGAGCCGCCGAGAGCGCTCAGCAGGTAGAGCGTGAGGAACCGCCAGCGACCGAGCAGCGGCTCGAGGCTGCGCCCGATCATCCACAGCGCGAGCATGTTGAGTCCCACATGCCAGATGCCCGAATGCACCAGGGCGACGGTGAGCAGGCGCCAGGGCTCGAACGTTCCGGTGAGTTGCGGGTAGAGCAGGGGCGCCCGGAAGTAGAGAAGGCCCGTCACCGTGTCGCCGAAGCCGCCAGGGATGAGCGTGAGCAGGTAGACGAACGCCGTGATCGCGATGATCGTGTACGTGACGATCGGCTGCCCGGACGACGCCGACATCGCGCGAGGTCGTGACCACCGGCGCTCGGCCTTCTTCTGCGCGGGCGACTGCGCCTTCTGCTGGTCGCGCAGGCACTCGGGGCAGATGACCCCGACGGCAGCCTGGGTCTGGCACTCCGGGCAGATCGTGCGCAGGCACCTCTGGCACAGCACGAAGCTCTGCCGGTCGGGATGCCGGTAGCAGAAGTTGTCGCGGTTGCGCTGGAAGTCCTGCGTGCTCACGGGGGACCCGTCTCTGTCTCGCCTGGGCTCAGGGATGCGGATGGCCCGGGGCGGCGATCGCCGCCCCGGGCCCGATGACGCGCGCTGCGCTCAGACCGCGGCGATGTCGATCGACTCGATGACGACGGGCTCGACCGGGCGGTCGCCCGCAGCCGTCGGCACCTCGGCGATCGTGTCGACGACGGCCTTCGAGGCGTCGTCGACGACCTCGCCGAAGATCGTGTGCTTGCCCTGCAGCCACTCCGGGCCGCGGCCGCCCTGGCCGGGGACGGTGATGAAGAACTGCGAGCCGTTGGTGCCCTCGGGCTGACCGGTGATCGCGTTGCGACGCAGACCCGCGTTCGCCATGGCGAGCTTGTAGGGGGCGGTGAAGGTGAGCTCGCCGCTGATCTCGTCGTTGAAGTTGTAGCCCGGACCGCCCACGCCCTGGCCGAGCGGGTCGCCGCCCTGGATCATGAAGCCCGAGATGATGCGGTGGAAGATGACGTCCTTGTACAGCGGGCCCTCGCCCGGCTTGCCGGTCGCCGGGTGCGTCCACGCCTGCGAACCGTCGGACAGGCCGATGAAGTTCTGCACGGTGCGAGGAGCCTGGTCGCCGAACAGGTTGACGACGATGTCGCCGTAGTTGGTGTGGATCGTTGCGACAGCAGTGTGAAGCGGCATTTCTACATTGTCTCAGAGTTCCCTGCAACCCCTCCCGTCTCACCGGTGGTCTGGCAAGATGAAGAGACCGACATCCCCACGACAGGGAGGGCAACCGTGAGCCTCAGCCGCAAGCGCAAGAAGGAACTCCAGAAGCTTCAGAAGCAGGCCGGAAGCCTGTGGGAGGCCCAGCAGGTCCTGGTCGGGGAGGCCGCGACCGTCGCCCGTGAGGCGAGTCGCCAGCTCGGCCACTACGGCCGCGAGCAGGTCAAGCCGCAGGTGCAGGCGGGCTACGACAAGTACGCCGCCCCGTATGTCGACAGGGGCAAGAAGGTCGTGAACAGCACGGTCATCCCCGCGGCGGGCGCCGTGGTCGGCTCCGCGCTGTCGGTGTGGGACGCCGCCAACGAGCAGCGCTCGCACCTCGCTGCCGGACGCGGGTTCACCGTGCCGTCGTCCTGGGCGAAGGCCGCGCCGATCCCGGCGAAGAAGGGCATCGGCGCCGGTGGCGTCATCGCCATCATCCTCGGCGTCGCCGCCGCGGTCGGCGTGCTGTACGCCGCGTGGCAGACTCTGCGCGCCGACGACGAGCTCTGGGTCGCGGACGACCCGCTGCGCGCGCCGGATGCCTGAGCCCACCACGGGTGAGGCTCTGACCGGCGTCGACCGCGTCCGCGCGGCCGCCGCCGAGCGCGGCCTCGAGATCGAGATCCGGGAGCGTCCGGCGGCGAACAGCCTGCCGGAGGCTGCCGCGATCCTCGGCATTCCGCCGTCAGGCATCGTGAAGACGCTCGTCGTCAAGCGCAGCGACGACACCTATCTGTTCGCATTGATCCCGGGCGACCGCGCGATCTCGTGGCCCAAGCTGCGCGCCGTCGTCGGCGTGAACAAGCTGCAGCTCCCGGATCCCGCCCGGGCGCTCGCGGCCACAGGCTATGAGCGCGGCACCATCGTGCCGCTCGGCAGCACGCACGACTGGCCGATCTACGCGGACGCCGAGATCGTCGGTCAGCGCATCGCGATGGGCGCCGGCGCCCACGGGTACAGCATGTTCGTCGACGCCGATGCGCTCATCGCGGCCTACGGTGCGACGGTCGCCGACATCTCGCAGCCCATCGACTGACGGCACCCGGCATCAGGGGAGTTCGATCCCCGCCATGTCGAGGGCGATGTCGACGAGCTTGACCCGCTGAAGGGCTCGTACGTCGGCCAGGGGGAACCACTCGGCGCGATCCGTCGAGCCACCCGTCTCGTTGCGCAGCTTGCCGCCCGTGATCCGCGCGCGGTAGACGATGCGCAGCGTGTGCAGGGGAAGGTCGGCACCGGGCTTGAGTCTGCGGCCGGGCGGGATCACGCGGGAGTGGATGCCGAGGAGCCCGTCGATCTCGACGCGGTAGCCGGTCTCTTCCTTGACCTCACGGCGGGCGGCGCTCTCGGGGTCTTCACCGGGCTCGAGGCCGCCGCCGGGCATCGTCCACGCGGCGCGACGGCCCTCGTTCCAATGCGCGAGCAGGAGGCGGTCATGATCATCGACGATCACCGCGTACGCCGCGACGCGCAGGTCCATGCTTCAGCCTAACTGCGCGGGGCTCGGGGAAGAACGCAGAAGCCGGTCCCTCTCGGAACCGGCTTCGTGTCTGTGGAGCCTAGGAGATTCGAACTCCTGACATCCTGCTTGCAAAGCAGGCGCTCTACCAACTGAGCTAAGGCCCCGGGGCTTACGGTGGGGCTACCAGGACTTGAACCTGGGACCTCTTCATTATCAGTGAAGCGCTCTAACCGCCTGAGCTATAGCCCCGTCTCGACTGCGGAACCTGCGCTCCGCAACCTCCAAGACTTTACCCGACGAATCGCGAATCTCCGAATCGGGCTGGTTGACTGGGGTCGTGACAGAGGTTTCCCATCCCGGTGAACCCCACGGGGTCCGGCTGGGGGAGCGCCTCAACTGGCTCCGGGCCGGTGTTCTCGGCGCGAACGACGGCATCGTCTCGGTCGCGGCGCTGGTCGTCGGCGTCGCCGGCGCGACGACCGACACCGCCGCGCTGTTCACCGCCGGCATCGCCGGCCTCGTCGGCGGCGCCATCTCGATGGCGCTCGGCGAGTACGTCTCGGTGAGCAGTCAGCGCGACTCGGAGAGGGCGCTGATCGCCAAGGAGCGCGGCGAACTGCGCGACATGCCAGAGGCGGAGCTCGAAGAGCTGACGCAGCTCTACCGCGACCGCGGACTCTCGGAGTCGACGGCCCGTCAGGTCGCGCAGGAGCTCACCGCGCACGACGCACTCTCGGCGCACCTCGAGGTCGAACTGCACATCGATCAGAACGACCTCGTGAACCCGTGGCACGCGGCGATCTCGTCGGCCATCTCGTTCACGCTGGGTGCGCTGCTGCCGTTCCTCGCGATCCTGCTGCCGCCGCCCGAGTGGCGCGTGCCCGTCACCTTCGTGGCCGTGCTCATCGCTCTGGCCGTCACGGGTACGGTCTCGGCGCACCTCGGCGGCGCTCCGAAGGGGCGGGCCGCGATCCGCCTCGTCATCGGCGGCGCGCTCGCCCTCGTCGCGACGTGGCTCATCGGCACGCTGCTCGGCACCACGGTGGTCTAGCCCGCAAACGCCGAGCGCCGGCATCCGTCATCGAAAGAACGGATGCCGGCGCAGCGGCGTTGTGCGTCAGTTCGAGGTGAAGCCGACCAGCAGGCCGCCCGTCACCTTGACCGCAAGGTTGTAGATGCCCGCGATCACAGCGCCGAGCACCGTCACGACCACGAGGTTGAGGATGGCGACGACGGCCGAGAAGGCCAGCACCTGCGGGAAGCTCACGAACTGCGACAGCAGGATGCTGCCGTCCGAGAAGCTCGAGAAGAACTCATCGGCCTTCGCGATGAGGCCGGTGGTCTGCACCACAAGGAAGACCATCACGAATGCCACCACCGTCACCACCGCGATCGCGATCGCGGCGAGGAAGGACAGCTTCACCGCGGACCAGAAGTCCACGTACACCAGACGCAGGCGAACCTGCTTGGCGCTGGTCTTGTGACTCGATTTCTTGGCGAGCTTGTCGGCTACCGTGCTCATGCGTCAGTGCTCTCTTCGGGGGTCTGGGGCGAGGCATCCGATCCGAGGGTGTCGGTCGACTGGGGGGTCTCGGATGACGGTGCAGCGTCGGCGCCGTCAGCGGATGCATCCTCGGATTCTTCTGCGAGGCCCCGTTCGCCGTTGCGCGCGAGCGCGATGATGCGATCGTCGTCGCTGGAGCGAGCGAACACGACTCCCATCGTGTCTCTACCCTTGGCGGGGACCTCGGCCACGGCAGAGCGTACCACCTTGCCGCTGGCAAGAACCACCAAGACCTCGTCGTCCTCCGAGACGATGAGACCGCCCGCGAGATCGCCCCGATCCTCGCTCAGTTTGGCCACCTTGATGCCCAGTCCGCCGCGGTTCTGCATGCGGTACTGGTCGACCGCGGTGCGCTTCGCGTAACCGCCTTCGGTCACGACGAAGACGTACCCGTCGTCGGCAGCGACCGATGCCGACAGCAGGCTGTCGCCGGCACGGAAGTCCATTCCCTTCACGCCGGAGGTCGAGCGGCCCATCGGGCGGAGGGCCGAATCGGTCGCCGAGAACCGCAGCGACATGCCGTGGCGGCTGATGAGGAGGATGTCGTCGCCCTCGTCGACCAGCAGCGCGCTGACGACCTCGTCGTCGGGTCCGGCCTCGGCCTCGTCACCCTCCTCGGGCACCTGCCCGCGGAGCTTGATGGCGATGATGCCGCCCTGGCGGTTGGTGTCGTACTCGGTCAGGCGCGTCTTCTTGACGAGACCGCTGCGGGTCGCGAGCACGAGGTACGTCGCGACCGAGTAGTCGCGGATGTCGAGGATCTGCGCGATCTCTTCATCGGGCTGCAGTGCCAGAAGGTTGGCGACGTGCTGCCCCTTCGCGTCGCGCCCGGCCTCCGGCACCTCGTACGCCTTCGAGCGGTACACGCGGCCCTTGTTCGTGAAGAACAGCAGCCAGTGGTGCGTCGTGGTGACGAAGAAGTGCTCGACGACGTCGTCGGCGCGCAGCTGCGCACCCTTGACGCCCTTGCCGCCGCGGTGCTGCTGGCGGTAGTTGTCGCTGCGCGTGCGCTTGATGTAGCCGGCGCGCGTGACCGAGATGACCATCTCCTCTTCGGGGATCAGGTCTTCCATCGACATGTCGCCGTCGAATCCGTGGAGGATGTGCGTGCGGCGCTCGTCGCCGAACTTGTCGACGATCGCCGTGAGCTCCTCGCGGATGATGTCGCGCTGGCGCTGCGGCGTCGCCAGGATCTCCTTGTAGTCGGCGATCTGCAGCTCGAGCTCAGCGGCCTCGTCGATGATCTTCTGCCGCTCGAGGGCCGCGAGGCGGCGCAGCTGCAGCTGGAGGATCGCGTCGGCCTGCGCTTCGTCGACGTCGAGGAGCTTCTGCAGACCCTCGTTCGCCTCCTGCGCGTTCGGCGACCGGCGGATGAGCGCGATCACCTCGTCGAGCGCGTCGAGCGCCTTCAGGTAGCCGCGCAGGATGTGCATGCGCTCTTCGGCCTTGCGCAGGCGGTAGCTGGTGCGGCGGACGATGACGTCGATCTGGTGCTCGAGCCACAGCGTCACGAAGCCGTCGAGCGACAGCGTGCGCGGCACGTTGTCGACGATCGCCAGCATGTTCGCGCCGAAGTTCTCCTGCAGCTGGGTGTGCTTGTACAGGTTGTTCAGCACGACCTTGGCGACGGCATCCCGCTTCAGCACCACCACGAGGCGCTGACCGGTGCGGTCCGAAGTCTCGTCGCGGATGTCGGCGATGCCAGTGATCTTGCCGTCGCGTGCGAGGTCGCCGATCTTGACCGCGAGGTTGTCGGGATTGACCTGGTACGGCAGCTCGGTGATGACGAGGCAGGTGCGGCCCTGGATCTCTTCGATCGCGACGACCGCGCGCATCGTGATCGAGCCGCGGCCGGTGCGGTACGCCTCGCGGATGCCCTTGGTGCCGAGGATCTGCGCGCCGGTCGGGAAGTCCGGACCGGGGATGCGCTCCATGAGCGCCTCGAGCAGCTCTTCACGCGACGCCTCGGGGTGCTCGAGCGCCCACAGCGCGCCGGCGGAGACCTCGCGGAGGTTGTGCGGCGGGATGTTGGTCGCCATGCCGACCGCGATGCCGACCGAGCCGTTGACCAGCAGGTTCGGGAAGCGCGCCGGCAGCACCGACGGCTCCTGCGTCTGACCGTCGTAGTTGTCGTGGAAGTCGACGGTCTCTTCTTCGATGTCGCGCACCATCTCGAGCGCGAGCTGAGCCATCTTCGTCTCGGTGTACCGCGGGGCCGCGGCGCCCATGTTGCCGGGCGAGCCGAAGTTGCCCTGGCCCTGCGCGAGCGGGTAGCGCAGCGACCACGGCTGCACCAGACGGACGAGGGCGTCGTAGATCGCGGTGTCACCGTGCGGGTGGTACTGACCCATGACCTCGCCGACGACGCGGGCGCACTTCGAGTACGACTTGTCCGGGCGGAAGCCGCCGTCGTACATGCCGTAGATGACGCGGCGGTGCACGGGCTTGAGACCATCGCGCACATCGGGCAGCGCGCGGCCGACGATGACGGCCATCGCGTAGTCGAGATAGCTGCGCTGCATCTCGGACTGCAGATCGACCTGGTCGATCTTGCCGTGCTCGTGCTCCGGGGTGGGGCGTTCTTCGTCAGTCATCGTGTTCTTCTCCGGATGCTGCTGGACTCCGGATTCTTCCCTTCATTCGCAGAGCGGGGGGCCCGCCGGCTTCGCCGGCACCCCGATGCTCATTCCGGGAAGAATCCTCCGTCTTCTCGTTCTGTGGCCGCTGCGCGCAGCGGTGTGTGTGTAGTGGGTGGGGTCAGATGTCCAAGAAGCGGACGTCCTTGGCGTTGCGCTGGATGAAGGTGCGTCGGGACTCGACGTCCTCTCCCATCAACACGCTGAAGATCTCGTCCGCGGCCGCCGCGTCGTCGATGGTCACCTGGCGCAGGGTGCGCGTGGTGTGATCCATCGTGGTCTC
>JAVBUG010000130.1:0-6471 GCA_031555515.1 Microbacterium sp. | reverse complement strand
TGCGGCAGGCGCCGAGGTGCACCTGCTCGGCCGCAGCGAGCGCTCGCTCGACTTCGCACGCACCCTCGGATTCGAGCAGGTCTGGACCGAGCGGACGCTGCCGAACCTGCCCTGGGACGCCGTGATCGAGGCATCCAACGCCCCGCAGCTTCCCGCGAAGGCGCTCGAGCTCGTCGAACCGGGTGGGCGGGTCGTGTACATCGGCCTCGCCGGCACGCCGAGCCTCATCGACACCCGCGACCTGGCGCTCAAGGACGTGACGGCCGTCGGCGTGCTCAGCGCCTCGCCCGGCCTGGCGGGCACCATCGACGCCTACGCCTCCGGCGTGGTCGATCCGCGACCTCTCATCGCCGCGACGGTCGGCCTCGAGGAGCTGCCCGCGATCCTCGCCGGCGAGCGGCCGGCGGGAGCAGGGCCGGGTCCGAAGTTCCACGTCGCGCTGTGACCGCAGACGCGGACGCCCCCGGCTGCGAGCCGGGGGCGTCCGTCCTTCAGCGGAGAGTGAGTCAGACGGGCTTGGTGTACGTGTCGTTGCTGAAGCCGGTGACGAAGTAGCCGATCGGGTTGAGCAGGAACAGCAGGAAGAACGAGAACGCGCCGCCGTGGCCGAACGCCCGGCCGTTGCGGAAGGCGACGATGATCGCGAGCACGATGTTGGCGATCGGCACGAACCAGAGCAGTCCGAGCCAGGCCGAGTACCCGGCGACCTTGACGAGGACGAACAGGTTCACGATCGGGATGATCGCGAGCCAGCCGGGGTAGCCGGCCTTGGTGAACGTGCGCCAGTATGCGGCGATCGTCACGATCCAGTAGATGAGGCCGACCACCACGTAACCGAAGATGGCGGCGGAGGAGACGCCCTGGTTGATGGGTTCGATGTCAGTGAGCAAGATCATGCGCTGAGCGTATTGGGTTCACGAGGCGTGGCCCGGGAGCGCCATGACCCGAAATCGGCGATCCGCCGGGGCCGCGTGCGCGTGACACAGGAGAGGACGGATGCTGCGGGCCGCAGCATCCGTCCTCCTCTTCGTTCCGTCAGGCCACCGTGACGGCCGCCGGGGCGACGGTGCGCTCGCGCGCTCCGCGGATGACGAAGGCGACGACCGCCAGACCGGCGATGCCCGTGACCAGGTACAGGATGCTGCTGATCCCGGCGGTCGGTGCGGGCGTGCCGTGGCCGACCGCGAAGGTCGAGAAGTCCCAGAATCCGTGCAGGAGCATCGCCCAGATGAGCGTTCCCGTCGTGCGGCGCAGGATGTAGAAGATCGTGCCGCCCATGAAGGCGAAGCCGACCTGCTGCAACGTGCTGACCAGGTCCTGCCCGCTGAGCGCGTTCACCAGATGCATGAGCGCGAACAGCGCCGACGTGAGGAACCACACCCAGCCCTCGCCGAGCCGGCTGCGCAGCGCGACGAGCAGTACGCCGCGCGTTGCCATCTCCTCGGTGAAGCCGACCAGGAGCAGGACGACGGATGCTGCGAAGAACGCGCCGTCGTAGGCGCCCCAGTCCGTGCTCAGCAGGTTGATCACGAGCGCGACGGCCATGAGGGCCGGCACGAAGATCGGCCACCGTACGCTGTGCGCCCGCTCGAAGAGCGCGGGGCGCCACCAGCCGAGGAGCGTGGTCGTGATCGCGAGGAAGACGGCGCCGATGATCAGCGACAGGCCCGCGCCGAGGAAGAGGTTGCCGCCGTTGTCGCCGAGCGCGGTGTACGGGATGCCGGTCAGCAGTTGCACGACGAAGACCAGCACGACGTACGCGAGGAAGATCGCGAGGCCGATCCAGACCCGGGGACGTACGCGCAGCGGCGCAGGAAGAGTGCTGTCGGACACGGTGATCCTTTCCTGGAGTTCGTTCATGTATCCATGGTCGAGCGCTGGGCCGTTCGGCGGGAGCGGCAGAGGTCTACGACCGCCCCCGACTTTGGTCTATGCCTGTCGGCGGTCAGGCGACCTTGGTGTCGACTCCCGGCTCGATGGCCGTCGCGGGCGACGCCACCTTTCCGCGGATGAAGAACAGCAGCACGATCCCGGCGAGGACGACCGCGATGTTGCCCTGCGCGGCGATGCCGGTGAGCGCGCCGCCGGCGGGGTAGGCGCCCTGCAGGAAGATCGACGGATCGGTGGTCGCGTGCAGCAGGATCGGCCAGATCAGATTGCCCGTGACACGCAGCGACAGGTACATGAGGATGCCGAAGGCGAACGTGTACACGAGCTGGAACCCCGTCGTGAGGGGCGACTGGCCCGACAGCAGGTTGCCGGCGTGCAGCACGGCGAACAGCAGGGCCGAGACGAGCGCCACCGTGATCTCGCGGTAGCCGCCCTTGCGCATGAGGTTCACCACGAAGCCGCGCGTGAGCACCTCTTCGGCGAAGCCGATGAACAGTCCCGTGACGATCCAGGCGACGACGACGCTCGCGCCGGCCGCGCCGTAGTCGATCGTCGCGAACCGCAGCACGTTGAACAGCAGCACGACGACGACGGCGATCCACATCCAGCCACCGCCGCGGATGGGCTGCGGGCCGAACAGCTCGCGCAGCGAGCCCACCGACCACGCGAACGCGACGAGGAGCACGCCGCCGAGTGCGATGGGGAGGGCGGTGCCGATCCAGATCTCCGCAGCCGGGTCGTCCGCCGATGCGAGCAGCGGCACGAACGCGAGCGAGCCGAGCTGGTACAGCGCGTAGTACACGACCACCAGCAGCAGCGCACGCCACCATCCGCCGCGCTCCCAGAAGCGCCGCCATGCTGAGGAGTTCTCGTTCTCGGTCACTCTCGCCCTTCGTTCGTGTCAGCCGCCGGCGTCATGCACCACGAGCGCGAGCTGCACCCGGTTCTCCAGCTGGAGTTTCGCCAGCGCGCGGCCGACGTGAGCCTTCACTGTAGCGATCGACATGAACAGCTCGGCGGCGATCTCGGCGTTCGACATTCCGCGTCCGACGGCCTGCGCGACCTCGAGCTCGCGGTCGGTGAGGTCGGCGAGCCGAGCCCGAGCGGCGCTGCGCGCCACGTCGTCGCGCGCGCGTTCCGGGGCGGTGGCGGTCGCGATGAGGGTGGCGGCGACCTGTGGCGAGAGGACGGGAGCTCCGGATGCTGCGGCCTTGACCGCGTCGACGATCTGCTGTGGCGGGGTGTCTTTGAGCAGGTACCCCGCGGCGCCGGTGCGCAGCCCGCGCAGGACCATGTCGTCGGCGTCGAAGGTCGTGAGCAGGACCACGCGAGGCGGCTCGGGTGTCGCGAGGATCTCGGCGGTCGCGGCCAGGCCGTCCTTGACCGGCATGCGGATGTCCATCAGCACGACGTCGGGCTTCTCGCAGGCGACGGTCTCGACGCCGTCGGCGCCGTCGGCGGCCTCGGCGATCACCTGCAGCGCGGGGTCGCCGCCCAGGATCATCGCGAGCCCTGCCCGCACGAGCGGATCGTCGTCGACGATCACGATGCGCAGCGGCCCGGCGGTCACATCGCCCATGGTAGCCAGGCGCTCAGCTCGTACCCGCCCTCGGGTAGCGGGCGCTGGGTCCAGCGGCCGCCGAGCCGCTCGACCCGCTCACGGAGGCTGATCAAGCCTGTTCCCGAGCCAGGCAGGGCGCCTGCCCCCATCTCGGGCGGTGCGTCGTTGACGACCCGCACGGCGAGTCCGTCTCCGGGCTCGCCCGCGATCGACACCACGACCCGGGAGCTCCGGGCGTGCTTGCGTGCGTTCGTCAGGCCCTCGCGCACGATGCGATGCATCGCGCGCTCGAGCGCGGTCGGCGGGGTCTGGTCGAGATCCTCCACGAGCTCGATCGTCATGCCCGCGGCGCGACCTTCGTCGACCAGGACGTGGACATCCGGAGGGTGCAGGGCCTCGGGAGGCTCGTCGGTCGAGCCGCGCAGCACGCCGAGGACTCCGCGCAGCTCCTGCAGGGCGAGCCGCGCGTTCTCCTCGATGGTGTGCATCGCGGTCGCACGGTCGGCTGGGTCGAGATCGTCGCGGAATCCGACGGCGGAAGCGTGGAGCGCCACGAGCGACAGGCGGTGCGCGAGGACATCGTGCATGTCGCTCGCGATGCGGGCCCGCTCGGCGGCCCGGGCCGCCTCCTCGCGCGAGGCCTGCTCGCGCTCCGCGGCCTCGGCGCGCTCGCGCAACCCTGCGACCAGGGCGCGGCGCTGACCCATCGCGATGCCCACGGCGACGACCACCGCGATGCCGAGGGCCATGACGACCCCTCGACCCCACCACGGCAGCTCGCCGACCGGATGGGGGTAGATCACGCCGAGGAAGAGGAAGGCGACGAGGTCGACGAGCCCCACGGCGGCGATCTCGCGCCAGCGGCGCCGCGTCGCGACCGACCCGAGCGCGAGGAGCGCGGGTCCGAGCACCGACACCGAGACGAGGACGAGGATGCCGGTGACCAGGCCCGTCACGACAGGGAAGCGCCGCACGAACACGAGTGTCAGGACGAGCGCCGCGACGCCGAGGGCGGGGTCGACCGCCCACACCCAGACACGTTGGAAGGGGCTGAACCCTGAGGCCTGCGTGAGAAGCGCACCCCACACGATGCCGCTGATCACCGCGGCCAGGATCACCCGCCAGGTCGTCCCCCACGCGCCTCGGGTGGCAACGGGGGCGGGGGCCGGCATGTGACGAAGTCTAGGTCCGCCTTCTGCCGCGGTCGTGGGTTCAGCGGCCGGTGCCCCACAGCCGGTTCGTCTGGGCGTGGGCCTGCAGCAGATCGTCACGCGCCGCTTCGAGCGCGCGCTGCGCGTCGATGAAGGCATCCCGTGCCTCGACGAGACGGACCGGGACCCCGTCCTCCAGGCTTCCGATGCTGAAGCTCTGCGTCCACGACATGGCGTGCTCCTCTCGTGCGAGCCGGATCTCGGCGCGCCCCGAACCGGCCGGGAAGTGTCTCCCTGATGCCGTGCCACGACGCTAGACAGCGGCATCCGTCTCGTCCACGGTGCGATGAAACACCAGGACACGGGCCGTAACGCACGTCCGTGCGGGTGGTCGTACGACCATCGTCCGATGGCGGCGCAGCCCTGCACACGGCGAGTCTGAAGACACCAGGACGCGCGGCGCTTCGCACCGCACGCGTCGGAGGCCAGAATGAGCGAAGGGCAGAACCATGAAGAAGCAGATCGTCCTCGGGGCCGGTGCGCTCGTGCTGGTCGCCGTTCCGGCCGTCATCGGACTCTGGGGCAACACGTCGTTCGCGCAGTCCGTGCCGGTGCGCGTGCCGTCGTCGGGGCAGGTCGTCACGCCGACGCCCGTCGCACCGACGCCCTCGCCGTCGGCCACCGTCGACGACCACGGCGGTGACGTCCCGCGCGACCAGCGCACCGAGCCTGGTGACGACCGCGACGTGAACGGCAACGGCTCGACGGGTGCGACGCCCGGCACCACCGCTCCGCCGGTCGACGACCACGGCGGCGACGTCCCGCGCGACCAGCGCACCGAGCCGGGCGATGACCGCGACAGCGGCGGGAGCGACGACAGCGGCAGCGGCCACGGCGGCCATGGCGGAGACGACTGAGTGACGCCCTTCGACGCCTCTTCCGCCCCGACCGCTCCGATCCCGGTCGGGGCGGCACCCGTGCCGTGGGTCACGGTGGTCGCGGCATCCATCGATCCGGAGCCGGCACGAAGGCCGCTGCGCACGCGAACCGTCGTGTTGCGACTGGCCGCCGGACTCGCCGGCATCCTCGTCGTGGTCGGACTGCTCGCCACGTTCGCGGCCCAGTGGCTGGCCGAGCGGGAGGCGGTGAACGACGCGGCGAACGTCGCCGATGTGCTGGCGGGTGCCGTCATCCAGCCGTCGTTGACGTCCGCGCTGGCCGACGGCGACCCCGCCGCGGTGGACGCGTTCGACCGGATCATCCGCGGCCAGGTGCTCGGCGACGACGTCGTGCGCGTCAAGATCTGGAGTCCCGACGGAGTGGTGCTCTACGCCGACGAGCCGCAGCTGATCGGCAGGTCGTTCGAGCTCGACGACGCCCAGCGCGAAGCGCTGTCGAACCCGTCGACGCGCGCCGCGATCTCGGATCTGTCGGAGGAGGAGAACGAGTTCGAACCGGGTTCGCGGCTCCTCGAGGTGTACCGCCCGGTGTGGGCGCCGGACGGCCGCGAGCTCCTCTTCGAGGTCTACCTCCCGTACGACCCGGTCGCGGCACGGGCGGCCGACCTCTGGCGCGGCTTCGCGGGCGTGACGACCAGCAGCCTGCTGCTGCTGCTCGTGCTGACGGCGCCGATCGTGTGGGGACTGCTGCGGCGCCTCCGCAGCGAGGAGCGGCGCCGCGCCGATCTCCTGCAGCGGGCGATGGATGCCTCGGACGCCGAGCGCCGGCGTGTCGCGGGGACGCTCCACGACGGACCCGTCCAAGAACTGGTCGCCACCAGCTATGCCGCGGAGGGCGCCGCCGATGCGGCTGCGCGCCGCGGCGACGCCGAGGCGGGCGAGCAGCTGCGCGACATCGCCGGCGCCGTCC
>JAVBUG010000200.1:0-14796 GCA_031555515.1 Microbacterium sp. | reverse complement strand
TTCAAGCCGCTCGCCGGCCCCGACGGCGGCAACGGCGGGCACGGGGGAGACATCGTCCTCGTCGCCGACCCGAACGTCACGACGCTGCTGTCGTACCACCACTCCCCGCACCGCTCCAGCGGCAACGGCGGGTTCGGGATGGGCGATCACCGGTCGGGCGCACTGGGCGAGCCGCTCGAGCTCCCGGTCCCGGTCGGGACCGTCGTGAAGGACGTCACCGGCGAGGTGCTCGTCGACATGATCGAGCCGGGCATGCGCTTCGTCGCCGCCCCCGGCGGTCTCGGCGGCCTCGGCAACGCCGCACTCGCCAATCCCAAGCGGAAGGCGCCGGGCTTCGCGCTGCTCGGAACCCCCGGGTGGGAAGGCGATGTCCTCCTCGAGCTGAAGACCGTCGCTGATGTCGCCCTCGTCGGCTTCCCCTCGGCGGGCAAGTCGAGCCTCATCGCAGCGATCTCGGCCGCGCGGCCCAAGATCGCCGAGTACCCCTTTACGACCCTGCACCCGAACCTCGGCGTCGTGCAGGCGGGGGAGCAGCGCTTCACCGTCGCCGACGTGCCCGGCCTCATAGAAGGCGCGAGCGAGGGCAAGGGCCTCGGACTCGAGTTCCTCCGCCACGTCGAGCGGTGCACGGCGCTCGTGCACGTCCTCGACTGTGCGACGCTCGAGCCGGGCCGCGACCCGCTCAGCGACCTCGACGTCATCCTCGCCGAGCTCGCGGCCTATCCGGTTCCAGAAGGCCAGCTCCCGCTCCTCGAGCGCCCGCAGCTCGTGGCGCTCAACAAGGTCGATGTCCCCTAGGCGAAGGATCTCGCGGACCTCGTCCGTCCGGACCTCGAGGCGCGCGGCTTCCGCGTGTTCGAGATCTCGACAGTCAGCCACGAGGGTCTGCGTCAGCTGACGTTCGCGCTCGGCGACATCGTCGCGCAGCACCGCGCCGAGCAGGCCGCGGCCCCCGCACCGGAGCGCATCGTGATCCGCCCGAAGGGTTCGCAGAAGGAGTTCTCGGTCCGGGTCGAAGGCGGCACGTACGGCAACATCTACCGCATCCTCGGCGACAAGCCGCTCAAGTGGGTGCAGCAGACCGACTTCCAGAACGAGGAGGCCGTCGGCTACCTCGGCGACCGTCTCGAGAAGCTCGGTGTCGAGGACGAGCTGTTCCGCGCCGGTGCCACGCCCGGCGCCACCGTCGTGATCGGCGAGGGCGACGGCATCGTGTTCGACTGGGAGCCCTCGATCTCGTCCAACGCGGAGCTGATGACCGCGCCTCGCGGCACCGACCCGCGCCTGCTTCGCGACAACCGCCGTACGACGTCGGAGCGCCGCGAGCGGTACCACGACATGATGGACGCCAAGGCGGAGGCACGCGCCGAGCTGGAGGCCGAGCGGATCGCCGAGCGCTACCGCGACCAGGAGGACGACGAGTGAGTGCGCGGGAGCGCACCGACCTCCCGTTGGCCCGCCGCGTCGTCGTGAAGGTCGGATCCTCGTCGATCAGCGGCGACAACGCCCACAAGATCAAGCCGATCGTCGACGCCCTCGCGGCCGCGCACGCACGCGGCACCGAGGTCGTCCTCGTGTCGTCCGGCGCCATCGCGACGGGCATGCCGTACCTGCTCCTCGACGAACGTCCCAGCGACCTCGCGACGCAGCAGGCGGCGGCGGCGGTGGGCCAGAACGTGCTCATCTACCGCTACCAGGAGGCGCTGCGGCCGTTCCGCATCGTCGCCGGCCAGGTGCTCCTGACCGCGGGCGACCTCGAGAACCCGACGCACCGCTCCAACGCGCGCCGCGCCATGGAGCGGCTTCTGGGCCTGCGCATCCTCCCTGTCGTCAACGAGAACGACACCGTCGCCACGCATGAGATCCGCTTCGGCGACAACGACCGCCTGGCGGCGCTCGTCGCCCAGCTGATCGGCGCCGACGCCCTGGTCCTCCTGAGCGACATCGAGTGCCTCTACACGCGTCCGCCGGACGAGCCCGGCGCCCTGCCGATCCCGCACGTGATCTACGGCGACGACCTGCACGGTTTCGAGTTCGGCTCGGTCGTCGTCAACAGCGTCGGCACCGGGGGAGCGGCCACCAAGGTGTCCGCGGCGCGGCTGGCCGCAGCATCCGGAATCGGCGTCCTCGTCACCAGCGCGGACCTCGTCGGCGAAGCCCTGTCGGGCGACGACATCGGCACGTGGTTCCAGCCGAACCCCGAGCCCACGGCGCCCGCGGCGACCGGTCCGGTGCGCACGGCGGTCGATAGACTGGGCGGATGACCACCACCGCCACGACGGCACGCGAACGGATGCTGCTCGCCAAGGATGCGGCGCGCAGCATCGGCCTTCTCGCCGACGACGCGAAGCGCGATGCGCTCCTCGCGATCGCTGACGCGATCGAGGCCGCGACAGCGGAGATCGTGGCGGCGAACGCGGATGATCTCCGCCGGGGCAGCGAGACCGGACTGTCGACGGCCCTGCAGGACCGGCTGCGGCTCGACGAGCCGCGCGTCGCCTCCCTCGCCGCGGCGGTGCGCGAGATCGCGGCGCTGCCCGACCCCGTCGGCCGTGTCCTCGATGAGCGGACGCTCGCGAACGGCGTGTCGCTGACAAAGGTCGCCGTGCCGTTCGGCGTGGTCGGCTCCATCTACGAAGCCCGCCCCAACGTGACGGTCGACATCGCAGCCCTGGCGCTGCGTTCGGGCAACGCGGTCGTGCTCCGCGGCGGCACCGCCGCCGAACGGACGAATGCGGCGCTCGTCCGCGCGATGCGCGGCGCACTGGCCGACCGCGGCATCGACCCGGAAGCCATCCAGACGGTCGACGAGTTCGGCCGCGAGGGCGCCCGAGAGCTGATGCACGCGCGCGGAATCGTCGATGTGCTCGTGCCGCGCGGCAGCGCACAGCTGATCGAGACTGTCGTGACCGAGTCCTCGGTACCCGTCATCGAGACAGGCGCCGGCGTCGTGCACATCGTGCTCGACGAGACCGCGCCCCTCGACTGGGCGCGCGACATCGTGGTGAACGCCAAGACGCAGCGGCCGAGCGTGTGCAACGCGGTCGAGACCGTCCTCGTCCACCGGGGTGCCGCCGACCGGCTCGTCGGCCCGGTCGTGACGGCCCTGCAGCAGAGCGGTGTCACGGTGCACGGGGACGAGACAGTCGAGCGCCTCGCCGCGGGCGTCACCCCGGCGACCGACGAGGATTGGGCGACCGAGTACCTCAGCCTCGATCTCTCGATGCGCGTCGTCGACGACCTGGACGACGCCCTCGAGCACATCCGCCGGTACTCGACCCATCACACCGAATCGATCGTGACGCAGGATCCCGCGAACGAGGCGCGCTTCCTCGCCGAGGTCGATTCGGCCGTGGTGATGGCGAACACCTCGACCCGGTTCACCGACGGCGGCGAGTTCGGCTTCGGAGCCGAGGTCGGCATCTCGACGCAGAAGCTGCACGCGCGCGGCCCGATGGGGCTCACAGAGCTCACGAGCTCGAAGTGGCTCGCGCGGGGTGCCGGGCAGGTCCGCGTGTAACGGAATAGACTTGACCAGTCCCGCGCCCCAGAGGCGAACCCGAACGGAGCCCGAATGACACTCGCCACGATCCTCGCCCTTGCCGCCGAAGAGTCGGAGCACCACGGCAACGTCGCCCTCGAGACCGTCGGGTACGGCATCACCGCGATCATCGTCTTCGCCGCGCTGGCGATCGTGACGCTCTCGTACCGCAACGTGGCCAATCGCCACGCGCACAAGGCCGAGGCGTACGCCAAGGCCCACGCGAACGACGTCCAGCGAGCGGGGCACGGCCACTAAGGCTGCTGCATGTCCTTGGCGACAGCCCCGAGAGTCGGGGTCATGGGCGGAACGTTCGACCCCATTCATCATGGGCACCTGGTCGCCGCCAGCGAAGTGGCGCAGTGGTTCGACCTCGACGAGGTCGTGTTCGTGCCGACCGGTGAGCCGTGGCAGAAAGCCGACGTCTCGCTGAGCGAGCATCGGTATCTCATGACCGTCATCGCCACGGCATCCAACCCTCGATTCACCGTCAGCCGCGTCGACATCGACCGCGACGGCCCCACCTACACCATCGACACGCTCCGCGATCTGAAGGCCCAGCGCCCGGACGCGGAGCTGTTCTTCATCACCGGCGCCGACGCCATAGCGCAAATTCTCAGTTGGAGGGACCATGATGAGTTGTGGGACCTCGCCCACTTCGTCGCGGTATCCAGGCCTGGTCACGTGCTGAACACGGACGGCCTGCCCAGCGACGACGTCAGCCAGCTCGAGATCCCCGCCCTCGCGATCTCATCGACGGATTGCCGTGACCGAGTTCAGCGAGGACACCCCGTGTGGTACCTCGTGCCCGACGGGGTCGTCCAATACATTGCGAAGCACCATCTCTACCGGAGCAAGGAATGAGTACACCCGAGCACCCGGCGACGCCAGCCCTGACACGTAAGCAGATCCGCGAGCTGCGGAACACGGGGTCGACCCCCGTGATCACCGCGACGCCCGTCGACGACGAGGTCTCCGAGACCGCGGCCGCACCCATCGTCGCGCCGCCGGTCGATGCCGCGCTGTCGACCCCGCCGCCGGCGCCCGTCGCGTCCGCGCCGTTCCCGCGCCCGGCCGAGCCGGCCGCCGTCGCTCCGGCCCCCGTGCCGGACTCCGCGGTCGACCTGGGCGTTTCTCCGCTCACCCGCCGCCAGGCGCGCCAGCAGGAGCGCATCCGCACCGCTTCGGTGCCCGTGATCACTCCGGAGGTCGTCGCCGCGCACGCCGCTGCGACCGGCGGCAGCGCCCCGACCTTCGCGTTCCCCGTCGCCCCGCCGCCCGTGGCGCCCTTCGACGAGCCGGCGCCGTCGCTCTTCACGCCGCCCCAAGACGACACGCAGGTTTCGACCGACAGCGGCATGCATGCACTGTTCGGCCTCCCGCGCGAGACGGAATCCGCATCCGCGCCGGTGCCGAGCTGGCAGCAGGAGACGCCCGCGGCTCCGATCTCGGTTCCCGCCTTCGCGGCGGCGCCCGCTGTGCCCGAGGTCGAGGACCACTCCTTCGGCGACGTGTTCGGGACGACCGAGGACGACGAGACCGCGGAGCCGATCGCTGCACCCAAGGCGGTCAATCCGCTCCTGGGCGCCAGCCTGCTCGACGAGGCTCCCGCCGCCGGCCAGCCTGCCGCGGTCGACGTCCCGCCGTCGTTCGACCAGCTGCTGACGCGCACCACCGGCGCCATCGCGATCCCCAACGCGCTGATCGTGTCGCAGGCCCCCGAGGTAGCGCCCCTGGTCGCGCCGGTCACCGCGACGGGCGAGGTCATCGTCACCGGCACGTTCAACCTCCCCGAAGGGCTCGGCTCGACCGGTCACGCGAAGGGCACCGCCGACGGCAAGGAGATCGACGCGACGCTCGTCGACGGCGAGTTGCCGTCGCACTCGTCGCCGACCCCGATCGCCGCCAGCGCTGCCGTCAGCACCGCGAAAGCCCCCGGCGACGTCATCAAGCCGCCGGTACCCGAGAAGGGCGGCAAGCTCATGATGTCGCTCGCGATCACCGCGGGCGTGCTGGCCCTCGCCCTCGTGGGCGTTCTGATCCTCGCCTTCGTGACAGGAGTCTTCTGATGGTGGCGAGTGCGCAGTCGCACGACATGCTCCAGATCGCCGCGGCTGCGGCGGACGCCAAGGGCGGCGAGGATCTCGTCGCCCTCGACGTGTCCGAGCCGCTTCCGCTCGTCGACATCTTCCTGCTGGTCACGGGGCGCAGCGAGCGCAACGTGGCCGCGATCGCCGACGAGATCGAGGACAAACTGCTCGAGGCGGGCCACAAGCGCCTGCGTCGTGAGGGTCGCGAGGAGTCGCGCTGGATCCTGATCGACTTCGGCGACCTCGTGGTGCACGTATTCCACGAGCAGGAGCGCGTGTACTACGGCCTCGAGCGGCTGTGGAAGGACTGCCCCGTGGTGCCGGTCACGCTGCCCGCACGGGCGACCGCCGAGGAGTGACCTTGGTACGGAGCACCCTTCGGAGTGTTGTAAGCTAGACGAGTTGCCCCGCGAGAGCGGGAACAGCGTCTGGGCCTGTGGCGCAGCTGGTAGCGCACCTGCATGGCATGCAGGGGGTCAGGGGTTCGAGTCCCCTCAGGTCCACCGAAAAGGCCGCCCGATCAGGGCGGCCTTTCGCTTTGTCCGGGACTTGCCGGCCTGCGGCATCACCCGTGCAGACGCGGGTCCTGAGTCGGATCGGCGTAAGGCGTCGGGCAGCCGCGATCGGTCGCCTCCGGGCGAAGCTCGAAGTGCCAGGCCTCGTTCGCGTAGGTCTGGCACAGCCCGTAGGCGGCGCCGTGCGCCGTCAGCCAGTCCACGGCGTCGTACGAACCGACATCGACAGCGTCACCGGCCACGTGGGCTGACGTCGTGGAAGACGCCACCCAGCGAGCAGCCTCCTCTGCGGAGCCGTACTGGGACACGGCCTCCTGCCTCAGGCGGTCCTGGTACTCCGCGGAGCGCCAGCCGCTGTTGACGCGGACCACGACGTCATCGGCAGCTGCATCGTGCGACGCGCGCTGCAGCGCGTCTCGCAGATCGTGGGACAGCCCCGAGATCCCCGGGTATGCCTCGTCGAACGCCGTTGCGCCGGAGGGGAGGAGCCCGTCGTCCGCGGTGGCCACGCCTTCGGGCGCAGGCGGCGCGTCGATCTGTGATTCGTCCTCGATGGTCGTGCCGGTCAGCATCGCGGCCGACGCCGAGCGGTACACCGCCACCCCGACGATCGCGAGGGCGGCGATGAGAAGAGACACGAGCACCCGGCGGAGCACGCGCCGATGTCTCGACGGAACGGTTGCTGTGGGGATCATGCTCCCAGCCCACACGCGCGCGTGTTGCGACAGCGTATGGGCTTTCGCATACGCGCACGATATGCGCCGACTCGTACCATCGAGGGCATGCGGGTGCTGGTGGTCGAGGACGAGCCTTTGATGGCGGAAGCCATCCGTGACGGACTGCGCCTCGAGGCGATCGCCGCCGACATCGCGGGCGACGGCGACACCGCGCTCGCGCTGCTGAGCGTCAACGGTTACGACATCGCCGTGCTCGACCGCGACGTTCCCGGCCCTTCCGGCGACGAGGTCGCGGCGCAAATCGTGAGGTCCGGCAGCGGCATCCCCATCCTTATGCTCACCGCGGCGGATCGCATCGACGACAAGGCGACCGGGTTCGAGCTGGGCGCCGACGACTATCTCACGAAGCCGTTCGATCTGCAGGAGCTCGTGCTGCGGCTGCGGGCGCTGGACCGCCGCCGCGGCCACAGCCGGCCGCCCGTGCGGGAACTCGCGGGGCTCCGACTGGATCCGTTCCGTCGCGAGGTCTTCCGCGACGGCCGCTACATCGCGGTGACGCGGAAGCAGTTCGCCGTCCTCGAGGTGCTCATGAGCGCCGAAGGCGGGGTCATCAGCGCAGAAGAGCTGCTCGAGCGCGCGTGGGACGAGAACGCCGACCCGTTCACCAATGCGGTGCGCATCACGGTCTCGGCGCTGCGCAAGCGGCTGGGTGAGCCCTGGGTCATCGCCACCGTCCCCGGAGTGGGTTACCGTATCGACGTCGACGACAGCCATGGCCTTGGCTAGGCCGTCCGGCATGAGCGTGCGGCTCAAGCTCGCCCTGAGCTATGCCGGGTTCCTCATGGTGGCCGGCACGCTCCTGCTCGCCGTCGTGTGGGTCTTCCTCCTCAGGTACGTTCCGGACGGGCAGTTCACCGGCCCCGGACCGTTCGTCCCGAATCGCGGCGACCTCGTCCGCGCCTTCGCACCGGCAGCCTCCTGGGCACTGCTCTTCCTGCTCGGGTTCGGACTGCTCGGCGGCTGGATCCTCGCCGGCCGGATGCTGGCGCCGCTGGTGCGGATCACCGAGGCCACCCGCCTCGCCGCGAGCGGATCGCTGTCGCACCGGATCGCGCTGCCGGGCCGCCAGGATGAGTTCCGCGAGCTCGCCGACAGCTTCGACGCGATGCTCGTGCGCCTCGAGGCGCATGTCGCCGAGCAGCGGCGGTTCGCCGCGAACGCCTCGCACGAGCTGCGGACGCCGCTCGCGATCACGCAGACGTTGCTCGACGTCGCCCGCAGCGACCCGGACCGCGACGTCGACGAGCTCCTCGACCGCCTGCGCGCGGTCAACGTGCGCGCGATCGCGCTCACCGAGGCGCTGCTGGTGCTCAGCCGCGCGGAGCAGGGATCGTTCACCCCCGAGCCCGTCGACCTGTCGCTCGTCGCCGAAGAGGCATCCGAGACGCTGCTGACGCTCGCCGAGGCCAATGGCGTGACCGTACGCACGAGCGGCGACGTCGCCTGGACCACGGGCTCGTACGCCCTGCTGCTGCAGCTGGTCTCGAACCTGCTCCACAACGCCATCGTCCACAACCTCCCCGCGCACGGCACGGTCGACGTGACCACGTCCGTGCGCGGCGACGGGGTGGAAGTCGTCGTCGAGAACACCGGCGAGCGACTCAGTCCCGAGCGCGTGGCAACGCTGACCGAGCCGTTCCAGCGCGGCACCGAGCGCGTCCGCATCGGCGACCATGCCGGGGTCGGCCTGGGCCTCGCGATCGTCCGGAGCATCACGCAGGCGCATGGCGGGACGCTCGCCCTCGTCGCCCGGCCGCAGGGAGGCCTGCGTGTCGCGGTGCGGCTGAGGGCGCAGCATCCATGATCGCGGCCATTGCGCGGGTGCGACGCGTCGACAAGGGTGGACGCATGAGCGCAGTGACCCCCTTCCTCTGGTTCGACGACGCCGCCGAGGAGGCTGTCACGTTCTACACCGCGCTGATCCCGGACTCGGAGCTCGTGACGATCGACCGTTACCCCGATGAGGTGCCGGGCATGGGCGGGAAGGTCATGCACGTGCATTTCCGGCTCGGCGGCCGCGACTACTACGGGATGGACGCCGGCCCGCAGTTCCCGTTCACGGAGGCCGTCTCGCTGTACGTCTCCTGCCGCGACCAGACCGAGGTCGACCGCTACTGGGACGCGTTGACGGCGGGAGGCCAGGAGCAGCCGTGCGGCTGGCTCAAGGACCGCTGGGGGCTGTCGTGGCAGATCATCCCGGAGCGACTGGTCGAGCTGATCCGGCACCCCGACCCCGAGGTCGCCCACCGCGCGGTGCAGGCGATGCTCCGCATGCGGCGCATCGACCTCGCGGTCCTCGAGGCGGCCGTGGCGGACGGATGAGACGCCGCGCCCGGTGGGCGGCGGTCGGATGCCTCGTCCTGGCGCTGACCGCGGCATCCGGGTGCACCGCACCGGCGTCGCAGCCGGCGCCGTCCTCGCAGGCGCCTACCGTCCTTGCGACACCGGCCCCCGCGGCCCTGACCTGGTGGCGAGCCGGAGCCGTCACCGGAACGCTCGCATCGGACCTCGCGGCGCCGTGGTCGGTCGTGCCGCTGGACGGCGGGGGAGCCTTGATCTCCGAGCGCGGCGACGGCACGGTGCTCGAGCTCACGGCCGACGGCGAGGTGCGCGAGGCCGGCGTGATCGACGGTGTGGTGTCGGGCGGCGAGTCGGGCCTTCACGGCCTCGCCCTGGTACGGACCGACGGCGCCCCGATGCTGTACGCGTACTACGGCGCCCAGGACGACAACCGCGTGGCACGGATGCCGCTGCTCGGCGACCCGGGATCCTTCGCGCTCGGCGAGCCCGAGGTGATCCTCGACGGCATCGCGCGGGCGAGCACCCACGACGGCGGACGCCTCGCCTTCGGGCCGGACGGCTACCTGTACGTCACGACCGGGGACGCGCAGCAGCGCGATGCCGCGCAGGACCGCGACAACCTGGGCGGGAAGATCCTGCGCGTCACCGCTGACGGGGATCCTGCTCCCGGCAATCCCTGGAACACGCGTGTGTGGTCCATCGGGCATCGCAACGTGCAGGGCATCGCGTGGACGGCCGACGGCACGATGTGGGCGAGCGAGTTCGGGCAGAACGCGTGGGACGAGCTCAACCGCATCGAGCCGGGGGCGAACTACGGCTGGCCGGTCGTCGAGGGGATCGCCGGCCAGGACGAGTTCACAGACCCTGTGGCCCAGTGGCCGACGAACGTCGCGAGCCCGAGCGGCATCGCCACCCGTGGCGACACGGTCTTCATGGCAGGGCTGCGCGGCGAGCGGCTCTGGCAGATCGACACCGACGCCGGCCGGATGCGCGGCGAGCCCGTCGCAGCCTTCGTCGGAGAGTACGGACGGCTGAGAGACGTGGTCGCGCTGCCGGACGGGTCGCTGTGGCTGCTGACCAACAACACCGACGGACGAGGATCACCCCGCGCGGGCGACGATCTGCTCATCCGGGCGGAGCTCGTCGCGGCACCGTGACACGTGCGTCCGCGCGCCCTGCGGCACGCTACGGTGAGAGCGTGACCTCGCAGCCCCGCTGTCCGCATTGTCGCCACTTCGTCTACCTGGACACGCTGCAGTGTCCGAACTGCGAAGCCGAGATCGGCTACCACATCCCGACGCGTGAGTTCTACGGGATCCGCCACGGCCAGGCAGTCATCGACGGCGAGACCTGGTACACCTGCTCGAATCGCGAGTGGGCCTGCAACTGGCTCGTGTGGGAGAACGCGCCGGCGGGACGCTGCTTCTCGTGCCGGCTGACCCGACGCCGTCCCGCCGCGGACGACACCGTCGCCCTCGAGAAGCTCGCCAAGACCGAAGAGGCGAAGCGCCGTCTGCTCCTGCAGCTCGCCGACCTCGGCCTGCCGATCGTCGGCTGGGACGTCGAGATGGGCGGGCTCGGGTTCGACCTGATCTCGAGCCTCTCCGACGGCAAACCGGTCACGATCGGCCACGCGAACGGCATCATCACGATCGACCTGGCCGAGAGCCTCGACGACCGGCGGGAGGCCCTGCGGGTGCGGCTCGGCGAGCCGTACCGCACGATCCTCGGGCACCTGCGCCACGAGGTCGGTCACTACTACCAGAACGTCCTCCTCACCGACGACGAGCTGTGGGCCCGCTGCCGCGAGCTGTTCGGCGATGAGCGCACGAGCTACCGCGACGCGCTGAAACGTCACTACACCTTCGGCGCCCCATCGGACTGGCACGAGGCGTTCATATCGGAGTACGCAACGATGCACCCGTGGGAGGACTTCGCCGAGACGTTCGCCCACTACCTCCACATCACCGGAACGCTGCAGACCGCCGCGGTCATCGGCATCCATCTCGACGCCTCGGTGACAAACCTCCGTGACACGGATGTCGTACCCCTGGAGTCGTACGAGAACGAGCCGATCCAGCGACTCCTGACCGATTGGGAGTGGCTGTCCCAGGCGTTCAACCGCATCAACCGGTCGATGGGCTTCGGCGACCTGTACCCGTTCACGATCGTGACTCCTGTGCGTCACAAGCTCGCGTTCGTCCACGACATCGTGACGCGCGCGCCCCTGAGCCCGGGAGAGCAGTACACGCTCGCGATGGCGGGGGCCGGAGCGGGGGAGACGGAACGCTCATGACCTCGTTCGCGCGCGGGCAGCGGGTGATCGGTGCGGCGACGCACTACGTCGAGAACCAGCCGCCCTGGCGCGTCGACGTCGACGAGTACACGCTCAACGCGCCGCTCGGCGCCGCCGTGCCGGCGTTCGGAGCCGCGTGGGCCGAGGACGGGCTCCGTGAGGCCGGCACTCTGGTCGGATCGGGGTCGTTCCAGCGTGACGCGCATCTCGCGAACGTGCACACGCCCATCGCGCACGCCCACGACCGCTGGGGCTACCGCCTCGACGAGGTCGAGTACGACCCGTCGTATCACCGGGTGATCGCCGAGGCCGTGTCTCGCGGCGCGCACACCTCGGCCTGGGCCGATCCCCGCCCCGGGGCGCACGTCGCGCGTGCGGCGATGTTCATGCTGTTCGCGCAGGTCGAGCCGGGGCACGCCTGCCCGGTGTCGATGACGCACGCCGCGGTCGCCTCGATCGAGGGCTCGCCGTGGGTCGCCGACGAGTGGCTCCCGCGCATCTATTCGCGCGACTACGAGCCGCGACTCATCGTCGAAGGCGGCAAGGGCAGCGCCCTCATCGGGATGGCGATGACCGAGAAGCAGGGCGGCTCCGACGTCCGCGCCGGCACGACCGTGGGCGAGTCGATGGGCGGGCACGCCTACCAGCTGACCGGCCACAAGTGGTTCTGTTCGGCGCCCATGTCGGACGGCTTCCTGGTGCTCGCGCACACCCGCAGCCGGGGCGTCGACGAGGGCCTCACGTGCGTCTTCGTGCCGCGGATCCTGTCGCCGCACGGTATGCGCAACGCGTTCCGCCTCCAGCGGCTGAAGGACAAGCTCGGCAACCGCTCCAACGCGTCGGCGGAGGTCGAGTTCGACGGCACGATCGGATTCCTGATCGGCGAGCCCGGCCGCGGCGTCCGGGCCATCATCGAGATGGTCCAGCGCACGCGCCTCGACTGCGTCCTGGGCACGGCCGCCGGAATGCGGCAGTCGGTCGCCGAGGCGGTGTGGCACGCGCGCGGGCGCGAAGCGTTCGGCGCGCTGCTGGTGGACCAGCCCGCGATGACGGGCGTGCTCGCCGACCTCGCGCTCGAGTACGAGGCGGCGATGCTCACCGGCCTGCGCCTCGCGCAGCTCTTCGAGGCCGAGGCATCCGATCGCGATGTCGCCCTCCGCCGCCTCGCCACTCCCGTGTCGAAGTACTGGGTGTGCAAACGCGGCCCGCACCACGCGTACGAGGCGCTCGAGTGCCTGGGCGGCAACGGGTACACCGAGACGTTTCCGCTGGCCCGGCGTTACCGTGAGCAGCCCGTCATGGCGATCTGGGAGGGCTCGGGCAACGTCATCGCGCTCGACGTGCTGCGCGCGCTCACCCGCGACCGCGCGTCGGGCGAGGCCTTCGCCGACGAGCTCGCGACCACGGCAGGCGCCTCGACGGTGCTCGACAGCCACGTGGAGCGCACCCTCACGCTCCTGCAGCGCCTCGCGGCCGATCCGGACGAGGCCCCCGCTCAGGCCCGCCGGCTCAGCGAGGACCTCGCCCTGGCATTCCAGGCGTCGCTCATGCTGCGCCACGCACCCGGGCTCGACGCCGACACGTTCATCGATGCCCGCCTCGGCGAGGATCGCGGCGTGCAGTACGGCGTTCTGCCCTCGAAGACGGATGCCGCGGCCATCGTCGCGCGCCACTGAACGCTCCCGCGCGTAGGCTGTCTGAGTGACTGCGGCGCGACGTTCCCTCCTGTTCGCCGCGGTCGTCTCGGCGGCGGCGATCGTCTGCGCGTCGTGCGCGGCGACCCCCGCCGCGAAGCCGTCCCCGACCTCGTCGCCGTCGGTCACGGTGACCCCGACACCCGACGCCGGCGGGCACACGCCTGCTGAGCAGGCCGTCTCGGCGATGACGCTGCGGGAGCGGGCGGCGAGCGTCGTGATGGGCCATATTCCGACGACGGATGCTGCGGCCCTCCGCTCGTACATGGAGTCCACCGACGCCGGGGGCTTCCTGCTCATGGGCGCGAACATCCCCGATGGCGAGGCCGCGCTCGAGGAGCTCACCGCCGCGCTCACCGTGGACCCGGCGCGCCCGCCGCTGATCGCGATCGACCAAGAGGGCGGCGACGTGTCGCGGCTGCCGTGGGACGACCTGCCGTCGCCGTTCGAGCTGCAGCAGGCCGATCCCGCCACCGTGGAGGCCGCCTACGCCGGCCGCTCGGCGCTCGTGCGCCAGGCCGGCATCCCGGTCAACTTCGGCATCGTCGCCGACGTCACGGCCGACCCTGACTCGTTCATCCATCGCCGCATCCTCGGCACGACGCCGGACACGGCGGCCGCACACGTGGCGGCGGCGGTCGACGGCGAGAAGGGGAACGTGTTCTCGACGCTCAAGCACTTCCCCGGTCACGGTGCGGCGCCGGGGGACTCGCACTCCTCCATCCCGTCGACGCCGATGCCGCTCGACCAGTGGCGCACCACCGACGCGCTCCCGTTCCGGGCGGGGGTCGACGCGGGCGCCGAGCTGCTCATGTTCGGGCACCTGGCGTACACCGCGGTCGACCCGGCGCCGGCCAGTCTCTCGCCCGAGTGGCACCGTATCGCGCGGGAAGAGCTCGGCTTCGAGGGTGTGACGATCACGGACGATCTCGGCATGCTGGAGGGCTCGGGTCTACCGGAGTACGCCGACCCCGTCGCGAACGCCGTCGACGCCCTCGCGGCCGGCAACGACATCCTCCTGACGGTGGTCTACTCCACACCGGAGACGGCGCCTCGGATCGTCGACGGCATCGTCGCCGCGGTGGAGTCGGGCGCGGTTCCCTCAGAGCGCCTCGACGAGGCGGCCACCCGCGTGATGGAGCTGCGCCTCGCCGTCGCGGACGCCGGAGACGGTGAGCTGCCGTGCACGACGTGCGCGGATCCCGCGCAATGACTCAGGCGCCGGCGATGTCGATCAGCCTGGTGCGGAGCACCTGCCCGCGCTCGGCGAAGCCGCGCTGCGCGCGGACATAAGCGGCCTTGCCCTCGGCAGTCTCGATGGGGACGGCGTCGTAGCCCCAGTCCGCGAGGTCGTACGGCGACGCGCGCATGTCGAGCACGCGGATGTCGCGGGCCAGTTCGAACGCGTCGAGCATCACCTCGCCCGGCACGAGGGGCCCGAGCTTGACGGCCCACTTGTACAGGTCCATTCCGGCGTGCAGGCAACCGGGCTGCTCGAGCTCGGGCTGGCTCTCGCGCGTCGGCACGTCGCGGTTGCGCGGCACGGCCTCGGGCGTGAAGAACCGGAACGCGTCGAAATGCGTGCAGCGCAGTGGAATTGATTCGACCACCGCGTCGGTCTC
>JAVBUG010000376.1:0-4313 GCA_031555515.1 Microbacterium sp. | reverse complement strand
GCTACACCCGGGGCGGGGCGGGTGCGCCCCCCCGCGCCGCCACCGCCGCGTTCGACCTCACCGGGCTGACGGCGCTCGTCACCGGGTCGAGCCAGGGCATCGGGCGGGCACTCGCCGAAGGACTCGCCCACGCGGGCGCGGCGGTGATCGTGCACGGCAGAGATGCGGACAAGGCCGCACGTGCGGCGCAGGAGGTGACCGAGGCATCCGGCCGCCCCGCCTTCACCGCGCTGTTCGACGTGACCGACCCTGCCGCGGTGGATGCCGGGATCGCCGCGATCGAGGCGGAGCACGGCGTGCTCGACATCCTCGTCAACAACGCGGGGATCCAGCGGCGCGCGCCGATCACCGAGTTCACCGACGCCGACTGGGACGACCTCGTGCGCACGAACCTGTCGAGCGCGTTCTACCTCGCGCGCCGCGTCGCGCGGGGGATGGTGGCGCGCGGCTCCGGCAAGATCGTGCAGATCGGCAGCGTGCAGTCGCAGCTGGCGCGACCGGGCATCGCGCCGTACTCGGCGACGAAGGGCGCGATCGTGATGCTCACGAAGGGTCTGTGCGCCGACCTCGCGCCCCATGGCATCCAGTCGAACGCGATCGCGCCGGGCTACTTCGCCACCGAGCTGACCGCGCCGCTGGTCGCCGACGAGGAGTTCTCGGCGTGGGTGCGCGGCCGCACGCCCGCCGGGCGGTGGGGCGACACCGCCGACCTCGTGGGCGCCCTCGTCTTCCTCTCGAGCCCTGCGAGCGACTTCGTCAACGGGCAGACGCTGTACGTCGACGGCGGCATGACGGCGGTGGTCTGATGCGCATCGGACGCGCGCTCGACGGCGCGAACGCCGTGTGGGTGAGGGATCCCGGCGCCGACGACCCCGGTGCCGGCTGGATCGCGATCGAGGATCCGTTCGCCGCCCTTGCCGCAGGCCGCCCGCCGGCCGATCTCGGCACCCGGGTGCGAGGGGAGCTCCTGGCTCCCAGCGCGCCACTCGTCGTGGTCGGCATCGCGCAGAACGGACCCTCGCACCCGTCGCCCGTGCAGGCGTGGCTGAAGTCTCCGCGCGGCGTGGTCGGCAGCGGAGTCCCGGTGACGCTGCGCCGCGACGCCGGCACGACTGTCGCCGAGGGCGAGATCGCCGTCGTGATCGGCCGCAGCACCGCGGGTCTCACCGCGGCGACCGCCCACGAGTACGTCCTCGGCGTGACGGCCGTCGACGACCTGTCGAGTCCCGACCGCGTCGGCATCGACCCGCGCAACTTCGAGTCGAAGGCGGGGGAGGGCTACACGCCGCTCGGCCCGTGGATCGACACCGACGCCGACATCGACACCGTCGGCCTCACCCTGCGGATCGACGGCCTCACGATCGCGGAGACGGATGCTGCAGCCCTGCCGGTCCCCATCCGCGAGTGTCTCGCGTACCTGGCCTCGTGGGCGCCGCTCGGTCCCGGCGACGTCGTGATGACCGGCGCGCCGTTCACCAACGTCCCCATCGAGCCCGGCGCCGTCGTCGAGGTCCAGGCCGGCGACGTCACCCTCGTGACCCCGACGCGCTGAGCGCGCGCCCACACAGCCGCCGCGGACCACGCGCCGCGCACCACCGGCAAAGGAACCTCATGACCAACCTCGCAGTCGTCGCCCACGGCGCCGGAGACCTGCGCATCGCCGACCTCGGCGAACCCGTCCCCGCCGCCGATGAAGCCGTCGTCGAGATCGCGTACGGCGGCGTATGCGGGTCGGACCTGCACTACTGGCGCCACGGCGCGGCCGGACTCTCGGTGCTGCGCGAGCCCATGGTGCTCGGGCACGAGGCGTCGGGCACCGTGCTCGTCGCGGCGTCGGACGGCACAGGCCCTGCCGCCGGCGCGCGCGTCGCGGTGCACCCGCTGACCCCGCTCCCCGACGGCGACACGCCCTGGCCGGGCGATCGGCCGAACCTCGCGCCGGGCTCCACGTACCTGGGTTCCGCTCTGCGCCTGCCGCACACCCAGGGCGCCTTCGCCGCGCGGGTGGCGCTGCCCGCGCGCATGCTCCACGCGATCCCCGACAGCCTGTCCCTCGAACGCGCCGCCCTCGCCGAGCCCGCGGCCGTCGCGTGGCACGGCATCGAGCGCGCCGGGGGGGTGCGCGGGGCGCGCGTCGCCGTGATCGGCGCGGGGCCGATCGGGCTGCTGGTGACAGCGGTCGCGCGCCACCACGGCGCCGCGGAGGTGATCGCGACCGACCTCGCGCCGCTGCCGCGCGACCTCGCCGCCTCGCTCGGCGTCCGCGCGATCGATGCGCGGGAAGCCGACCAGATCGCGGCGCTGCATGCCGACGTGGTCGTCGAGTCGAGTGGAACCGTGCCGGGGCTCGCAGCCGCGATCTCAGCCGCGCGGCGGGGCGGCACCGTCGTCCTGCTCGGACTGCAGCGCAGCGGCGATGTCGCGGCTCCGCTCGCGACGGCGATCACCCGGGAGCTCTCGCTGGTCGGGTCGTTCCGCTTCGGCGGCGAGTTCGACGACGTGATCGCCGCGCTCGGCGACGGAACGCTCGAGGTCGACGGGATCGTCACGCACGTGCTGCCCGCCTCCGGCGCGCTCGACGCCTTCGCGATCGCGGCCGACCCGGCGGTCTCCTCGAAGGTGCTGCTCTCCTTCAGCGGGGACGGCGACGCTCATCTTGCCGATGCCGCGCAGGCCGCCGCCCGACGTGCACTAGCGTGATCGCGTGATGACGCCTGCCCGGATCGTGGTGATGGGGCCGAGCGGCTCCGGCAAGTCGGCCGTCGGCGCCGCGACGGCGGTGCGGCTGGGTCTGCCGTTCGTAGACGCCGACGACCTGCACCCCCCGGCGAACGTCGCGAAGATGGCCGCGGGCACGCCGCTCGACGACGGAGATCGGATGCCGTGGCTCGATGTCGTCGCGGCGACGCTGAACGATGCGCCCGGCGGGGCGGTCATCGCCTGTTCGGCTCTCGCGCGCCGGTACCGCGACCGCATCCTCCGGGGCGCGCCCGACGCGGTGTTCGTGGAGTTGCGGGTGCCGCAGAGCGAACTGGCCCGGCGTATGGACGCGCGCGAGCACTTCATGCCGTCGTCGCTGCTGGATTCGCAACTGCACACCCTCGAGCACCTCGAACCCGACGAGCCCGGGGTGATCGTCGCGGGGGACCCGCCGCTCGTCGATGTGGTCGACGCGGCGGTGGCGGCGCTGGACCGGCGTCAGTCCTTGCGGTAGGCCTGACGGCCGAGGCTCCAGAATGCGAGCACCGTGCCCAGGGCGCCGACGGCGGCCATGGCGCCGATGAGCCAGAGAAGAGCGTGGCTAGCGAAGCCGTAGTCCATGGGATCCTCCGTGTGAGCGGGAAGCAGGTGCGTTCCTCATCGTAGCGGGGGCGCTGGTAGACTCTCATCCGAACTTCGGCGAGGGATGCCTCGCGCCCGTCGATCACGGCGGGCTGCGGCATCCGTGATCGACGCGGTGATGCCGGCCTCACGGGCTTTCCTCACGCGTGCGCGTTCGAGTCGAAGACATCCCCAATACCCGGGCCCGCCATCGCGCAGGCCGATTCGGAACGGCCCCGCGCCGCCTCAGCAAAGGGCCACTGCGCCCGCAAGGAGAATCCATGTCCAACGAGCCCGACACCAAGGTCCAGGCCGAGGTCCGCGAGAACTTCGGCAAGGGCTTCGCCCGCCGTCTCCGCGCCGCCGGCAAGATCCCCGCCGTCATCTACGGTCACGGCACCGACCCCGTGCACGTCGCCCTGCCGGGCCACCAGGTCTCGCTGCTCATCCGCCGCGCGAACGCCGTGCTCGAGCTCGACCTCGACGGCAAGGAGCAGCTGACGCTCGTCAAGGACGTCCAGAAGGACCCGGTGCACCAGATCATCGAGCACATCGACCTCCTCGTCGTGAAGAAGGGCGAGAAGATCCAGGTCGACGTCCCCGTCGTCGTCCTCGGTGAGCCCGTCGCCGGCACGATCGTCAACCTCGACGCCACGACCGTCGCGCTCGAGGTCGAGGCCACCCACATCCCCGAGCACGTCGAGGTCGACGTGGAGGGCCTCGAAGAGGGCACCCACATCACCGCCGCCGAGCTGACGCTGCCCAAGGGCGCCGCGCTCGTCACCGACGGTGAGACCCTCATCGTCGCGATCTCGGTCCCGGCTGCTCCGGTCGAGGACGAAGGCGCCGAGGGAGAAGAGGCTGCCGACGCCGCCGATGCGCCCGCCGAGGCCGCCGAAGAGGCTGCCGCGGAGTAATCCTCCGAGGGTTTCCACGAAAGGGGGGTGCGGTGTTCCGCACCTCCCTTTCGCATGAGCGGGTTCGCTTGAGAC
>JAVBUG010000119.1:0-2526 GCA_031555515.1 Microbacterium sp. | reverse complement strand
GCGCTCGCGCCGCAGGTGGAACACGGGCAGCAGGTCGTCGACCTCGTGCTCGCTGACGCTGCCGTCGCCGAGCAGCAGCTGCACGCGGTCGGAGCGCGCAACCCCGAGGCGGTCGAGCTGATCGACGTACCCCGCCAGCTGCATGAGCGCGGTCACGCGCGCATGGCGCGCGAGCTTGGTGTCCTGCACGAGCCAGCGCCCGGCTTCGTCGCGCACGAGGAAGTCCGCGAACCCGACGAACGAGTCGGTGGAGAACGCGGCCTGGTAGACGACCTCGGCGTCCGACGCGAGTGCCGCGTCCGTCTGGGCGACCGCGGCGGCGAGGGCCGCGGCATCCGATGATCGCGTCTCGGGAATCTCGACCACCCGATCGCCGAAGCGCTCCACGTAGTCGGCGAGCACGCGGCGCTCGTGCACCGTGCCGAGGCGCCCGGCCCGCTCGAGGGTGAGGTCCTCGGGCTCTTCGACCGCGGCCACGCGCCCCAGCCGTGCGTCGATCGCGCGCAGCCACGCGAACTCGCACTCCGCAGCGGTCTTGAGATCGCTCGCGCTCCAGACGATCCGGCCTTCGTCCTCGATGTATCGCATACCCCGCCCTTCCTGAACGACGATAGCCGCGGCATCCGACACCTCCGCCCCCATGCCCCACCTGACAGACTTGACCCCATGAGCCTGCCCTTCGACAGCGCGTACCGGCACGGGTTCGCCCGGGTCGCCGCGTGCACGATCCCGGTGGAGATCGCCGACCCCGCCGCCAACGCCGACGCGGTCCTCGAGGCCGCGCGGGTGCTGGACGCCGACGCGGTCGCCGTCGCGGTCTTCCCCGAGCTGTGCCTCACCGGCTACGCGATCGACGACCTCGTCATGCAGGACCCGGTGCTCGACGCCGTCGTCGCCGCGATCGAGCAGCTGGTCGAGGCATCCGTCGATCTTCTTCCGGTGCTCGTCGTCGGCGCGCCGCTGCGCCACCGCAACCGCCTCTACAACTGCGCCGTCGTCATCCACCGCGGCGAGCTGCTGGGCGTCGCGCCCAAGTCGTATCTGCCGACCTACCGCGAGTTCTACGAGCGCCGCTGGTACGCGCCGGGCGACGACCAGTCCGCGCAGGACATCCGCGTCGGCGAGCTCGAGGCGCCGTTCGGGCCCGACCTGCTGTTCGAGGCGCTCGACATCCCCGGGCTCGTGGTGCACGCCGAGGTCTGCGAAGACGTCTGGGTGCCCATTCCCCCGTCGTCGCGCGCGGCGCTCGCGGGCGCCACCGTGCTCCTCAACCTGAGCGGCAGCCCCATCACGATCGCGCGCGCCGAAGATCGCAAGGACCTCGTGCAGTCGCAGTCGCTGCGCTGCCTCGCGGCCTACGCGTACGCCGCGGCGGGCGCGGGCGAGTCCACGAACGACCTCTCGTGGGACGGCCAGACCATGATCTACGAGGGCGGCAACCTGCTCGTCGAGACCGAGCGCTTCCCCGACGGTCCACGCCGCTCGATCGCCGACGTCGACCTCGACCGCCTCCGCCAGGACCGCCTGCGCCAGGGCACGTTCGACGACAACCGCCGCGCGACGGGAGCGGATGCCTCGTTCCGCACCGTGCACTTCCGGCTCGACCCGCCCCGCACCGACGTGGGCCTGCACCGCACGCTCGACCGGTTCCCGTTCGTGCCCGACGATCCCGCCCGGCTCGCGCAGGACTGCTACGAGGCGTTCAACATCCAGGTCTCGGGTCTCGTCCAGCGCATGCGCGCGATCGGCGGGCCGAAGCCGGTGATCGGTGTGTCAGGCGGCCTCGATTCGACGCACGCACTGCTCGTCGTCGCGCGCGCCATGGACCTGATGGGGCGCCCGCGCAGCGACATCCTCGCGTACACGATGCCGGGCTTCGCGACGAGCGAGCACACGAAGTCGAACGCGATCGCCCTCGCCGAGTCCGTCGGCGCCTCGATCGAGACGATCGACATCCGCCCGCTCGCGACCGAGATGCTCGAGCGCATCGGCCACCCGTTCGCCGACGGCGAGCCCGTGCACGACATCACGTTCGAGAACGTGCAGGCGGGTCTGCGCACGGACTACCTCTTCCGCCTCGCGAACCTGCACGGCGGCATGGTGATCGGCACCTCCGACCTGTCCGAGCTCGCCCTCGGGTGGGCGACGTACGGCGTCGGCGACCACATGAGCCACTACGCCGTCAACGCCGGCGTGCCCAAGACCCTCATGCAGCACCTGATCCGCTGGGTCATCTCGCACGCGGCCGACGGCGGCACCGGCCTCAGCCGTGAAGCCGCCGACGTGCTGCAGTCGGTGCTCGACACCGAGATCAGCCCCGAGCTGGTGCCTGCGGGCCAGGACGGCAAGGTGCAGTCGACCGAAGACACGATCGGCCCCTACGCCCTGCACGACTTCGCGCTGTTCCACGTGCTGCGCTACGGCCTGCGCCCCTCGAAGATCGCAGTCCTCGCCGAGCAGGCCTGGGCAGATGCGGATGCCGGCGCCTGGCCGCCGGGATTCCCCGCCACCGACCGCTACGCGTAC
>JAVBUG010000219.1:0-2861 GCA_031555515.1 Microbacterium sp. | reverse complement strand
GGCGGCGAACGCCGCACTCGCGTGTCACGACACGCGGGATCGGTGCGTCGATCCCGCGTGTTGCGCCACCTGAGGCAGCGGCGAGCGGGGCAGCGGTCAGGCGGCGAGCTCGGGGTGCGCGTCGATCCAGCCGTCGATGCGCGCGAACCAGTCGAACAGCCACGCGGCGCGGGCGTCGAGGTCGTCGGGGATCTCCGACCGGGGCACGCGCCAGGCGCGCATCGTGATGCCCTTGTCCATCGGCAGCTCGCGCCAGATGTCGCGCAGGGTGTGGAGTCGGTCGAGGCCGGTGTGCGCGATGAACACGACGTCGGCGTCGGGCGCGGCATCGAGCGCCGCGTTCATGCCACCGGGCTGCGGCGCCATGACGTGCGTCATCGCCTCGGCACGTTCGGCCATGGCCTCGCGCCCCGCGTCACGCAGCCGCTTGATGCGTGAGCGCCGTCGCTTCGGGCTGACCTGGCCGCCCTCGGGGAAGATGACGAACGCATCGTCGGGTCCGAGCCCCGTCGCGAGGTCGCGCAGCGCCGCCTCCACCGAGGCCCCGCCGCCCTTGCGCCCGTGGCCGAACCCCGACGGCACGATGAAGCGAGCCGGTATCCGGTGCAGCAGGATGTCGATCGCCGGGTCCCACTGCAGGGTGTACTTGAGCACGATCCGCGGCCGGCGCGCGACCTCGTTGAGCAGCGTGTGGATGAGGATGAACGAGTCGCCGGGACCACCGTGACGGCTCGCGACCACGAGGGGGGTGCCGGGAGCGAACAGCGCCTCGAAAGCCGTGCGGCCGGTGGCAGCATCCGTTCCATCCGAGCCGGTCGTCGTGATCGTGAGCCGCAGCACTCCGCCGAAGACCCAGAACAGCAGCCGCAGCGCCCAGGCGCCGAGGCGGTAGTGCGCGGTGACGAAGCCCGGGCTGCGCAGCGCGTAGCCGAGGCCCGACGCGATCCACAGCGCGAACAGCGCGATGACGAGCATCGCGTCCCAGAGCAGGTACACGGTTACGAGCCACAGCACGCGCGGCAGCCGGAACCGCCCGGGCACGAGCGAGGTCAGCGCGAGCGCGACCAGCAGCCACACCGGCGTCAGCACCAGCATCACGAGCGCCGCCACGATCACGAGCGGGGCGAGAAGGATGCGGCGCACCCAGGTGGGCAGCATCCGCATCAGGTCTCCTCGTCGGCTCGGGGCGTTTCGTCTCGCTGCGCTCGCTCAACGACCGGAGGGTTGCGCTCGGCACCCAGCCCGCGGTCTGCGAGGAAGGCGCGGCTGGCGTCATAGGCGGCGTCGATGCGGCGGCGGACGGTATCCATGCGGCGGTACGACATGAGCGAGTCGTCGCCGTCGAGCCCGCCGCCGCTCGGGAGCACGTGCAGCGCCACCCCCTCGGGAAGCGTCGCGACGTCGCGGGCGTAACGGTGGCGGCGGGCGATCTCGAAGGCCACGCGTGCCGTGTCGACCGCCGACTGCGGAGCGACCAGCGGAGTCTCGATGCGGCCGACCTGCAGCACGTAGACCGTCGTCGCGCCGACCTCGACCGCCTGCTCGATGGGGATCGAGTTGACGATCCCGCCGTCGATGAAGTGCTCGTCGCCGATGCGGGTAGGCGGCAAGAGGCCCGGCACCGAGGCCGACGCGAGGATCGCTTCGATGAGCGGCCCCTCCTCGAAGACGTGCTCGGCGGCGCGCTCGATGCTCGCCGCGACCACACGCAGGCGCACCGCGAGGTCCTCGAACGTCGTGGTGGCGCCGAGCGACCGCTCCAGCAGGTGCTGCAGCGGCGCGGGCGAGTTGAGGTGCGTCTTGGTCTTCACGAGCCGCGTGAACTGGGCGAACAGCGAGTCGCCGTACACGGCGTTGGCCTCGGGCGAGGTCCACGCGTCGAGCAGTCGCTCGATCACCGCGGGCGTCGGGTCGCTCGCGACCAGGGCGCCGTTGATCGCGCCGATCGACGTGCCGACCACGACATCGGGACGGATGCCGGACTCCAGCAGCGCCCGCAGCATCCCGATCTCGACGGCGCCGCGCACCCCGCCGCCGCCGAGAACGAAGGCCACCGTCATGCCCACACCCTATTGCGGTGCGGGCATGACGGCCGGGAGTCAGCGGGTGAGGCTGTCGACGTAGTCCTGGTTGTCGGCGACCCACTTCGCCACGACGGGGCCGTAGTCGTCGCCGTCGTAGGCGCCGAACATGGCGTCCTCGAGGGAGTAGAGCAGCTCGTTGTCCATGCGGAACGCTTCGAGCCAGTCCGCGATCTCGGGGAACTCCTCGGAGAACGACGTCGACGCCACCGTGTGGATGCCCTCGGCATCGCCCAGCAGCCCGTCGGGATCCTCGAGGTCCTTGAGCGGGAACGCGTTGTACGCCCAGTGCGGCCGCCAGAGGGTGACGGCGACGTCGCGTCCGGCGTCGGTCGCGGCCTGCAGCTCGGTGAGCATCGCGGGCGTCGACGACGTCACGAACTCCATGCCCTCGAGGCCGTAGCCCGGGATCACGTCGTTCTGCGTCACGGTGACGAGCCCCGACCCCGCCTCGATGCCGACGAGCCGGTCGCCGAACACGTCGGCGTTCGCGGCGAGCTCGGTGAGCGAGTCGATGGGAGCGTCCTCGTTCACGGCGATCGTGAGCTTGGCCTCGTCGTTCCAGGCGCCGAGGTCGACGAGCTGGTCGCCGTACGTCTCCATGTAGTCCGCGTGCGTCAGCGGCAGCCACGTGTCGAGCGTCAGGTCGTAGTCGCCCTTCGCGATGCCGGTGTACGCGGCAGCGGGATCGGCGTACGCGAGGTCGACGGTGTAGCCCTTCTCCTCGAGCACGGCCTTCCACAGCTCGGACGCGGCGATGCCCTCGTCCCAGCCGTTGAA
>JAVBUG010000052.1:0-3350 GCA_031555515.1 Microbacterium sp. | reverse complement strand
GCACTCGCTCAGGCCGTAGCCCTCGACGAGGTAGCCGCCGGATGCTGCCTCGAACGGCACCACGAGTTCGTGCGGGAGCGCCATGGCGCCCGAGATCGCGACCTGGGTTCCGGCCAGCGACACTCCCTTCTCACGGGCGGCCTTGAGGAGGCGGTCGGCGATGGGCGGGACGAGCGGGAGGAACGTGGCGGGATGCTTCTTCGTGACGTCGAGCACCATGTCGGGGTCGAAGCGGGGGAAGAGGACCAGACGCGCGCCCATCGACATCGCGAACGTCAGGCACAGGGTGAGTCCGTAGGCATGGAACATCGGCAGCACGGCGTAGACGACGCATCCGTCTCCCCGCACGATGGACGGCACCCACGCGCGCGCCTGCGCCGCGTTCGAGAGCAGGTTGCGATGCGTGAGCGAGGCGCCCTTCGGCGTGCCGGTGGTGCCGCTCGTGTACTGGATGAGAGCCAGATCGTCGGTGCCGGGGCGAGGATGGGAAGCCGGCAGGGTGGGCGATCCGACGACCTGCTCCCACGTCACCGTCCCGGAGACGCGCTCGGAGAGCGCCTCACGCGCCTCGCGGGCTTTCGCGATGGGGAGCTTGAGGGCGAGGCGGGTGCCGAACGGCATCGCCTTGATGACGTCGACCGAGATGAGATTCGTCACCGCGACGTCGGCCGGGAAGTCCTGCACCGTCGCGACCACCTTGGTCCACACGATCGCGTGCTTGGCGCCGTGATCCTCGAACTGCTTGCGCAGCTCACGCGGCGTGTAGAGCGGGTTGTGCTCGATCACCACGGCGCCGAGCCGCAGGATCGCGTAGAACGCGACGATGTGCTGCGGGCAGTTCGGCAGCACGATTGCGACGGGGTCGCCCGCCTTCACGCCGAGATCGCGGAGTCCTGCGGCCGCGCGTTCGATCTGCTCCTGCAGCGAGCGGTACGACGTCTCGCGTCCGAAGAACTGCAGGGCCGCAGCATCCGGGTAGTCGCGTGCCGACGCGTCGACGATGTCGACGAGGGAACCGGTCACGGGGGCGAGGTCCTCCGGGACGCCTTCGGCGTAACTGGCGATCCAGGGGCGAGGCGGGTCGTAGGTCGTCACGGCCACAGCCTACGCCGGGGACGCCCGTGGCCAGGGGCGCGGCCCCGGTAGTCTTGTCGGGTGTCTGAAATCACCCCCGATCTCGTGCGCCATCTCGGTGTGCTCGCCCGGATCCAGCTGAGCGACGGCGAGGTCGAGCGCCTCACCGGCCAGCTCGACGCGATCGTCGACAACATCGCCAAGGTCTCCGAGGTCGCCACGCCCGACGTCCCCGCCACCAGCCACCCGATCGCCCTCGAGAACGTGTTCCGCTCGGACGTTCCCGGTGATCTGCTGACGCCCGCGCAGGTGCTGCAGAACGCCCCGGACTCCGCGGACGGGCGGTTCCGCGTGACGGCCATTCTCGGCGAAGAGCAGTAAGGGACCCCGACGTGACCGATCTCACGAAGCTGAGCGCCGCCGCGCTCGCAGACAAGCTCTCCGCCGGCGAGGTGTCGAGCGTGGAGGCCACGCAGGCCCACCTCGACCGCATCGCCGCCGTCGATGCCGATGTGCACGCCTTCCTCCACGTCAGCGAGCACGCGCTGGACGTGGCCGCCGACATCGACCGCCGACGCGCAGCCGGTGACGACCTCGGCCCGCTCGCGGGCGTCCCCCTCGCCATCAAGGACGTGCTGGTCACGACCGACATGCCGTCGACCAGCGGTTCGAAGATCCTCGAGGGCTACATGTCGCCCTACGATGCGACCGTCGTCGCGCGTTCGCGCGCCGCCGGGCTCGTCCCGCTCGGCAAGACGAACATGGACGAGTTCGCGATGGGCTCGTCGACCGAGCACTCGGCGTACGGTCCGACGCGCAACCCCTGGGATCTCTCGCGCATCCCCGGCGGTTCGGGCGGTGGCTCGGCCGCCGCGGTCGCGGCTTTCGAAGCCCCGCTCGCCCTCGGCTCCGACACCGGCGGCTCGATCCGCCAGCCCGCGCACGTCACGGGCACCGTGGGCATCAAGCCGACCTACGGCGGCGTCAGCCGCTACGGCGCGATCGCGCTGGCCTCGAGCCTCGACCAGGTCGGCCCCGTCACGCGCACGGTGCTCGACGCCGGCCTCCTCCACGACGTGATCGGCGGGCACGACCCGCACGACTCCACGTCGCTCGCCCACGAGTGGCCGTCGTTCGCCGCGGCCGCGCGAGAAGGCGCGACCGGTCAGGTGCTCAAGGGCCTCAAGGTCGGCGTGATCCGCGAGTTGCCCGACAGCGGCTTCCAGGCCGGCGTGTCGGAGTCCTTCCGCGCGGCTCTCGCCGCGATGGAGGCCCAGGGCGCCGAGATCGTCGAGATCAGCGCGCCGCACTTCGAGTACGGCGTCGCCGCGTATTACCTCATCCTCCCGGCCGAGGCATCCAGCAATCTGGCGAAGTTCGACTCGGTCCGCTTCGGCCTTCGCGTCGACGTCCCCGGCGGCACCGTCGAGGACGTCATGGCCAAGACCCGCGACGCCGGCTTCGGCGACGAGGTCAAGCGCCGGATCATCCTCGGCACGTACGCTCTGTCGGCGGGCTACTACGACGCCTACTACGGCTCGGCCCAGAAGGTTCGCACGCTCATCCAGCAGGACTTCGCTGACGCGTTCTCGCAGGTGGACGTCATCGCGACCCCGTCGGCCCCGACCACGGCGTTCAAGCTGGGCGAGAAGATCGACGACCCGCTGCAGATGTACCTCAACGACGTGACGACGATCCCTGCGAACCTCGCCGGTGTGCCGGGCATCTCGATCCCGTCGGGCCTGGCGTCGGAGGACGGCCTGCCGGTCGGCATCCAGTTCCTCGCTCCGGCCCACGAGGATGCGCGCCTGTACCGCGTCGGTGCGGCGCTGGAGGCTCTGCTCGTCGACTCGTGGGGCGGTCCGCTCCTCGACAGGGCGCCGGCGCTCGGCGCGAACGGAGGTGCCCGCTGATGGCGAAGGACAAGCTGATGGACTTCGACAAGGCACTCGAGCTCTACGAGCCGGTGCTCGGGTTCGAGGTGCACGTCGAGCTCAACACCGAGACCAAGATGTTCTCGGCGGCTGCGAACCCCGCGAACTCCGCGAACCACGACGCGGGGCCGAACACCCTCGTGGCTCCCGTCGACATGGGTCTGCCGGGCGCACTGCCCGTCGTCAACGAGCAGGCGGTGCGGTACTCGATCAGCCTGGGCCTCGCGCTCGGGTGCTCGATCGCACCGTCCAGCCGCTTCGCGCGCAAGAACTACTTCTACCCCGACCTGTCCAAGGATTACCAGATCTCGCAGTACGACGAGCCCACCTGCTACGAGGGCG
>JAVBUG010000352.1:0-9220 GCA_031555515.1 Microbacterium sp. | reverse complement strand
CAACCACAAAACGTGGTCGACAGAGAAAAAAATTGGCATTTGACAAGTGCACGCTGTTGAGTTCTCAAAGATCGGACGCACCAACCAGCAACAGACCACCAGGCCCGCCGCCCCAGCTGGGCAACTTCACTATCTTATCCCGCCCGACCCGTCTGTCAAACCGACACGCCGTGATCTTCAGATCATCTGGCTGGCCAGCGACCGCGTTCTCCGAGGCAGGAATCCCCGTCCTCGACCCGCAAGCGGGACACTCGACAGAGTGTGTAAGGAAGGGGGTGGTTCTCCACTTGAGGGGGTAAGGCTCTCGGCCTCTCCGCTTCCCTGTGGGGCGAACAGGTAATACTCTACGTGCGCCCCAGGATCTCGTCGAATCGGCGCCGCCACCCGGGCGTGTCGCACCCCCGGAACCCCGGAATCACGCGGAACCCGCCACCTCGACGGTGCGTCGCCGGAGTACCTGCACCACGGCGCACAGCGCGATGGTGATCGCGCCCCACGCCGCGCACGCCGGCGGAAGCACGCGATAGCCCAGGTGGGCGACAGTGAACTCCGCGTCGAACGGGCCGAAGACCGCGACGCCCCACACCCACGTCGCCAGCAACATCACCGGCAGCGACGCCCACCACGCCCCGCGGACCCACGAGGGAAGGACGGGAGCAGCAGGAACCTCGGGGGCACGACGCACCAGCCACACCAGCATCCAGATCCCGATGATCACCAGCCCGATCGCACTCGAGCCGTGCTGCAGCCATGTGAAGCCCGGCAGGGGTCCCCACTCGGACTCGAGTGCGGGGATCGTCGTCGTCCCCCATCGGCCCTCGTGGGTGAACAGGTCCCACACGATGTGGCTCACGACGCCGATCGCGAGCGAGAGGACGAGCAGCAGCATCCGGCTCCACGACACCCGCGCGGGCGATCCGGAGATCGCGAGCGTCTCGCGCAGGGCGGGGCCGGCGCCGGCGTCCCACTCCCCCGGCAGCCGCATCGCCAGCCACCGCGGGGAGAGCTCACGCACGGCCGGGCGCAGCAGCAGGCGCCAGACGAGCAGCAGCGCGAACGCCAGCACGATCGTCGCCGGCAGCCATCCGAACGCATGCGTGACGCCGTAGTGCAGCGGCAGTCCGCGGACGAACAGCGGCAGGTCCGGTGCCATCGCTCCGATCGCGATCGCGGCCGGCACGAGTGGCGTGCGCACGAACGGCAGCGCGACGACGGCGTGGCTCGGGGTGAACGGCATCCGTCAGCCGTCCATCCACAGCGCCACGCCGCTCGTCACTGCGCGTCAGCCGACGAACACGCCCGCGAGCGTCTTCTTGCCGCGACGAAGCAGAGAGACCCCGCCGGGCAGCGCACCGGAAATGGTCGCCGACTCATCGTCGACCTTGGCACCGTCGAGCGAGACGCCGCCCTGGGCGATCGCGCGGCGACCCTCCGACAGGCTCGAGACGAGCCCGGTGTCGACGAGCGCCTGCACGACGTTCGTGCCCGCGGTCACGGTGGCGTTCGGAAGCTCCTCGAGTGCGTGACGCAGCGTGGTCGCGTCGAGCGCGGCGAGGTCACCCTGGCCGAAGAGAGCCTCGGACGCGGCGATCACGGCGGCGGCAGCATCCGTCCCATGCACGAAAGCCGTGACTTCGAGAGCCAGGCGCTTCTGCGCGGCGCGACGGAACGGCTCTTCGGCGACGAGGCGCTCGTACTCCCCGATCTCGGCGCGCGTCAGGAACGTGAAGATCTTGAGGCGCTGGATCACATCGGCGTCGTCGGTGTTGAGCCAGAACTGGTACATGCGGTACGGGCTGCACATCGCGGCGTCGAGCCAGATGGCGTTGCCCTCGCTCTTGCCGAACTTCGTGCCGTCGCTGTTGGTGATCAGCGGCGTGCCGATCGCGTGCACCGAGACGCCCTCGACCCGGTGGATGAGGTCCGTGCCGCTGGTGAGGTTGCCCCACTGGTCGCTGCCGCCGGTCTGCAGGACGCAGCCGTACTGGCGGTAGAGCTCGAGAAAGTCCATGCCCTGCAGGATCTGGTAGCTGAACTCGGTGTAGCTGATGCCGGCCTCGGAGTTCAGGCGCGCCGCGACCGCATCCTTCTTCAGCATGGTGCCGACGCGGTAGTGCTTGCCGATCTCGCGCAGGAAGTCGATCGCGCTCATCGGCGCGGTCCAGTCGAGGTTGTTGACGATGCGCGCCGCGTTGTCGCCCTCGAAGCTCAGGAAGCGCTCGACCTGCGAGCGCAGGTAGCCGACCCACTCCGCCACGGTCTCGCGGGTGTTGAGCGTGCGCTCCGCGGACGGCCGAGGGTCGCCGACGAGGCCGGTCGAGCCGCCGACGAGCCCGAGCGGCTTGTGGCCGGCGAGCTGCAGGCGACGCATCGTGAGAAGCTGCACGAGGTTGCCGAGGTGCAGACTCGGAGCGGTCGGGTCGAAGCCGCAGTAATACGTGATCGGGTCCCCGGCGAGAAGGGCGCGCAGCGCCTCCTGATCGGTGGACACATGCACGAGCCCACGCCACACGATCTCGTCCCACACGTTCTCGAACGTCGGGTCGATCGCGGGCGCAGTCGCGCTCACGACGGTTTCAGACACGCCCGCCAGGCTATCAGCGACGGATGCCTCGTCCCGCCGGCGCCGACTGGGTCACGCGTCCGTCCGCGGGAGCGCGGAGAGTTGAAGCCTTTGCACTAAATATGGGTCACCTTTAGCTTGGAGGCTTTTGCACCTACAGCACTCAGACTAAACTAGGACCCACTTAAGCCCTCACGCCTAAGGAGTTGCCATGTTCGTGATCACCAGCGATCAGCGTGACAGCCGCCGCAGCGCCGACCTCGTGCCTGCCGCCGTGGCGTCCGTGCGCACCCACGGACGCCACGGGCTCGCGCTCGCCCCCGAGCGCACCGCAGGCGACGAAGTGCAGGTCGCGGTCGCGGACGCCGACGCAGTGCTCGCCATCGTCCTGGATCTGACCCGCTCAGGTCAGTGGAGCGTCGGCGTCGGCGTCGGCGAGGTCGAATCCCCGCTGCCCGACAGCGTCCGGGCTGCACGCGGCGAGGCCTTCGTGAACGCGCGCGACGCGGTCGATCGCGCGAAGAAGGCCGCCACCCGCGTCGCGATCACGGCACCGGACGGCGGGGCCGATGCCGAGGCCCTCGTGCGCCTGCTGGTCGAGCTGCGCGATCGACGCACCGCCGAGGGGTGGGAGGTCTACGACCTGCTCGCCGAGGGGATCACCCAGCGCGAAGCAGCCGCACGCCTCAGCATCTCGGAGGGCGCGGTGAGCCTGCGCGTGAAGGCGGCGGGGCTGCGCACCGAGGAGGCGGCGGTGCCTGCGCTCGCCCGCGTGCTCGCACAGCTGAGTCCGGGGCCCGTGCGAGACTGACGCCATGGTCTCCCCGGACGTGATCCTCGTCGCCGCGCTCACGATCTTCCTGTTCCTCGCGCTCTGCGGCGCGCTCGTGCTGGTGGTGATCAGCCTCCGGAAGCCCTCGACCATCCCCCTCATCGTCGCGGCGGTGCTCGTCGTCCTGTGCCTGCTCGCCGTCACGGTGTCACCGGTGAACGTGCCGCTGCTGCTGGGCCTCGGAATCGCGATGCTCGGAACCGCGCTCGGCGTGCTCGGCGGCAACCCGATCACCCGGCGCATCCTCGAGATCGCCAGCCACGGGCGCGTCGAGGAGGGCGACAACGGCGGCATCCTCCTGCGCGCTCCAGCACTGCCGGGAGCCGTCGCCGGCGAAGGCGCCGTCCGCGAGGTGATGCGCGGCGGCACCACGATCGGCTATCTCGAGCGCGTGGCGGTGACGCTCGGAATCGTCGCGGGGTTCCCCGAGGCGATCGCCGTGGTCGTGGCGCTCAAGGGCATCGGCCGGTTCTCCGAACTCGCGACCGCCGAGGCGCGCGAGCGTTTCATCATCGGCACGCTGGCGAGCCTGGTGTGGGCGTGCGTCGTCGCAGGCCTGGTGCGCCTAGCGATCTGGTGATCGTCCCGCGCCCTTGATGGCCTGGAGGCCCAGGGCGTGCGCGGCTGAGACCGGAGGCTCAGAGCCCCAGGGCGTGGGCGGCGTCCTGCACGCGCTGGACGAGCTCGGCCCGCTGCTCGGCGACCCGCACGGGGGCCGTGCCGCCGACGCCGGTGCGGCTCGCGACAGAGCCCTCGACGCTCAGCACCTCGCGGACCTCGGGGGTCAGGTGGTCCGAGACGTCGGCCAGCTGAGCGTCGGAGACTTCGTGCAGCTCGAGGCCGCTCTCCTCGCACACCCGGACGAGGTGCCCCGAGATCTCGTGCGCGTCGCGGAACGGGACGCCGCGCTTCACGAGCCACTCGGCGACATCGGTCGCGAGCGAGAAGCCCTGCGGCGCCAGCGCCGCCATGCGGTCGGTGTGGAATCGCATCGTCGCGACCATGCCGGCGAACGCGGGAAGCACCGTCTCGAGGGTGCGGACCGAGTCGAACACCGGCTCCTTGTCTTCCTGCAGGTCGCGGTTGTACGCGAGCGGAAGAGCCTTGAGGGTGGCGAGCAGGCCGCTGAGATTGCCGATGAGCCGCCCCGCCTTGCCGCGCGCGAGCTCGGCGATGTCGGGGTTCTTCTTCTGCGGCATGATGCTCGAGCCGGTCGAGTATCCGTCGTCGAGGGTCACGAAGCCGAACTCGCGCGTGTTCCAGAGGATGATCTCCTCCGCGAAGCGCGAGACATCGATGCCGATCATGGCCGTGACGAACGCGAACTCGGCGACCACGTCGCGCGATGACGTGCCGTCGAGGGAGTTCTCCGCCGGACGGTCGAGCCCGAGCTCGCGCGCGACGAGCTGCGGGTCGAGCCCGAGAGTCGAGCCGGCGAGCGCGCCGCCGCCGTAGGGCGACACCGCAGCGCGCACCGACCAGTCGCGCAGGCGCTCGAGATCGCGCACCAGCGGCCACGCGTGGGCCTGCAGGTGGTGTGCGAGAAGCACGGGCTGCGCGTGCTGAAGGTGCGTGCGGCCGGGCATGATCGCCTCGGGGTTCGCGTCGGCCTGCGCCACGAGCGCGTCGACGAGGCGGAGGATATCGCGGGCGATCGTGCGCGAATGGTCGAGCAGATACATGCGCACGAGCGTCGCGATCTGGTCGTTGCGGCTGCGGCCGGCGCGCAGCTTGCCACCGAGCTCGGCGCCGACGACGCCGATGAGCGCCTGCTCGAGAGCGCCGTGGACGTCTTCATCGGATGCTGCGGGCCGCAGCGTGCCGTCGGTCACGCCTCGTGCGAGCTCATCGAGGCCGTCGTGCATCGCGCGCTCTTCGTCGGCGGTGAGATACCCCGCCGCGGCGAGCGCCTTGGCGTGCGCGTGCGAGCCGGCGATGTCGTACAGCGCGAGATCCCAGTCGAAATGGGTCGATCGGCTCAGTTCGGCCAGCTCCGGGGACGGTCCCGTCGCGAAACGGGCTCCCCACAGTGCGCCTTCGTTGGTGCCGTCGCCCTTCGATTCACTCACTCGACCAGCCTACCGACGCGTCGCCGGCCCCACCGCCGGTATGTCATCGTCTCCGATCGGCGGGTGGGGACGCAGCATCCGTCTCCATTGCTATCGAGCCGCGCGAAGTGGGCCGCACGCGTCGGATCGGCCGCCAGTTGGCGTCGCGAGCGGCCGACTTGCCCGCGTCGCGGCGAGAGACAGGCTCGAGGTCCGCGCCGTGGACCCTCCACGTCGGGTTGGCCGCTGTGGCCGCTTGGTGTGCCGGTCGCGGGCGTTTGGGGCCGACCAGGCGTCGGCGTCCAGGCCCCGCGTGCGCGTGGTGCGTGTCGGGTCGGCCGCTGTCGCCGCGGGTCAGCGGGGTCGCCGATCGGCGGGGACGGCGAAGCGTGCGGCCGAATCGAGCAGCGTCTCGAGCGGGCCGCGGCCGACGAGGAGGGCCCAGGCCGTGCACAGCACGATGGTGCCGACGGTGAGGGGCCAGAACGGCAGCAGCGCGCGGAAGCCGACGAGGTCGCCGACCCGGTCGAGCACCGTGGCAGCCACGACGACCCAGACCAGGAGCTGCAGCGTGTAGGCGGTCAGCGGCATGGCGCCGACGGCCCGGAGGGGCAGCACGATCCACACGAGGAACGTGCGGCACGCGAGCAGGCACACCCCGAGCACGGCGAGCGCGAAGCCGCCCGAGCCGATGACCTCGAGCAGGCCGGTCGAGTGCGGGCGCGCGGTCCACAGCGCGCCGAAGAATGACGCTGCCTCAGCCTCGGGGCGGGTGCCGGTGGCGACGCCCAGTCCATAGCCCAGCGCCGCCAGCAGGCTGCCGGAGATGACGAGCCACATCTGCACCCGCGGCCGCGTCACGCCGGCGCGGGCGGCGCCCAGACCCGCGACGACGAATGCGATCCACGTCGTGAACGGGTAGTGCCAGCCGAGACCGAGCGACACCGGGCCGCCGATCGGGGTACTCCAGAACGGGAGCGCGTCGAGGACGATCTGCACGAACGGCATGACCAGCGCGAGCACGGCGGCGAGCGGCAGCAGCACCCGCGCCGGCAGCGAGGTCAGCGGCAGCGCCAGCAAGAACATCACGGCATACGCCGGGAGGATCACGAACACCGGCACACCGGTGGCGATGAGCAGGATGCCGAGTACCCAGAGCAGTCCCGCGCGCACGGCCAGCCGCCCGCGCGCGGTGGACATCGCAGCGCCCGTGAGCGGCGACCGCGCTCCCGTGACGAGCCCGATCGAGACGCCCGCGAGCGTCGCGAACAGGATCGACGAACGACCCGAAACCACCGCGATCCACGTGCTGGGGTCGACCCAGTCGAACGGATCCCGGATCCACAGCAGGTGCGCGGCGAACATGCCGAGCACCGCCAGACCGCGCGCGAGATCGACCCCGCCGATGCGTGCGGGGCCGTTCAGGCGCTCCCAGCGCGTGGAGAGCCAGCCGTCGGCACCCGGCACGGAACGGTCGGTGTCACTCAGGCCTCGCGCGCTCACCGACCGGGCGCTCTCAGTCCTGGCGCAAGAGCCAGACGAGCAGGGCCTTCTGCGCGTGGAGCCGGTTCTCGGCCTCGTCCCACACGACGCTCTGCGGGCCGTCGATCACCTCGGCGTCCACCTCGTAGCCGCGGTCGGCGGGCAGACAGTGGATGAAGATCGCGTCGTCCTGCGCGAGCCCCATGAGCTCCTGCGTCACCTTGTATCCGCCGAGGTCGCGCAGGCGCTCGAGCTTCTCCTCCTCCTTGCCCATCGACACCCAGGTGTCGGTGACGATGACGTCGGCGCCGGCAGCCGCCTCGTTCGCATCGGTGTAGAGGGTGACCGAGCCGCCGGTCTCGGCCGCGCGGCGGTCGGCGTCGGCGATCACGTCGTCGCGCGGCGCGTACGCCTCGGGCGACGCGACGCGCACGTGCCTGCCGGCGGTGACGCCCGCGAGCACATACGAGTGGGCCATGTTCGACTTGCCGTCGCCGAAGAACGAGAGGGTGAGCCCGGCCAGATCGCCCTTGTGCTCCTTGATGGTGAGCAGGTCGGCGAGCAGCTGGCACGGGTGGAAGTCGTCGCTCAGCGCGTTGACGACGGGCACGCGCGTGCCCTCCGCCATCTGCTCGAGGCCCGCCTGCGCGTACGTGCGCCACACGATGGCCGCCACCTGGCGCTCGAGCACGCGGGCCGTGTCGGCCGGGGTCTCCTTGCCGCCGAGCTGGCTGTTGGCTGTCGAGATGATGAGCGGCGAGCCGCCGAGGTCCGCGATGCCGACCGCGAACGAGACGCGCGTGCGCGTCGACGACTTGTCGAAGATGACCGCGACGGTCTGCGGCCCCTCGAGGGGCTTGAGCTTCCAGCGGTCCTTCTTGAGCGCGACGGCGAGGTCGAGGATCTCGTCCTGCTCGGCCTGGGTCAGGTCGTCGTCGCGCAGCAGGTGGCGGGTCATGCGGAAACCTCCGTCGAAGCGTCGAGCACGAGCGCATCCTCGACCGTGCGGAGCGTCGCCGTGAAGAGCTCGACGAACTCGTCGATCTCGACGTCGCCGATGGTGAGGGCGGGGACGAGGCGGATCGTCTCGTCGTTCGGCGCGTTGATGACGAGACCGTGCTCCTGCGCGGCGGCCACGAGAGCCTTGGACACAGGATGCGTCAACCCGATGCCGATGAGCAGCCCCTGGCCGCGGCATCCGTCGATCAGATCCGAGTCGATGCGCTCGATCGCCGTGCGCAGCTGTGCACCGCGCTCCGCGGCGTTGCGCACCAGCTCCGCCCGCTCGATCTCGCCGAGCACGGCGCCCGCGACGGCGGTGCCGAGCGCGTTGCCGCCGAAGGTCGAGCCGTGCGTGCCCGGGTAGAAGAGCTCGCTCGCTGCGCCGAACGTGATGAGCGCGCCGATCGGGAAGCCGCCGCCGATGCCCTTGGCGACGGTGATCGCGTCGGGGGTGATGCCTTCGTGCTGGAAGGCGAACCACTCGCCCGTGCGGCCGGCGCCGGTCTGGATCTCGTCGATGATGAGGAGCGCGCCGTGGCGCTCGGTGATCTCGCGCGCGGCGGCGAGATAGCCCTCGGGGAGCGGCAGCACGCCGGCCTCGCCCTTGACCGGCTCGACGAAGAGCGCGGCCACGCGGTCGTCGATCGCCGCCTCGAGCGCCTCGACCGTCGAGTCGATGAACTCGACGCCCGGCGTCATCGGCAGGAAGGGCTCCTGCATGTACGGCTTGCCGGTGAGGGCGAGTGTGCCCATCGTGCGCCCGTGGAACGCGGCGGTGAGCGCGAGGATGCGCGGGCGCTCGGTGCCGCCGTGCAGGCGGGCGAGCTTGAACGCGGCCTCGTTGGCCTCGGCGCCCGAGTTGCCGAAGTACACGCGACCCTCGTCGCCGGTGCCGGCGAGCCGCTTGAGCGTCGACGCGAGCGCGAGCTGCGGCGGCGTCGCGAAGTAGTTCGACACATGCGCGAGCGTCGCGGCCTGCGTCGCGATCGCGTCGACGAACACCGGGTGCGCGTGGCCGAGCGAGTCGACCGCGATCCCGGCGAGGAAGTCGAGGTAGCGCTTGCCGTCGGCGTCCCAGAGGTACGAGCCCTCACCTCGCACGAACATCTGCATGCGAGCGCCGAAGCTCTTGACGAGGTCGCGCCCCGCATCGTCCTGCCACGTCATCCGAGCACCACCTCTGTTCCGATTCCCTTACTGGTGAAGATCTCCACGAGCACCGAGTGCGGCACCCGCCCGTCGATGATGGCCGCGGTCTCGACGCCGCCCTCGACGGCCTCCAGGCACGCCGCC
>JAVBUG010000364.1:0-26003 GCA_031555515.1 Microbacterium sp. | reverse complement strand
GGAGCCAACGAGCACCAGCACGCGCGGGCGCAGGGCGATCGGCGTCTCGCGGATCACGGGTTCGAGCACGCCGGTCATCGTGACGACGGTCTCGGGGGTCGCGAGCTCGGCGCGCACGACGTCGGCGAGGGCCCCGGCGGCGCGGCGCATGAGCGGCGTGCCGGCGTCGAGCAGGGGGCGTTCCGCCGCACGCACCTGGTCGGCGGTGTAGGTGGGAACGCGCTCGCTCATGACTTGTCGCGCTCCCCGGCGGCGACCTTCTCGCGCTCGGCGTCGGCGCGCGCGTGCTCGAGCTCTTCGGTGGCCACGCGCACAGCATCCTCCGCCTGACGCACGCGCCGCAAGGCGAACGTCGGCGATCCGAACCGCTCCCGCACGCGGTCGACGCGCTGGCGTTCGCTCACGATGATCCAGGTCGACGCGAGCAGGATGACCTGTGCCGAGAGGTTCAGCCACAACAGCAGCGCGATGAGCGACGCGAACGACGCGAGGAGCGGGTTCGCGCTCGCGCCGGCGACGAAGAGGGTCGAGAGCTGCTGCAGCACCGTCAGTCCGATCGCGCCGATCAGCGCGCCCGACCAGAGCGACGCCGGGTGCGCCTTCATGCCGCTGAGCGAGACGAACGCGACGGCGACGATCGCCATGTCGAGCAGGAAGACCACGACGATCGACACGCTGCGGGTGACGAAGTCGGCCATTGCGCTGTGGCTGATCCCGAGCCAGTCGAGCGCCGCGCCGACGAACGTCGTGCCGATGAAGGTCGCGCCGGCCGTCAGCACGAATCCGCCGCCGATCGCGATGGCCAGCAGCAGGTTGCGCAGGATCACCCAGATCCAGAACACGTCGTCGTGCACCTTGTCGGCGAGCGAGCGCAGGGCGACGCGCAGCGACCCGATGGCGCCGATCGCCGCGCCGAAGAGACCGACCAGCGCGAGGATGCCCGCGACCGTGAGACCCGCAGGAGCTTCGATCGTGGAGACATCGATGAGGCCGTCGTCTCCGGTTCCGAGCAGGCCCGGGATCGCAGCATCCACCGCATCGATCAACGATTGCCACGCAGCGGGGTTGTCGGCGAGCCAGACCGAGGCGAAGGAGAAGCCGAGCAGGACGCCCGCGAACACCGAGAACAGCGACCGGTACGTGATGCTGTCGGACAGCATGGGACCGCGGCGCTCGAGGTAGTGGAACCAGACGCGCACCGGTCGGAGGGAGAGTGCCCAGGCCGTCAGCTTCGCGATCAGGTCCGCCATGGCACGACCCTATCGAGCGTGCGTGGTGGAGCATCCCAGGGTTGACGTGCGGCACATAGTATGTCCCTGGGGATAAGGGGAATCACCATGAGGGGTCTTGCACAGACGCTCGTGCTCACCGGAGCCGTACGAGCAGCAGATATGTCAGCCGCGCTCGCGGAGGTGGGTGACGGGCCCGAGCTGCAGAGGGCGCTCGTCAACGCGAAGCTCGTGACCGAGTCGCAGGTCGCCGAGGCGATCGCACTGCACACCGGCCACCGCTACGTCGACCTGGCCAACACCACTCTCGATCCGAACGTGATCGCGATGGTGCCCGGAAACCTCTGTCGCAAGTACAGCCTCATCCCGGTGGATCGCCGCGGCGACCGCCTGACCGTGGGCGTGCTGGATCCGACCGACATCGTGGCTCTCGACGACGTCGCCTCGATCACGGATCTCTTCGTAGAGCCCGTGGTCGTCGCCGAAGACGCGCTGACGAACATGTTCGAGCGGTTCCTGCGGTCGGACGAAGAGCTCAGCGAGCTGTCGATGTCGATCGAGGAGTCGAGCGAGGCCACCGAGGCGGCCTTCACCGAGAGCCTCGAGGAGCAGGACGACACCGCCCCCATCGTGCGGTTCGTGAACCTGCTGATCGCGCAGGCCATCAACGACCGCGCGAGCGACATCCACGTCGAGCCGGGCGAGAAGCAGCTGACCGTGCGGTTCCGCATCGACGGTGTGCTGCACGAGATGCAGAAGGCCGACCGTGCGATCCAGGACGGCATCATCTCGCGCCTCAAGATCATGTCGTCGATCGACATCGCCGAGAAGCGCAAGCCGCAGGACGGCCGCCTCTCGGTCACGCACGAGAACCGCACCGTCGACCTCCGCGTGGCGACGCTTCCCACCGTGTGGGGCGAGAAGATCGTGATGCGCATCCTCGACAACACCGGTCAAACCATGTCCATGCGCGACCTCCTGTTCTCGAGCACGAACGAGAGGCGGTTCCGCGAGGCGATCACGAAGCCGCACGGCATGATCTTGGCCACGGGGCCGACGGGGTCGGGAAAGTCGACGAGCCTATACACGGCGCTTCGCTCGATCGCGAACCCGAAGATCAACGTCATCACCGTCGAGGACCCGGTCGAGTATCGCATCGCCGGCATCAACCAGGTGCAGGTCAACAACCGCGCGGGGCTCACGTTCGCGACCGCGCTACGTTCGATCCTGCGGTCGGACCCGGATGTGGTGCTGGTCGGTGAGATCCGCGACTTCGAAACGGCGAACATCTCGATCGAGGCGGCGCTGACGGGGCACTTGGTGCTGTCGACGCTGCACACGAACGACGCACCTTCAGCGCTGACCCGTCTGACCGAGATCGGCTGCGAGCCGTTCCTCGTGGCGACGGCGCTGTCGGCGGTGATCGCCCAGCGGTTGGCGCGGCGACTGTGCATGCGATGCCGGGAGCCGCTGGTGGAGACCTCGGAGGTGTTGACCTCGCTCGGCTTCCCGCACGACCCTGCCGATGTGCCCGAGCTCTTCAAAGCTGTGGGATGCCCCGCCTGCAGCGGGACCGGATACCGCGGGCGCGTTGCGCTGCACGAGGTGATGACGCTGAGCGACGAGCTCGAGTCGCTGGTCGTGACGCGGTCGACGGGATCGGAGATCCGTCAGGTGGCGCTCGAGCAAGGGATGATCTCGCTCCGCGAGGACGGGTGGTCGAAGGTCGCGCAGGGGCTCACGACGATTGAAGAGGTGCTGCGCGTCACAGTGTGATCCGCAGAGACTCAACGGCCGGCGCCCTGCGCACCGGCCGTTGAGTCCCCCCAAGTTCTATGCCTGTTTGGCGAGCTCCCCGTACAGCGTGAAGATCGGCAGGTACAGCGAGATCACCATGCCGCCGATGACGATGCCGAGGCCCACGATGAGGATCGGCTCGATGGTCGACGACAGCTGCGAGGTGGCGGTCTCGACCTCGTCCTCGTAGAAGTCCGCGATCGAGGCGAGCATGTCGACGAGCGTTCCCGACTCCTCACCGACCGACACCATCTGCGGCACCATCGCCGGGACCACCTCGGCCTTCGCGAGCGGCGCGGCGAACGAGCGACCCTGGCGGATCGACTCCTGCACGTCGCGCACGGCCTGCTCGATCTTCCAGTTGTTCGACGCCTGTCCGACGATGGCGAGCGCCTGGATGATCGGCACACCCGCGTTCAGCATCATCGACAGGTTCCGCGCGAACCGTGCGACAGCGATCTTCGTCGTGAGCTTGCCGAAGACGGGCATCTTCAGCTTGATCGGGTCGACGAACCGGCGGTACTGCTCGGTGTGCCGGTTGGCCCGCCACCAGATCAGCGCGACGACCACCACGAGGATGATCGCCGGAATGATCCACCACATGTTGTTCGAGATCGTGACGAGGATCTGCGTCGGCAGCGGTAGCGACGAACCGAGACCCTTGAACATGCCCTCGAAGATCGGCACGACGAACGTCACCATGACGAGCACGCCGATGATCGCGATCACCAGCACGATCGCCGGGTACGTCACCGCCGCCCGGATCTTGTTGTGCAACTCGGCTTCACGCTGATAGTTGTCGGCGATCGAGCCGAGCGCGCTCCCAAGGAAGCCACCCGCCTCGCCGACCTTGACGATCGACAGCATGAGCGGCGGGAAGGTCTGCGGGTGCCGCGCGAGCGCCGCCGAGAACGACGACCCCGACTCGACATCGGCCTGCACCTGCACGAGCGCCGGCTGCAGCTTCTTGTCGTCGGTCTGCTCGATCAGAATTGCGAGCGTCCGCATGAGCGGCAGACCAGCGTTGATGAGACCGGCCATCTGGCGCGTGAACACCGCGAGCGTCCGCGCCGACACCGTCTTGGTCGCACCCGGCAGCTTGATGTCGCGGTTCAGCCCCGTGTTGGACTTCAGCGTCACCTCGAGCGGCGTGAGCCCCTGAGCCTTGAGCTTTCCTGTGACGGCCGACTCACTCGCCGCCTCGATCGTGCCCTTGACGACGGATCCCCCACGCGGGTCGACCGCGCGGTACACGAATTCCTGTACGACGGCCATGTCAGCGCTCCTCGTTCGCGGTGGTCCACGCTGCGAGGTCGTCGACGCCACCCCACTCGACATCGCGTGCGGTCGGATCGACCCGCCCGCCGACGGTGGGTGTGCCGAAGCGCGATCCCATGCCGATGCCTGTTCCTGCCGCGGCATTCGCGGGGATGGATGCTGCGGGGTCGGCCTGCCGCCACTCGCCGGCGTGGTGCGCCCACTCCTCCGCGTCGAGGTCGCGCGGCTTGATGTAGACGCCGTCGAGGCTCTTCGGGTCGACCGCGAAGTCCATCGCGACGTTGCGCGCGATGGTTCCTTCGGAGACGAGGCGCCGAAGATCCTGGTCGAGCGTGTGCATGCCGATCTCGGAACCCGCCTGCATCGCCGAATAGATCTGTGCGACCTGACCCTCGCGGATCATGTTGGCGACGGCCGGGGTGTTGATGAGCACCTCGGTCGCGATCGTTCGTCCGTTCACCTGCGCGAGCGGCAGCAGCGTCTGGCTGATGATGCCCTGCAGGGTGTCGCCGAGCTGCGTGCGGATCTGGTGCTGCTGGTCGGCCGGGAACACGTCGATGATGCGGTTGATGCTCTTCGCGGCGCCCTGCGTGTGCAGTGTCGAGAGCACGAGGTGGCCGGTCTCGGCCGCGGAGAGTGCGGTGCGGATCGACTCGGGGTCGCGCAGCTCGCCGATGAGGATCACGTCGGGGTCCTGACGCAGCACGCGGCGCAGCGCCTCGGCGAACGAATTCGTGTCGCGTCCCACTTCGCGCTGGTGCACCAGAGAACGCTTGGACTGGTGGTGGAACTCGATCGGGTCCTCGATCGTGACGATGTGCGCCGGCACGAGCTGGTTGACGATGTCGACCATCGCAGTGAGCGTCGTCGACTTGCCCGAGCCGGTTGGACCAGTTAGCAGGACGAGTCCGCGCGGGCGCAACGCGAGGTCGCGCGCGATCGTCGGTGCGCCCAGCTCTTCGAGCGAGTACACACGGTCGGGGATGTAGCGCAGCGCGATCGCGATCGACCCGAGCTGCCGGTACACATTGGTACGGAACCGTCCGATGCCGGGCGTCGCGTGGGCGAGGTCGACCTCGCCGTGCTCGAGGAACTCCGCGCGCTGACCCTCGGTCATGAGGTCGAACGCGGTGCGCTCCACCCACTCTTCCGAGAGCGCATCGGGGTACCCCGGCACCGGGACGAGGTCGCCGTCGACGCGCAGCAGTGGCGGCGCGCCCGCGGTGATGTGCACGTCCGACGCGCGGTGGCGCGCGCCGCGCGCGAGGAGCGTTTCGAAGTCGAGGGTCTCCATCGTCCTCACCCTTCCGCGTCGACGTAGGTCAGGGCGGTGACCGTGATGTCGACGGTGCCTTCGCCGCTCTGGGTCATCGTCACGGCCATGCTGTTCAGCAGGCGCGGGCCGGCGCGCAGTGCGTCGACGAACGCGGTCGCCTGTTCCATGTCCCCGGCGGTGGCGCTGATGGTGAAGTCCACCTGCTGGCGACCCGCGGCCGTCGAGGTGTCCGGCGCCGCGGCCGCGGCATCCGGTGTCGTTCCGGCGGTCGTGTCGGCCGCAGCATCCGTCGCCTCCGGCGCTGGTGCGGGCACCGCGGCAGCCGCGCCCTCCGTCGCGCCGGTGCGGGTCGCGTAGGCGACCTGCTCTCCGGCGGTGACGGATGTGATCTGAGCACCGGATGCCTCGGCCGCATGTGCGACGACCTCGAAGACGTCGTCGAGCTGACCGGCCGCCGGAATCTGGGCGCGCAGGTCGGCGACGTCAGCGTTGATCTGGTCGAGGTTCTCCTGCTGCGCGGTGAGTTCGTCGACCTGCGCCTGGTAGAGCGCATTGGTGCTCGCGACGGTCGCCGTCTGTCCGTCGACGGCCACGGCCTGGAAGTACAGGGGCATCGCGACGAGGAACACCCCGAGAGCGATGACGCCGAGCGAGACGATGAGTCCTATCGCGGTGACGATGTGCTTGGGCATCACTCGCCCCCTTCTTCCGCCGCGTACTGGTTCGAGTACACGGACTGGTCGAACTCGACATTGAGGAGGTATGAGTACTGCCCCGCCGACACCTGGCTCGAGGTCACCGACTGCCCGTCTGCGTAGAAGACCCCGTCGACGCCGCGGAGCGCCCGGATCAGCGGCACGATGTCGATGGGCGTCGCGCTGTCGAAGGTGACGGTGCCGACGACCCCCTGCTCAGCGGTGGGGTCATCGCCCTGCGGCGCGCCGCCGACTGCGAAGTCGACGCCGGTGATGGTCGTGTCGGCGGGCAGGATGCTCGAGATCTTGGCGATCACGGGCGTCCAGGCCAGGTCGGTTGCCATGGCATCGGTGCGGAAGTCCGTCAGCTCGGACTCGGTCGCGAGCGCCTGGCTCACCTCCGACAGCGAGGCGATCTCGGTGAGGAGCGCGTTCGTTCGCGCCTGCTCCGCGACGAGACGCTGGTCGGCGAAGAACTTGAACGCGAAGGCGCCGGCGATGATGAGCGCTGCGACGATGATCGCGCCGAGCACGATCCACACCCACAGCCGCACCAGCGAGTCGCGCTCGCGCCGCGCGATCTCGCTGCGCGGCATGAGGTTGACGCGGGGCGCGCCCGAGAACGGGACGGGAATGGCGGTCATTTGCCTGCCTCCCCGAGTGCGATGCCGACGGTGCCGACCAGACTCAGCGCGACCTCGCCGGCAGGCGGCGGGGTCGACATCGAGAGCACGTCACCGACCGAGACGATCGTCATCGGTGTGTCGATCGCCGAGGTCAGCGCGGACATCACGCCTTCGACTGCCGCTCCGGCGCCCGTGGCGAAGATCCGCGTCAGCGGCGCGGAGTTCGGACGGCTGCCGAAGAACGCGAGGGTGCTGCGCAGCCGTGCGGCGAGGTCGGAGACACCGGGCGGCGTCGCGGCCCGGATCGCGCCGCGGGTGCGGCTGGCGGCACCGAGAGCGGCCGCGTTGCCATGGCCGTTGCCCGCCGTCACGGCGGCGAGCTCCAGTTCGGGCTCGACGACCTCAGCGCTGTGGCGCCGCGTGGCGGCGGTGGCCACGTCGATGGGCAGCAGGCGCACGAAGAGCGGAACGCCGCCGCGCGAGATCACAACCTGCGTCGTGTGGTCACCGATGCTGACTGTCGCGACGGTGTCGTCGGGCGACGCGAGCGGGGCCGTGACCCGCGCAAGCCCGAAGGCCGCGAGGTCGACCGCCTGCGCGCGCACCTTGACCTTCGCGAGGGTCGAGATGATCTGCTCGATGTTCTCCGACACCGCCGCGACGAGCAGGCCAGACACCTGGTCGCCCTCCTGCGACAGCGGGAAGAAGTCGAGCACCGCCTGGCTCGCCGGCACCGGCAGCAGATCCTGCACCTGGTACGGGAGCGCCTCGCGCAGCAGGTCAGGCCGCATCGCTTGAGTCGTGTACTCACGCACGAGAATGCGGCGGCTCGCGACGCCGAGCACGGCGTCCTTGCTTCGGAACTTCGCGCCGGTCCACAGCTGCCGCAGCGCAACCGCGACGGCGCCCGAGTCGAGCACCTCCGAGTCGCGCGCTGCCTCGGGCGGCAGCGGCACCTCCCCGTACGCGACGAGCTGGGGTCTGCGACCGAGTGAGATCTCCGCTGCGCGGACACTCTCTTCGGTCACCTCCAACCCCACGATGGTCTTCCCCATGATTTCTCCCCTTCCCCAAAGACCGTGAGCGTCAGGCGCCCACGAAGAGATTCACGTACCACTTGCCGACGGCTTCGCCGGCGAAAACTCCTGTCCAGGCCCCGAGGATCATCCACGGCCCGAACGGAATGGCGGTCTTGCGACCAGCGCGGCGAAGCAGCATCAGCGCGATGCCGAACACTCCGCCATAGAGGAACGCCGCGAAGGCGCCGACAGCGAGCGCACCCCAGCCCAGCCACCCGAGGTAGATGCCGATGACGCCGGCGAGTTTGACGTCTCCCCCGCCCATCCCGCCGGGCCGTGCGGCGCGCAGCAGGAAATAGAAGAGGTACATCGCTGCCATGCCGATGCCCGCAACGAGCAGCAGTCCCCACTCGCCGGTCAACCACGCGGCGATCGTGAACAGGGTGCCGGCCACGAGGTAGCTGGGCAGCACGATGCTGTTCGGCAGTCGGTGAGTGTCGAGGTCGATGAGCGTGAGCACGATCGAGATCGCCGCGAAGTAGAGGTACGCGACGATGACGAGCGCGAGGGCCCACGCTTCCGTGGCGGTCAGCGCTTGCCCGGTCGTCACGCCCGCCGAACCCAGCGCCCACAACGTGACCACCGCGAACGCGATACCGGTGACGGCCTCGACGATCGGGTAACGCGCCGAGATGGGCGCCTTGCAGTTGGCGCACTTACCTCGCAGCGCGAGCCACGAGACCACCGGTACGTTCTGCCACGGCTTGATCGCCGTGTCGCAGTGCGGGCACCGGCTCTCTCGGAGGAGCGAGATCTTCGCCGGAACGCGGTACGCGACGACGTTGAGGAACGACCCGATGAGGAGGCCGAGGATCCCCGCCACGATGACGAGGAAGATCACGAGTCCAGTCATCTCTGCATCACGGTGTGAACTTAGCCGAGAGCTCGGTCTGGAAAACCATCGGATCGCCGAGCGAGATCGTCGTCACCGTGCTGCCCGCAGCGCCGCCGTTCCCCTTGATGGTGCAGCTCAGATTGTTGATCGCGGGCACCCAAGACATCGGTGCACACGTGAAAAGCGAGTGATTCGAACGCGTCGTGTTATCGGCATTCGTATAGATCTGTCCTGTGAAGTCCTGCTTGAGCTGACCTGTCAGGCCGCAAGCCGAGTACACCATGATCCTCACGGTCGGATTCTTGAAATCGACGTCGAACGTATCGGCCACGTTCGTTGTGACGCCCTTCTTGTCGGTCACCGTGTTCCCGCAGTCAGGAATGTTGTTGCTGAGGGTCTTGTCGATGTGTACGAGCAGCACCTGCGATGCGGACGTGGAAGTAAGAACCCCTGAGACGGATCCCCTCATTTGCGCATTGGCTGCGAAGAGCATCACCACATCTCTCGTCAGCGTTCCCGCACCGAGCGCGACCGCAGGATTGCAAGCCGTGTAGTCGAGCACAAGCCGTGCAGTCGAATCGTCGAGAAGCCCTACAGGGTTCGCTTGCTCTGCCGCGCTCAGAGAGCAGGCGTTCTTGACCTCAGTGGAGACCTGTGAGCTCCAGTTAGACGCCCCTAGATCCATCCACTTCGTGATCTCCCAGACCTTGTCGAGGGTGGGGTCAAAGACTGGGGCTGCTGCTGGTGAGGTCTTCGTGCCAGTGAGAGTCCAACCGCCCATGCTCACCGAGCCAACGGCCGTGATGTTCTTCACGGTTCCGCTCTGCTTGAGCAGTACGTCGCGCCCGCTGAACATCGAGCCGCCAATCGTCATGCCGTTCACGTCGATATCGATGTCACCCTTCTGCGTAACGATGTCACCGCCTATGTTGACTCCGCCCTGTCCACCGCCTCCCTTGGTGTAGACCTTGCCCCTCGCGTAAATGCTGCCGGTCACGTTGCAGCCGGTGCTAATCTCGACGTTCCCCCCGACATTCCCAGAGGCGCCCCCCAACACCCACAAATCACCAACGATGTTCGACCCGCTGTTGCACTCGTAAGAGTTCTCGCGGATGACAAGGTCGCCTGCGTAGTCGGACTGCGTCGCCTTAAATTGTCCGTCGAAGTACGCAACCGTGCCGCCGGGTTGGCTCTTCTGCACTCGATCCCAGGAGTAGACCGTCGCGATGTTGGTCGTTGCCTCATTCGACTTTCCAGCGTTGACCACACCAGTGGATGAAATGACAACACGCGTCGTAGTATCGGTCGGGCACGCCTTCGTCAAGCCAGGGAGGGTGAGCGGGTTCGAAGCAGTCGTTGGCGCAGTAGCGCTGGTCGTATATATGTCGAAGCTGTAACTCGGCGAGGCTGAGACTGAAGCAATGAGCGTCCCTGAATTGCAGGGAGCCCCCGCAGCCACTGCCATGAGCCGTTGCCTTGCGACGTCGCGACCAGACTCGGCTGCGATGAACGCAGCCGTACGATCCTTATTTCCCGCGTTCGCGCCGATCGTGAAGATCGAGGCTGCCGCGACGATAGCCACGATCACGAAACCGACAAACATCAGCACAACAACGGTGACTAGCACCGCGCCGATGTCGTCGTCACGGCGAGGCCGGTCACATCCCCGGTTGATCACCAACATGCGTTGATCCCCTTCTCGGTCGTGCTCAGCGGATCCGACCTGACAGCAATCGTGCCGGCGAAGTCCACCGGCGCGACTCCGGTCTCGACTTTGAACGCGTACTTGAGTTCTCTAGAGGCAATCAGCGAAAACGGCGCGCTGGACGCCGTCGTAGTGAACGGCGGCGACCACTTCGACCAACTGATCGATGCCGGCAATTTCGCCGCCGATGTCGCCGCCGCTTGCACGCCACCATCCACGAATCTGAAACCCTGACAGCGTTCGTCACCGCCAAGTGACGTCCGGACCCACAGGACAGCCCCATTCCCGCCCGCGGCAAGCGGAGTATCTGCCGCGTCAGTGATTCTCATATCCAGCGAGTTGCGGACAGCTCGCTCGATCGCAGAACTCACGACCTGGCCACGGTTCGTCGCCGCTGTGACACCCAATACTTTCTGCTGCGCTGACCATGAGTTTGCCAACATCGTGCCAATCACGATCAGAACAATCCCGCTTACGACGATGGCGACGATCAACTCGATGAGGCCTAAGCCGGTCTCATCCGAACGCCGCTGGTTGTGCTCGTTCATGGAATAAGGATCAAAGCGGTTGTCGTAGCGAGCGATTTGCCGTCAACTTGGACGACGACGGTTAGAGTCGCGGTCGCGCCCGACCCGCATCCCGATGAAGTGCTCTTGTCCGTGGTCATTTGCCTGCCCCGGCCGTCCATCTTTGGAGGAAGCCCCGCAATCGAACCGAGGTAGTCGCAGGTGCGCGTCTCACGTGCCTGTTCAACGAGCGCGTTCATGTAGCGCGTCGCAGTGGCGGTCGACGACTGTTGAGATGCAACCGTTAGTCCCTGCCACAGCGCTGGCAAGATCGCTACCGCAACGAGCCCAAGCAAGAGCATCGCGATTACTACCTCGACGAGGCTGAACCCCTCAGCATCAGAGCTACGACCGCTCATCCCGCGCACCTCCCCAAGCGGCAGAATCCATCAGCAATTAATGCCACTAGGGCCGGGTTCGGGCCCCGACCCTAGTGATCCGGGTGGAGAGTTACGGCGCAGTAGCGCTCGAGCAGCTCGGTCCGGAGTATGCAGTGGTGCCGCCCTTAAGTGCTCCCGCACTGGTCGCTTCAGCCTTGACGCAGAAGCTGTCGATCGTTGCGTCTGCCGCGGCCGCCGGCTCAGCGAGGCTGAGGGTGTAATCAGTATTGCTGCTCTTGGTCAGCGCAGATCCGATGTCCGTTTCCGAACCCTTCGCAATCTGAGAGGCGACGACGGTCGCTCCGTTGGCAGCAGCAGACTTGAGCGAGTTGTCCTTGGCAGTCTGCTGCACGTTAAGGAAAATCGGGATCGCGACCGCGACCAGGATTCCGAGAATGACAACCACGACGATCAGTTCGATCAGTGAGAACCCGTTCTCGCCGTTCTCTTCGCGACGTCGATTCATCGCGTCGAGATAGTTCTTGACAAATGCACGCATGGCGCGTCTCTCCCCAGTGTGAGTTGAAAGGTCAGCTCTAACCGACCGACGCGCGCCAAAGCGCGCCGGTCTCAAACACCCCAGTAACACATCCCAGACTCTGTTAGAGCTGGGTTTGAGACACACGCGCTGTGCGTGAATCCCCTCCCGCATAGAAGCATCCGAGATCGAGCCCGCAAAAGTCAATGCAGACGCATGCTGGGTTGCCTCAGGAAAGGCTCAGCCCCCGACCCGGAATCACGCGGGATCGCGTCATCCGTCCGCCCTCGTAGCCACCAGTCCCCCGCTCACCCACGTGGAGATCTCACCGAGGTCGGACTCGTCGAGCTCGAGGCGCGCGCCGCGGCAGAGCCCGAGCACGTTCTCAGTCCACACCGCCGCGAGCTGCTCTGACGACGGCTCGGCCTCGAGGTCGGCGCCAGCGAAGATCAGACCGTTGATGACGAAGCTGATCGCGCCCCGGCCGATCGGAGTGTCGCTCTTGGCGCACTCGTCGCGCACACGCTTCGACGTGTCGGTGCGGCTGAACGGGAACAGCGCGAGATCGAAGGCGAGCTGCTCCAGCACCAGCCGGTACTCGGACTCCCCGAGTCCCGGAACTTCGGTGATCGCCACGACCCGTCGCTGCAGCTCGGTCAACCCGGAGTCGCGCTGGCCGTTCGTCGCCACGACTGCCGGCGCACCCTTGAGGTCGGCGTCACTGAAGCGGGCCGGATCCCACACGTAACCCGGCGTGCGCGTGTCGAGCGCGAGGTGCGGCGCGAACTGCTGCATCCACGCGGTGAACGAGCCGGCGCCGCCCCAGGCCGACTCGCGCAGCGACGGATCCGACTGCATCGCAGCGGTCGCAGCCGTCGATAGCGCGACGGGCCGATCGGCCGAGAGCACGAGCTGACTCACCACTGCGACGGGATCCGTCGCGAGAACAGGTGATGGGATGCTGCGCTCCAGCGGTTCGGCTGCCCCCTCGGGCGTGACGAGCACGGGCGCCTCGAGCACCGGTTGTGGCGTGGTCGCACTCAGCAGGCGGAGGAACAGGTCCGCCGAGACCACGGAGTCGGCGACGGATCGGTACGCGGCGGCCGCCGGGCCGGGTGTCACGATCGTCACGAGGCGGTCAGCTGCGCGGCAGCGGATCACGAGCGGCGTGAAGTCCGCGTCGGCCGAGAGGAAGACGAACTCATCGAACCGGGTGGATGCCGCGAGCGCATCCATGGCGTCGAGCACGAGGTTGATGTCGGCACTCGACTTGCCGCGTTGGGTGAGCGACGGGCAGTCCACGACCTGAAAGCCGGCGCGCGTGAAGTTGGGACGATACCGCGAGTACGGATCGGGGTTGAGGTAGCACTTCTGCACCAGGAATCGCCGCACGAACGGGCCATCGGCATCCGACCCTCGGCTCAGGTCACCGACCCACCGCGAAGGGTCCTCCGCGAACGTCTTGGCCGCCTCCGGATCGAGGCGGTGCAACAGCGAATAGACGTTGTCGAAGTCGACGAACATGGCCGACCGCAAGCGGCGCGGCGCCGGCGACGGTGATTCACCCGGGGTCACGGCATCCATCATGCCGACTGATGACCGTCAGGATTCGCAAGCGATACCTGGGCTCTCTTCGTTCGAGTATTCGCTCGAATGTCGGAACCCTCTCATAGTCTGAATATGTGAACATCTCATCACCGGCCGACGATCCGGAACTCTGGGGATACGATCCCGAGTCCTTCTTCGATCCGTGCGATGTGCTCGAGCCGGGCGAAGAAATGCCCGCGTTCGAGCTGGATGAGTTCGAGGGAAGCGGCGCAGCTCTCGCCGCGGCGATGAACGAGCTCGAAGGGATCAACGCCCGAGCGCGCGTGTTGATCGCGGACGAGTATGCCGCGATCGCGAACGCGCTGAGAGACGCTGCGGCATGCCCTGATCCGTGGATGGGGCCGGACCCGACCCTGGACCCGGCGTGGCTCGATCCTCAGGGGCGATCGACGGCGGTCGTCCGCGCTGAGCGGCGGGATATCGCGGTGCGCGCCGCGGCGTTGGAGATCTCGGTGCGACTGAGGATGTCAGAAACCATGGTCCGCACCCGTGCCGCGCACGCCGACACCCTGCGGGAGCGGTGCCCGAAGATCTGGAGAGCGTTCCGGTCGGGGCGCGTCGTCGCACAGAACGCGGCGGCGGCGGCTGCGCAGGCGGCCACGCTTCCCGCGCGCGCAAAGGACGCGTGGGCAAAGTTCGACGAGCAGCTCGAGGGGTCGGCGCAGACCCTCGTGCCGGGAAAGTTCCGTCTCCGCGCCCGCGTCGTACGCGAGCGCGTGCACCCCGAGCACATCGACGAGCGGCACAAGCGTGCGAAGGACGAGCGGAACACCTGGTTCCAGTGCGAGGCCGACGGCATGGCGTCGTTCACCGTGTTCGCGTCGGCCGACGACGTGATCGCCGTCGAGCGATACACAGACGCGCACGCGCGACACCTGCGCGCGCAGGAGGGCGAGGAGCGCACGCTCGCTCAACTTCGCACCGACCTCGTGCTCGACCTCATCACCCGAGGCATGTCGAACAACCCCGAGACCGGCGCCTGGCGTGCGCGCGCTTCTGTGGCGATCACCGTGCCGGTCATGACCCTCCTCGGACACGACGACGAGCCCGCCACACTCGACGGCTACGGCCCGATCGACACCGAGACCGCGCGGCGGCTCGCGGGCGAGGCATCCAGCTGGGTCCGGATCCTCACCCACCCCGTCACCGGCACAGTTCTCGACGTCGACCGCACCACATACCCCGTTCCGAAGCCGCTGCGGCGGTGGCTCGGGGTCCGCGACCAGGTGTGCACCGGCCCCGGATGTATGCAATCCGCCCGAGATTGCGACATGGACCATATTCTCGACTGGCAGTACGGCGGCAAGACCGCCGACACCAACCTCTGTCCGCTCTGCAAACGTCATCATGTGATCAAGACCAAGAGCAGATGGGTGCTCTACCGCGATGAAATCACCGGTGCGAAATGGTGGGTGTCACCCACGTCGTTGACGGTGCCCGTCGACCCGCCACCCTTCTGAGCCCACCCGGCACACCGCGCAGCCCAGGCATCAGACGTTCACTCCAGAGGACGCCTGGATTCCGCGCGGCTCAGTTCAGGATCGCGAGCGCCTGCTGCGTCGCGACGATCGCGAGCCACACCACGAGCCCGATCGACACGACGATCGCGATGCCCGACAAGAGCCTGCTCGCCGAACGCTGCGTGGCGACGATCAGCCCGCCGATCGCGAGGAAGAACGCACCCGCCGCGAAGGCCACGCTGACCAGGCTGACCAGACCTGCCACTGACTCGTTCGAGCTACTCAGCCAGAACACGACCGCCAGACCACCGAGCGCGGCCACCACGAGCAGCACGATCGACGCGCGCGCCGGGACGTTCGCCGGCGCAGCCTCGGGAAGCGGCGGACGCATCTCTCCCACGTATGAACTCGACACCGGCTGGTACACGATCGGCGTCGGCAGCCGATCATCGACCGGTGCTGCACGTCGCGGCGCGATCTGGTCGGGGAACACCTCGGCCTTCGCGGCCCGAGCACCGTTCGTCACGATCTCAGGCGAGGCCGGGGCACCCGGCGACGGCGCGACAGCCGGTGCTGGCGAGGATTCAGGCGCTTCAGGTTCTCGCACAACGGCGGGCGCATCGATGGATGCCTCGTCCCGCGCCACCGCGGGCTCAGCCAGCGACGAGGGAGCCGGCCACACCGCCGCGGCATGCTGCTCCTCGTGCTCCACCTCGACCGGAACGGATGACTCCACCTCCGCCCCCGCACCCGCACCCGCGGGCGCCACATCCGCCGCCCGCCGCGCACGCAACTGCGCCCGGCTCAGCGGCGCCGCCGCCGACGCCGACCCAGCACCGCCCTCGACCTCCGCCGCCACCCCAGCGGCAGCATCCATCGTCACCGGACGGTAGTCCTCCGTCCACGCAGCGCCGTTCCACCACCGCAGGCGGTCAGCGCGCGTTGCGTCCGCGTACCAACCGGGCGGCGGTCCCCCCTGAGACCCGTCCGACATCATGCTCCCCAGCAGAATGATTCTCGAGCGCAAACATACCGGAGCCGGGGAACCTGGAGCACAACGCGATCAGCCGTCGAGTACCTCGAGCCGCACCGTCACCGGTCCCCCGTCGACCAGCCCTTCGGCATCGCGCACCGCCTTCTTCAGCGGCAGCACGTACGAACCCGAGTCCGACGAGGGGAAGATCGACGTCGTCCACTCGCTCCCGCCGATCTGCGCGCGCACGCGCACCGAGCCGAAGCCCCGGTACGGGCGCGGAATCTCGCGGATCTCCTCGCTCAACTCGGGCGGCACGGACGTGAAGAACCAGGCCGCATCCTCCCGCGCATCCCAGCGGAAGACGTCGCCCTCGAACTCGATGATCACAGGTGCTCGCCGGGTGCCCCGCCGTGGCGATCCACCAGGCGCTGCAGGCAGCTCGACCAGCCGTCGATGTGGTTGTCGCGCTCCTCCGAGGTCGCGAAACCGGAGTGCCGCACGATCACGCGGGTGGCAGCATCCGCCGCCGACTGCAGCTCGATCTCGACATCGGTGGTGTGCTCCTCCCCCGCCCACCGCCACCCGAGTCGCAGCGCGCGCGGCGCCTCGAAGGTGAGCACCGTGCCCTCGACGGCCATGTCGACGGGCACCGACCGCACCTCCCACCGACCGAGCTCGCGCAGCTCGACGACCGCGGTCGTCTCGAAGCGCGGCGGCCAGAACCACTCCGACAGACGACCCGCGACCGTGAATTCCCGCCACGCGACATCGACGGATGCTGCGACCAGCGCCTCTTCGGTGAGCTCATGCATGCTGACACCGTACGCCGACCCTCCCCCATAAGATCGTGCGCATGCCCAACCCGCGCCCTCGCGCTCCCCTCGCCACCACGGAGCGACCCGGTCGCGACCTCTCGAAACCGCTGCCCGCGGCGCTCAGCTGGATCACACTGATCGTCTTCGCCGCGGCCCTCGCGGGTGCGTACTTCGTGTTCGAGCTCGCGTGGTGGGTGCCGGTGCTCTACGGCGCCGCGAGCATCGTCGCGTTCGCGGCCTACGGCATCGACAAGGCGGCCGCGCGGCGCCAGGCGAACCGAATCTCGGAGCAGACGCTGCTCATCCTCGGGCTCGTCGGCGGCTGGCCGGGAGCACTCGTCGCCCAGCAGGTGTTCCGCCACAAGACCCGCAAGCGGTCGTTCCGCCGCGCGTTCTGGGGCACGGTCGGCGTGAACGTCCTCGTGCTCGCGGCGTACGTCTACCTCACCGCGCCCGCCTTCGGCGGCTGAAGCCCAGGGTCAGCGGCCGTACTCGGGCGCCCAGTCGTCGCCGTCGGGAGCCCACTCCCCTGAGGCCGACGCCACCCGAGACGGCTCGGCCCGGCGCCAACGGGCACCCTCCGGCCAGCTCGCGGCGAACGTCGAGGCGACCCGGAAGACCCTGCGTGACAGGCCGGAAAGCGTCTGCACCGGGCGTGCCGACACGGGCATGCGCAACTGCGGATCGAACCTGACGCCGTCCGACGAACGCAGCCGGATCGTGAGGTCGAGGTCGTCGTGGATGCGGGCGTTTCCGCGGTCGACCTGGTCGCGCACCCGCTCCCAGACGCGCGTGCGCATCGCGAAGTTCGAGCCGAACACCAGCGGAATGCCGAGCCACTTCTTGATCCAGTAGTGCCCGCCGCCGATGTACCAACGCTCGCCGAGGTAGTTCTGCACGGGAGTGCCGCCGTAGAACTCGGCGCCGCCGGTCAGCACGCCCAGGGTGGGGTCGGCGACGAAGGCGCGCACGAGTCGCGCGATCCAGTCGGGGTGCGGGCGGGAGTCCGCATCGAGCCGCGCGATGATGTCGGCGTGCTCGAGGGCCGCGTCGTAACCCCGTGAGACGGCCGGCCAGATGCCGATCGACGGCTCATATGCCACGACGGCATCGTGCGCCCGGGCGACGGCGGCCGAGGCATCCGTGCTCGCGTTGTCGACGACGATCACGAGGTCGGCGGGGTGCGTCTGCGCGGCGAGTGCGGCCAAGCACGCGTCGAGGTAGCCCGCGTCGTTGCGACAGGGGATGACCACAGCGACGCGAGGGGCGAGGGGCACAAGCCACACCATACCCCCGGCGTGTCTGCCCCCGGCGATACCCTGCCGACATGGACGGACTGCGTTTCGCTCCCGCCAACGAGGCCTCGTGGGACGACCTGCAAGCCATTCTCACGGGCGCCGCGGGGCGGTGCCAATGCCAGCGTCAGCGCCTCGGCGACCACGACTGGTGGCACATGCCCGAGGCGGAACGCCGCGCGATCCTCCGCGCCGAGACGCACTGCGACGACCCGCGCGCGACCGAGACGATCGGCATCGTCGCCTACGACGGCGACGAGCCCGTGGCGTGGTGCGCGGTCGATCGGCGTGGGGTGTACGGGCGGGTCCGCGGGTCGCCCGTGCCGTGGCAGGGTCGCGACGAAGACCCCGACGACGAGTCGGTGTGGGCCATCGCGTGCGTCGTCGTGCGCAAGGGCCACCGGGGTGAGGGCATCACGTACCCACTCATCGCGGCGGCGGCCGAGCACGCCCGGGCGCGCGGCGCGTCGGCGGTCGAGGGGTACCCGATGGTCACCGACGGCAAGAAGGTCGTCTGGGACGAACTCAGCGTCGGGCCGGTCGGGCCGTTCCTCGCCGCAGGGTTCCGCGAGGTCACGCACCCGACGAAACGACGGCTCGTGATGCGCCTCGACTTCTGAAACGAATCAGCAAGCGCTCGCCGAAAACTGCCTCTTGAGACCGCTCCCACGTTTGGTTACAGTCCGGTAAGTAATCGGCATTCCGCCGGGCTCACCCTCAACGGAGAGGACTCCCCATGCCCGCCCCCGTTTCCCAGCGCGCCCGCGCCCTGCGCGTAGGCACAGTGGTCACCGGCACCGCACTCATCGCGAGCGCGTTGCTGGCCACTCCGGCCGTCGCGGCGCCGCCGCGCGCGGTCGACCCGTTCCACCCGGACTTCGGCCCGAACGTCACGATCTACTCCCCCGGCACGCCCGTCGACGCGATCCAGGCCGACCTCGACGCGCTGCACGCGCAGCAGGTCGACGCCGAGATGAGCACGACGCGCAAGGCCGTCTACTTCCTGCCGGGCCAGTACGGCTCGGCCGCCGACCCGCTGCAGGTGAAGGTCGGCTACTACACCGAGGTCGCCGGGCTCGGTGCGTCGCCCGAGGACGTCACGGTCCACGGCGGCGTCGAGGTCTACAACCGCTGCCTCGAAGGCGGCGGCACCGGCAACTGCCTCGCGCTCGTGAACTTCTGGCGCACGATCTCGAATCTGTCGATCGACGTCGACAAAGCGGGCCAGGACGGATGCCGCGCCAGCGCGAACTTCTGGGCGGTCTCGCAAGCGGTGTCGATGCGGCGCCTCGACATCTCGGGCGCCAACCTCTCGCTCATGGACTACTGCACCGCCGGTCCGCAGTACGCCAGCGGCGGGTTCATCGCCGACTCGCGCCTGCCGTTCGTCATCAATGGTTCGCAGCAGCAGTGGCTGATCCGCAACAGCGAGGTCGCCGGCTGGTCGAACGGCGTCTGGAACCAGGTCTTCTCGGGCGTCGTGGGCGCCCCCGACGACTCGGCGTTCCCCGACCCCACCTACACGACGGTCGACGAGACGCCGGTCAGCCGCGAGAAGCCGTATCTCTACGTCGACGACGAGGGCCGCTACAACGTGCGGGTGCCTGCGGCACAGCGCGACACGAGCGGGACCAGCTGGGGCGCGGGTGAGACGGCGGGGTGCAGCATCCCGATCACCGACTTCTACATCGCGACCCCGTCGGACTCGGTGAAGGACATCAACAACGCGCTCGCGCGCGGCCAGCACCTGATCCTCACGCCGGGCATCTACGACGTCGCCCAGTCGATCCAGGTCAAGCGCGCGAACACCGTCGTGCTCGGCCTCGGGCACGCGACCCTCACCGCGGTGAACGGCGCGGTGCCGCTCGAGGTGAAGGACGCCGACGGCATCGTCGTCGCGGGCGTCACCATCGACGCGGGCACGAAGCTGTCGCCGGTGCTGCTGCGCGTCGGATACCCGAACGGGAACAAGAAGCTCGACGCGAACAACCCGATCACGCTGAGCGACGTGTACTTCCGCGTCGGCGGCCCGCACGTCGGCAAGACCACGACCGCGCTCGAGGTGAACGCCGACGACGTGCTCATCGACCACACCTGGGTGTGGCGCGGCGACCACGGCATCGAGGGCTTCGACCCGAACAACGGCGTCAACGGCGACACCCAGCGCTGGAACACCAACACCGGCACCACCGGCGTCATCGTGAACGGTGACGACGTGACCGCGACGGGCCTGTTCGTTGAGCACTTCCAGACGTACAACACGGTCTGGAACGGCGAGAACGGCCGCGTCATCCTGTACCAGAACGAGCTGCCTTACGACCCGCCCACGCAGGCCGACTGGACGCAGCCGAACGGCACGCTCGGCTACCCCGGCTACAAGGTCGCCGACCACGTGAAGAACCACGAGCTCGACGGCGCCGGCGTGTACGTGTTCAACCAGAACAACCCGTCGATCCTGACGGCCAACGGGTTCGAGGTGCCGGAGACGCCGGGCGTGACGCTGCACCACATCATGACGGTGAACCTGTCGGCCGGCACGATCCAGCACGTCGTGAACGGCGTGGGCGGCGCGGCCGACATGAACCACGTCGGCGCCCCGCAGTTCGTGGTGGACTACCCGACGCCGTAAGGCCCCCCCGGAGACGGATGCCTCGGCCCTGCGCGCTGCGCGGGGTCGAGGCATCCGTGATTCAGAGGCGGCGGGTCACCAGAGCGGGTGGATCGCAGCGCGGAGGTCGCGGTCGTAGACGTCGCGCACGGCACGGTCGAACGCCGCGAGGTCGAAACCCTCGTCGAGGAGTGCCGCGGCGACCGCGTTCGACTCGGCCTGCCGCACGTTGCGCGCACCGGGGATGACGCTCGTGACGCCGGGGCGGGAGGCGATCCAGGCGAGGGTCGCAGCGGGCAGCGACACGCCATCGGGCAGGGCTTCGGCGAGCTCGTTCGCCGCCCGGATGCCGGTCTCGAAATCGACGCCCGAGAACGTCTCGCCGCGGTCGAACGCCTCGCCGTGGCGGTTGTAGGTGCGGTGGTCGTCGGCGGCGAACGTCGTCTGCGCGGTGTACCTGCCCGACAGCAGGCCCGAAGCGAGCGGCACGCGCGCGAAGATCGCGACACCGGCGGCCTCGGCGGCGGGCAGCACCTCGTCGAGCGGCTTGAGGCGGAACGGGTTGAAGATGATCTGCACGTTCGTCACGTTCGGGCGGGCGATCGCCGCGAGCGCCTGCGCCGTCGTCTCGACCGAGACTCCGTACGCGGCAATGGCACCGTCGGCGACGAGCGCGTCGAGGGCGTCGTACGTGGCGTCGTCCTCGATGACCTCGGTCGGCGGGCAGTGCAGCTGCACCAGGTCGAGCGTGTCGACGCCGAGGTTGGCGCGCGAGCGATCGGTCCACGCGCGGAAGTTCTCGGGCGTGTAGTTCTCGGGCTCCTGCGCGAGGCGCCGGCCCATCTTCGTCGCGACGGTGATGCCGTGGCCGGGTCGCGCGGCGAGGAACCGGCCGATGACCGACTCGCTCCGCCCGTCGCCGTAGACATCGGCCGTGTCGAAGAGCGTGACGCCGTGATCGACGGATGCTGCGAGCACGGCCGTCGCGTCGTCCTCGCTGACGGCGCCCCAGTCGGCGCCGAGCTGCCAGGTTCCGAGGCCGATCGCTGAGACCGAGCGTCCGGTGCGCCCGAGTGCGCGCTGCTGCATGAGGATCCTCCTGGGGTGGGACGGTGTTACGGGTTGACGATGACCGGGGTTCCGAGCGGGAGTTCGGACAGCTTCGTGATCGCGGACGGGTCGACGCGGAGGCATCCGTTCGAGATCGGCCCCGAACGGTCGTCGTGGTAGTGGAAGGCCGTGACCGCGACATCCGCTCCCCCGAAGCCGTCGAGGGTCGGCGACTGCACCGACAGGTACACGATGGGGTGCCCGCGCGTGTAGGCGTACTCGGGCACGACGCGGGTGGTCATGATGAACGTGCGGCCGAGCGGGGTCGGGGTGCGGTCGGTGCCCCAAGCGAAGTCTGACGCGATGCGCTCGGGCACGCCCGCGCGCACGATGTCGATGGTGCGACCCGAGATGCTCACGACGACGCTCGCGTCGGTCGGGGCGAGGTCGACGTCGGTCTTGCGCATCCAGCCGGTGGTCTGCGCCGGGTTGCCCTGGGACGGCACGGCCTGGCGCCCCGTCAGCAGGACCTTCACCCAGTTCTCCTGCTCCTCGACCACCGGCACGCTCGTGCCGTCGTACGGGAACTCGTGCGGCAGGTAGGCGACCGGCTGGGCAGTGGGGTCAGCCCAGACCGGGGCGCCGATGCCCCTCGCGGCGGCGTGCACCGGCAGCGGAGCGGTGAACGCGGCGTCATCGACCGGGAGGGCCGCGATGACCGCGAACACGTTGACCTGCGGCAGCGTCGTCACGTCGTACGACGCGGTGTTCGCGGCGAAACCCGTGGGGGTCGGCGTGGGCGTCGGTGTCGGGGTCGGCGTGGGAGTCGGCGTCACGGTGGCGGTGGGGATGGGTGCCGGCGCCGCCTCGGTGGCGGGCGGGCGCAGGAGCCACGCCGCCGTCAGGGCGCCGGCGACGAGCACGGCGACGAGCGCGACCAGCACCCAGACGTTGCGTCGGCGCTTCGTCGGCGCGACGGCATCGGGCTCGACCGCGGTCGGGCCGTCGGTCTCGGCATCCCCCATTCCCCCATCGTCGGGTGCGAGGACGGATGCTGCAACCCGACGCCGCTCGTTAGCCTGGGCCGGTGAGCACTCAGGGCGAGAACGAGCGGCCGATCCGGGTCTTCGGGATCATCGGCGCCGGGCGCGTCGGCCAGGTGCTCGCTCGTCTGGCACGGGCGGCGGGCTACGAGGTGCTCATCGCCGGATCGGGTGACCCCGCGCGCATCGCCGGCACGATCGAGGCCGCGGCTCCGGGAGCGGTGGCGGTCGCAGCATCCGTCGTCGCACGTGACGCCGACGCGATCGTGCTCGCGCTGCCGCTCCCCCAGCACCACACACTGCCGGTCGACGCACTGCGGGGGAAGCTCGTGATCGACGCCATGAACTACTGGTGGGAGGTCGACGGGCTGCGCGCCGACTTCGGCGACCTGCGCACCACGACGAGCGAGACGGTGCAGCGGTTCCTGCCCGGCGCCCGGGTCGTGAAGGCGTTCAACCACATGGGCTACCGCGACCTCGACGAGGAGGCGCGGCCGGTCGGGACGGCGGGACGGAAGGCGATCGCTGTGGCCGGCGACTCCGTGTCGGATGTCGAGGCCGTGATGCGGCTCGTCGACGACCTCGGCTTCGACCCGGTGCTCGCGGGGCCGCTCGCGGCGGGCATCATGCTCGAGCCGGGTGCCGAGGCCTTCGGCGCCGACGTCGACGCCCGCGAACTCCGCGCGATGCTCGACCGCTTCCCCACGTCGCAGCGCGGGATCGTGGTCGCCCGGGCGCGCGCCCGCGCCGCGGGAGCGTGAGCCCGCTTCCTCCCTTCTTCCCACAGGTCAACCGGGGTTGTACAGGAGAATCGCGCGGCAATCGGTCCTGTGGAGGCCCGGTTGACCTGTGGAAGCGGGGTCAGGGACGAAAAGCCGCGACCCCGCTCCCGATTCTGCCGAGCAGCGCATCGACCGCGGTCGCGAGGACGATCGTCACGATGTAGACCAGGAGGTCGCGGGCGTCGAAGACCGTACCGAGGACGAGCATCACGGGCGGGAAGGTCGTACCCCAGGCGAGCGGGAAGCCGGTGAGCTGGAACAGCTCGACCGCCACGCACCACCCGGCGGCGATCGCACCCGTAGCGAGCACGGGGAGGCGCGGGGCGATGAGCACGACCGCCAGGTACGCCGCCACCGCGTAGAGCGCGTCGCCGGCGATGTCGGTGGCCGCCGTATCAGGCAGAACACCGTGCACCAGCAGCCCGGCGGCGATCGTAGCGACGAGCAGGAGCGCGGCGACGAGCCGGCGACGCGCGGTCACGAGAGCACCCCCGCCGCGCGGGCGGGCTCCGCATACGCCTCGGCGAGCGTCGCCACCGTCATGTGGGCGTTCAGGCCGCTCGGGTTCGGCACCACCCAGAGTGCGGCCCCACCGAGGTCTTCGGGCTGCCGTCCCGCAATCGCCCGCGGCCGCGCGAAGCCCTGCCGGTAGGCGGTGAGCCCGAGGATCGCGACCACTTCGGGCTGCCACCCGGCGACATCGCGGGCCAGCCGCTCAGCGCCCTCGCTCAGCTCCGTCCGCGAGAGCTCGTCCGCCCGCGCGGTGGCGCGACGCACGATGCTCGAGATGCCGATGCCCGCGTCGAGCAGCATGCGGCGGTCGGCCTCGGCCATGCCGTCGTCGTCGATGCGCGGCATCCGTTCGATGATGCCCGCCGCGACGAGGGCGGGGTAGAAGCGATTGCCCGGGTACGCGAACGGCACTCCGGTGGCGGCCGTCCACAGACCCGGGTTGATGCCCACGAACACCAGCTTCGGGTGCGGGGGCATGAGATCCGGGATGCTGCGCCCGCGGTACGACTCCAACTCGGCGCGCGTGAAACCCATGCGTTCAGTCTCACGCACCCGCGGGCGCAGCCCGGCACTCAGGCGTCAGGCGCGTGCCTGACCCGCCGGCTCGAGGGTGAAGTCGTTCGAGGCGGACCCGTCAGGACGCGTGCTCTCCTGGAACACGAACTCCAGTCCGCGCTCGTCGAACGCGCGGAACCAGTCGTCCCACGAGACCTCCTTGAGGTCTTCGAGGTCGTTGCCGAAGTCGAAGTCGAGGCGGAGCTCGCCGACGTTCCCCTCCTGTGCGGTGCCTTCGACGGTCGCCGGGGTCGCGTGGCGGTCCTCCGCCCATTGGCGGATCACGTCGTGGTCGGTCGTCGCGCTGTGCTCGACGGGCTCCTGCGGCGTAGCCGTCTCGTCGCGTTCCGGTGCGCCGTTCTGCCGGGCGTCGGCCTGGGTGCCGGCGTTCGGACTCGCCGCCTCGCGCTCGCGCTGCTCGCGGCGCGTGGCCGCGATCGGCTCCTCGGCGCGTGCGTTCTGCTCCGGGGTGTCCATGTGGTCTGCGTGGTCGCTCATGACCGTCCTCCTTCTGGGGTCCTCCCAGCCTGCGGCGGGCAGAACGCCCTGTGGAGGGGCTTGTCACCGGGCAAGGTGCACGCTAGTACTCAGCTCCGCGCGGCCTCGATCTGCGCCGCCATGAGCGTGACGAGCTCGTACAGCACGTGGCTCGCTGCGATGCCGGTGAGCTGTGCGTGGTCGTACGCGGGCGACACCTCGACCACGTCCGCACCGACGACGTTCAGGTCGCTCAAGGCACGCAGCATCCGGAGCAGCTCCCGGCTCGTCATGCCGCCGGCCTCGGGGGTACCGGTGCCGGGGGCGTGCGCGGGGTCGAGCACGTCGATGTCGATCGAGATGTACAGCGGTTTGTCACTCACGCGGCGGCGCACGCGCTCGATCGCGGCCTCGATCCCACGCTCCTCGATGTCGACGCTCGACACGATCGAGAAGCCGAGGCGCTCGTCGTCGTCGAGATCCTGCTTTGAATACAGCGGACCGCGTGTGCCGACGTGGCAGCTCGCGGTGAGGTCGATGAGACCCTCCTCGCTCGCGCGGCGGAAGGGCGTGCCGTGCGTGATGGGAGCGCCGAAGTACGTGTCCCACGTGTCGAGGTGCGCGTCGAAGTGCAGCACCGCGACCGGCCCGTGCTTCTTGTTCACGGCACGCAGCAGCGGGAGCGCGATCGTGTGGTCGCCGCCGACGGTGACGATGCGGTCGACGCTCTCACCGAGCGCCGTCGCCGCGGTCTCGATGTCGGCGACGGCTTCGCCGACGTCGAAGGGGTTCGCCGGAATGTCGCCGGCATCGAAGACCTTCGCGGCGGCGAAAGGCGACACGTACGGCGCGGGGTTGTTCGGAAGCAGAAGCCGCG
>JAVBUG010000254.1:0-9468 GCA_031555515.1 Microbacterium sp. | reverse complement strand
GGCGGGCAGCGCGCTGCCCGTGGCGATCCAGCCGCACTACAACCTCGTGCACCGCAATGACATCGAGGAGCACATCATCCCGCTCGCGCAGGAGTTCGATCTGAGCCTGGTGCCCTACTTCTCGCTCGCGAAGGGCTTCCTCACCGGCAAGTACCGGACCACGGATGCCGCGGGCCAGTCCTCCCCGCGCGCCGGTGCCGCCGCGCAGTACGCGACAGCGCAGGGACTCGAGATCATCAACGCGCTCGAGGGCATCGGCCGTGCCCACGGTGTGTCGATCGCGGCGACCGCCCTGGCGTGGCTGCGCGCGCAGCCGACGGTGGCAGCGCCCATCGCGAGCGCGTCGCGCGTGGAGCAGGTCGCGGATCTGCTGGACGGCGCCCGCGTGGAGCTCACAGCCGACGAGGTCGCGACGCTCAGCCGCGTGTCGGAGTGGACACCCGCCTCCGTCTGACACGGTTCGGGGCGCCGCGCCGGCTCAGGCCGGCTGCGGGGCCGCCGTCTGCAGCACCTCCACGACGGGCGCGAGCTCGGGCTGCTCCGCCGCCTCGGCGAGCACCCGGACGAGCGTCTCGTCGTGGATGGGGTGGGCGCGGTCGTACAGTGCGCGTCCGGCCGGGGTGAGCTCGGTGTAGATGCCGCGCCGGTCGTCCGCGCACAGGATGCGCGTGATGAGAGCGCGGTCCTCGAGGCGGTTCACGAGGCGCGTGGTGGCGCTCGGGCTCAGCGCGGTCGCTCGCGCGAGCTGCTGCATGCGCATGTGCCAGCCGTCCTGGCGGCTGAGGGCGTCGAGCACCGTGTACTCCACCACCGAGAGCTCGACCGAGGCGGCGAGCGCGCGCTCGAGCTCGGCTTCGATGAGTCCGTGCAGCGCGGCAAGCGTGCGCCAGCCCTGCGCGCGCACCTCGACGGCGTCGTCTGCGATGCCCATGGGTCCTCCTGATCGATGCGGCGGGTCGATGCGCACGCATAGTTGTTTGCGCGTTTATCTAGCGTGTGCAACTATTTATCTCGCTTGCGCAATATCCCGCGTCTGCAACTAACTTTCAGCATACCAGGAGACCCCTCATGCCACTCGGACTCGTCGCGCTCGCCATGGGCGCCTTCGGCATCGGACTCACGGAGTTCGTCATCATGGGTCTGCTGCCCGAGGTCGCCCGCGATTTCGCCGTCAGCGAGGCCGCCGCGGGATGGCTCATCTCGGGCTACGCGCTCGGCGTCGTCGTCGGTGCTCTCGGGCTCACCGCCGCCACGACCCGCCTGCCGCGCAAGCCCGTGCTGCTCGGCCTCATCGTGCTCTTCATCGCCGGGAACGTGCTCACGGCACTAGCCCCGGACTACGGCATCGCGATGACCGGCCGCATCCTCGCCGCCCTGTCGCACGGTGCCTTCTTCGGTATCGGCTCCGTGGTCGCGGCGAGCCTCGTAGCCCCGGAGAAGCGCGCCGGCGCGATCGCGATCATGTTCACCGGTCTCACCGCGGCCAACGTGCTGGGCGTCCCGTTCGGCACGGTCCTCGGCCAGCAGTTCGGATGGCGCTCGACGTTCTGGGTGATCGCGGGGATCGGGGTGCTGGCGTTCGCCGGCATCGCCGCCCTCGTCCCCGCCCCGACCGGCGCCCAGGAGCGCATCAGTCTCCGCCGCGAGCTTCGGGCCTTCCGCTCGACCCAGGTGTGGCTGTCGCTCGCCGTCACCGTCCTCGCCTTCGGCGGCATGTTCGGCGCCTTCACCTACATCGCCTACACGCTCACCGAGGTGAGCGGCTTCGCGACCGGTGCGGTGCCGTGGCTGCTCGTGCTGTTCGGCGCCGGGCTCGTCGGCGGCAACTGGCTCGGCGGACGACTGGCCGACCGTCGCCTGGACGCGACACTGATCGCCTTCATCGCGGCGCTCGTGGTCGTGCTCATCGCGTTCGCCCTGTTCGCCGGCTCTCAGACCGCGACGATCGCCGGACTCGTGCTCATGGGAGCCTTCGGCTTCGGCACCGTTCCGGGGCTGCAGAGCCGCATCATGGACTACGCCGACGGCGCCCCGACGCTGGCCTCGGGAGCGAACATCGGCGCCTTCAACGTCGGCAACGCGCTCGGCGCATGGGCCGGCGGGGTCGGCATCAGCCTGGGGCTCGGCTACACGGCTCCCGTGTGGATCGGCGCGGTCATCTCGGCCGCAGGGCTCGTCGTGATGATCGTCGCTGCCCTCGCCGCCCGCCGCGCGCGCGCCCGCGTCGTGCGGACCGCGCGGCGCGCGACGCAAGCGACCACGGGCACGGTCCCGATTCCCGTCGTGTGAGGGCTGCCTCCGCAGTCGTTCACTCCCGCGTCGCCCGGTCCTCGCGATCGGTTTCCGCTCCGGCAAGTGCCTCCGTGAGCTCGGCGCGCGATCCGATGCCCAGCTTCGTGTACACCTTGCGCAGGTGGTACTCCACGGTCTTCGGACTCAGGAAGAGCGCGGCCGCGGCCTCTCGCGTCGTGCGCCCCTCGGCGAGGAGCACGCTCACTTGGAGCTCCTGTGAGGTGAGGGCGCCGACGGCGTTGCCACCGGAAGCCCGGACGTGCTCGCCGGTGGCGGTGAGCTCGGCAGCGGCGCGATCACGCCACACCACCGCCCCCAGTTCGGTGAAGCCGCCGAGTGCCGCTCGCAGCTGCGTGCGCGCATCGATCCGCCGACCCGACCGGCGCAGCCACTCGCCGTACGCGAGGCGGGTCCGGGCGGCCTCGAATCGATCGAGAGTCTGCTCGTGCCATCCGAGCGCCGACTCGAACCACCTCTCCGATGCACCGTCCTCGCCGGCGATCCCCATCGCGCGGTCCGCGCGGGCGCGCGCCCACGGCTGTCCCTTCGCCATCGCGCGCTCGCGATACGACGACGCGCTGGCTCCAGCCTCCGAATGCCGCCCGACCCGCACGAGCGCGTCGGTGTGCTCCGGCCCGGGAGCGAGGTCGACGTCGTCCAGCCCGAGACGCTCGAGCAGGCCGATCAGCTCCGCGAAGAGTCCGACCGCGGCCTCGGGATGCCCCATCGACAGCTCGAGGTCGCCCAGCGCGTGCCCCACCCACACCTCGCCGACGTGGATGCCGCGCTCGGCGCATTGCGAACGTGCCGCGTCGCCGTGTGCGCGGCACGCATCGGCGCGCCCGGCTCGTGAATCCAGACGGGTGAGCCCGGCCAGCGACATGGCCAGTTCCGTGGTCTGACCGGTATCGCTCGCCAGCCGGATCGCCTCGGTGAAGTTCGCCTCGGCGTGCACCCAGGTCGCCGCCGTCGTCGCCTGGTCGACGGCGACATGGAAGAGGAGCGCCGGCAGAGCGCCGATGCCGGCGGCTCCGCGCACCTCGTCGACGAGCTGACGAAGCCTCACTCCGCTTGTGGCGTCGCGAAGGTACAGCGGCGCCAGCATCAGCCACGACAGCCGGCGTGGATCCCCACTCAGGTCGGGGTCGGTCTCGAGGAGCGGCACCGCAGCGCGGATCTCGTCGGCGCCGCCGTGCCCCGCGAGGGTCTTCGCCATGCCCGATGCCATCAGCCCCAGCGCGTGGGCCCGCGTGGTCCGCGCCTCTGGCCGGATCTCGGCGATCCGGTCGGCCAACGCCAGCGCCGTTCGGGCATCGCCCAGGTAGTACGTGGCGTGTACGGCGTCCGCGAGGGCGACGGTCGCGGCATCCGCCGAGGTCGCATAGTCGGCGGCGCGCAGCAGGATGTCGAGCGCCTCCCGCAGCGAGCCGGAACGGGCCGCGACCGACGCGCGCAGCTCGACCTCGCGCAGAGCGTCGCCCGCGGGTTCCGGGCTGGCGGCGATCACCTCGCCCGCCCGGCGATCGAGGAGGGCGACGGCGCGGCCTCCGTCGCCGGCCTCCCACGCGGCATCCGCGGCACGGAGCAGGCGTGCGCAGCGCGCGCCTGCGGCGGGGGTCAGCCGTGCAGAACGTTCGAACGCCCCGGATGCGACCGCATAGGCGGCGCGCGCGAGGGCATGGCCGCCGGCTTCGGAGAGGAGCGCGGCGACCGCCTCGTCGGGGTGGGACATCGCTTCCGACAGATGCCACGCCCTTCGGTCGACGGCTCCGGGCGGCGCGGCGTCGGCGGCTGCCCGATGCGCCGCCCGTCGCGCCTGGGCTGACGCGCCCGAGTACACGGCTGCGCGCAGGAGCGGATGCCGGAAGCCGACCCGTCCGTCGTGCACGCTGATCAGGTCCAGGTCCTCCGCCGCATCGAGATCCGCCACATCCACGCCATACTCCGCACACGCGGCGCTGACGAAGCGGTGGTCTGATCCGCAGACGGCCGCGATCAGCAGAGCGGCACGGCACTCGGCGTCCAGTTCGGCCACGCGCCGTCCGAACGCGTCGATCACGGCGCGGGGTACCCGCAGCGGCAGCCCCGTCTCGAGGCTCTCGACCACGTCGAGCTCGGCCGCACGCAGTTCGAGCATCGCGAGGGGATTGCCGTCGGTGGCGCGGTGCAGCGTGCGGACGCGGTCGTCCGAGACGGCCTCGCCGGCCGCCCGACCGAGGATCGTGCGAGCCGAGTCGAGATCCAGTCCGCTGAGCGACAGCGTCGGGAGACCTGTGACGACCTCATCGCCCTCGGGACTGCGCACGCCGAACAGGGCGACGACAGGGTCTGCCGCGAGGCGCCGCACGGCGAAGACGAGCGCGTTCGATGAGGGCACGTCGGCGAAGTGGAGGTCGTCGACGACGACGGCGACCGGCCCGTCCTCCGCGAACCGGCAGACCAGGCTCAGCACCGCGGCACCGATCGTGAACCGGTCGATCCCGTCGACGGAGCGCGCGGCGCCGGGGAGGGACAGCGCCGCGGCGATGGCCTCCGCCTGCACCGGCGGAATGCCGTCGAGCGATCCCAGCGCCGGCCGCAGCAGCTGCAGCAGCGTGGCGAACGGGATCTCGCGCTCCGATTCGAGGCCGGTCGCGTGCAGCACGCGCATCCCCTCGAGCCGGGACACCGAGTCGTCGAGGAGTGCCGTCTTTCCGACGCCGGCTTCCCCGCGCACGACCAGGACGCCGCTCGTCCCCAGACGCGCGGCGGCCCCGAGCCGATCGATCGTCTGCTGCTCGGCCTGCCGACCCACCAGCATGGCCCGAGTCTACGACCGGGCCGACGACCAGGGGGGTCCCCGGATGCGCCGGTGACCGGCGCATTTCTAACGTCGAGACAGCTGCTCAGCGCAGCCCACGACCGAAGGAGCCGCTGATGTCTCTCACCGCACCATCCACGCAGATCGACACCGACAAGCTGATGAGCTTCGTCTTCCGCGCCGTCGACGAGGTCGGCGCGACGCTCAACGCCGCCCTCGTCGTGATGGGCGACAAGCTGGGGTACTACCGGGATCTGGCCGACAACGGCCCGAGCACGCCGGCCCAGCTCGCCGAGCGCACGCAGACGGCGGAGCCGTACGCCCGCGAATGGCTGAACGCCCAGGCGGCGGGCGGCTACGTCGCATACGACCCCGCCACGAGGCGCTACACGCTTCCCGCCGAGCACGCGCTCGCCATGACCGATCCCGAGAGCGCCGCGTTCCTCCCCGGCTTCTTCCAGATCGCCCTCGGGACCGTGCATGACACCGAGCACATCGTTGACGCCGCGCGCAGCGGCGCCGGGTACGGCTGGCACCAGCACGGCGCGGACGTCCACCTCGGCTGCGAGCGGTTCTTCCGCCCGAGCTACCACGCGAACCTCGTCGATGCGTGGATCCCCGCGCTCGACGGGGTCCGCGAGAAGCTCGAGGCCGGCGCTCTGGTCGCCGATGTCGGCTGCGGCCACGGGGCATCCACGATCCTGCTCGCGCAGGCCTTCCCGAACTCCACCTTCGTCGGCTCGGACTATCACGCCGAGTCGATCGAGACGGCGCGGGTACGCGCTGCCGAGGTCGGGATCGAGAACGTGAGGTTCGAGGTCGCCTCGGCTCAGGAGTTCGGTGGCAGCGGCTATGACCTGGTCGCGATGTTCGACTGCCTGCACGACATGGGCGACCCGGTGGGCGCCGCGCGCCGCGTGCGCGACGCGGTCGCCGACGACGGCACCTGGATGATCGTCGAGCCGATGGCCGGCGACAGCGTCGAGGACAACCTCAACCCGGTGGGCCGCGCCTACTACGGCTTCTCCACCCTGCTGTGCACGCCGTCCTCGCTCTCGCAGGACGTGGGTCTCGCCCTCGGTACGCAGGCCGGACCCGCGCGCATCCGCGATGTGACCGCCGCGGCCGGCTTCACCCGGTTCCGCACGGTGGCCGAGACGCCGTTCAACCGCGTGATCGAGGTGCGGCCCTGACGGGGAGGGGATGTGGGGAGCACACTGGGCGTGAACGCGAGGAGATGGCCGCCATGGGGAACCGCCAGACCTGGGTGAGGGCGCAGCGTCGCCCGCGGAGGGCCCTGTACCTCTCGTCCCCGATCGGCCTCGGTCACGCGCGGCGCGACGTCGCGATCGCCCAGGAGCTGCGACGCATCCACCCCGACTTGCAGATCGACTGGCTGGCGCAGCATCCGGTCACCCGTGTGCTGGCCGATGCCGGAGAGCGTGTGCACCCGGCATCCGCTCTCCTCGCGAACGAATCCGCGCACATCGAGGACGAGTCCGCCGACCACGATCTGCATGCGTTCCAGGCGATCCGCCGCATGGACGAGATCCTCGTGAACAACTTCATGGTCTTCAACGACGTCGTCGACGAGACCTACTACGACCTCGTGATCGGCGACGAGGCCTGGGACGTGGACTATTTCCTGCACGAGAACCCCGAGCTCAAACGGTTCGCGTTCGCCTGGATGACCGACTTCGTCGGGTGGCTGCCGATGCCGGGCGGCGGGGATGCCGAGGCCGCCCTCGCCGCCGACTACAACGCCGAGATGCTCGAGCAGCGCGCCCGATACCGGCGGCTCCGGGATCGCTCGATCTTCGTCGGGAACCCCGAGGACATCGTGGATGCCGGCTTCGGGCCGGGTCTGCCCCGGATCCGGGAGTGGACGGAGGCGCATTACGACTTCGCGGGGTACGTCACCGGCTTCTCGCCGCCGACCGACGACGACCGCGCACGGGTTCGCGCGCAGCTCGGCTACCGGCCCGACGACGTGCTGTGCGTCGTCACCGTCGGCGGCTCGGGCGTCGGCGACGCGCTGCTGCATCGCGTGATGGATGCCGTGCCTCTGGCACGACGGATGCTCCCGCAGCTGCGATTCCTGGTGGTGACCGGCCCGCGCATCGATCCGTCGTCACTGCCTCGGCGACACGGAGCGCGCGTGCGCGGATTCGTCCCCGACCTCTACCTCGCCCTGGCCGCCTGCGATGTCGCGGTGGTGCAGGGCGGTCTCACCACGTGCATGGAGCTGACCGCGGGTCGCCGGCCGTTCCTCTACGTGCCGCTGGAGAATCACTTCGAGCAGAATTTCCACGTGCGCCATCGGCTGGACCGGTATGGCGCGGGACGATGCCTGCGGTACGCGGAGGCGTGTGATCCGGCCGCGCTCGCCGAGGCTCTCGTGGCGGAGGTCTCCCGCGAGGTCGGCTACCGTCCCGTCGAGTCCGATGGCGCCGCACGGGCCGCGGCGATGCTCGCGGAGCTGATCTGATGCGCGCCCTCGAGCCGACCATGACCGGCGACCTCGACCGTGGGGGTATTCCGGTGCACTACGAGGTGTACGGCTCCGGCTCGCCGACGGTCTACCTGCTCATGCCCGACGTGATCGTGCACAGCAGGGCGTGGAAGGCGCAGATCCCGTTCCTCGCCCGCTCCTTCCGCGTGGTCGTCAGCGATCCGCGAGGCAACGGTGGCAGCGGTCGCCCCGACTCGCCGAATCAGCTGGGCGACCGCCTGCTGCTCGACGACGAGTGGGCGGTGCTCGACGCCGTCGGCGCCGAGCAGGCGGTGCTCGTCGGCGTGTGCACGGGTGCGGGGCATGCGCTGATGATGGCGGCCGAGGCGCCCGAGCGTGTCCTCGGCGTCTGCGCCATCAATCCCGGCCTGCTCCTCACCGCGCCGCTGCCGCACCGGATCGCGTTCGACTTCGACGAACCCCGGGACTCGTACGAGGGCTGGCAGCAGCAGAACCGCCACTTCTGGCAAGAGGACTGGCCGGCGTTCTCCCGCTTCTTCTTTGGCGAGATGTTCCCGGAGCCGCACTCCACCAAGCAGCGCGAGGACTGCGTCGAGTGGTCGCTCGGGGCGGGCCCCGAGACGATGCTACTCGAGTACGACTCGCCCCCGTACCTCGCGAACGCGGTCGACACGGCCACCGCTGTCTGCGAGGCGGTCCGCTGCCCCGTGCTCGTCATCACGGGCTCTCTCGACCAGTGCCAGAACCCGCTGCGGGGTCCGATCGTGGCCGATCTGACCGGCGGCGACCTCGTCGTCATCGACGGCGCCGGACATCTGCCGCAGGCGCGCGATCCTGTGAAGGTGAACCTCCTGCTGCGCGACTTCATCGCCGGCGTGTAACCCTCTGTCAGACCCCTGCTGGCCGTGCCACCATTGCGGAGACGGATGCCGCGAGCCGAGGGGGTGCGCAATGGTCCAGGTCCGCGTGGCCGGTGTGGCCCTCGACGCGTCGGGGCAGCATGTACTGCTGCTGAAACCCGTCGACCAGATCCCCGGCGACGGGCTGGTGCTCCCGATCTGGATCGGCCAGCTCGAGGCGACGTCGATACTGGTCGCCGTCGAGAACGCCGATGTGCCGAGGCCGCTGGCGCACGACCTGATGGGTCTCATCCTGACCGCGCTCGACGCGGTGGCGACGAAGGTCGAGGTCACCCGCATCGAGGACGGCACGTTCTACGCCGAGATCACGCTCTCGACCGCGCTCGGGGACCGCATCGTGGACGCCCGGCCCTCCGATGCCGTCGCGCTCGCCTCGCGGGTCGGAGCGCCCATCTGGGTCGCCGACGCGGTGCTCGCCGAGGCAGGGGTGCCGGACGTGCTCACCGAGACCGATGCCGCCGAGCGGCTCGACGAGTTCAAGCGGTTCCTCGACGACGTCGAGCCGGAGGATTTCGAGAGCTGAGCGCGGAATTGCGCCGCCGTGTATCTGGGGCCGCGGTGCCCGCTCTTTCGTGGGGTGGCCGCCGCGTGTGGCGCGGCCACGAGGGCGGAATCGATCGTGACATTCCGTCGCACTCGTTCACCGAAAGGCACCCCATGTCCCTCAACGACCTTGCCATCGACGCGCCCCACGCCGCGGTGGCCGCCGCCGCGGCCGAACTGCGTGCTGCCCTGGGCGACCGTGCGCTGCTGCGCGGCGACACCGGGTACGACGCAGCCCGCACGCCGTGGAATCTCGCCGTGGCGCAGCATCCCTTCGCCGTCGTGATCCCCGAGTCCGCGCAGGACGTCGTCGACGTGGTCCGCGCCGCGACCCTGTCGGGGCTGCGCATCGCGCCGCAGTCGACAGGCCACGGCGCGGGCGCGCTCGCCGACACGGATCTCGCGCACACCGTGCTCGTGTCGCTGCGGGCGCTGCGGCG
>JAVBUG010000194.1:0-13725 GCA_031555515.1 Microbacterium sp. | reverse complement strand
GCATGGCGGCCGCCGCCGCGGAGCACGCGTTCACCACCGCGGGCTCGCTCGCCGACGTCCTGCTCCTCTGCTCGCACACGCCGCTCGCGCGCACCGGCGCGGGCCCGGTGAGCGCGGTGGATCGTCGGCGCCTGATGGATGCCGGTGCCCTCGAGTTCTCGGACGACCTCGAAGATCTGCTCGCCTCGGCGGCCGGCGCGGATCTCGCGACCGCGCACGACCGCGAGTGGACGGTCACCGAGGCCGGCGAACGCTGGCTGAAGGCCCCCACCCCGGCCCGGTGGGAGGCGATCGCCGAGGGGTTCCGCGCGAGCCTTCCTCGCGGGCTTCGCACGCCGCCCGGCGGGTTCCTGTCGCCGGCCGCATGGCGGGGCATGTACCCGCTCGACCCGGACTGGCCGGCGCGTGCGGAGATGCTGCATCGCATCGGCGTGCGCTGGGGACTGTTCGCGCCCGACCTCTCCCCCGCCGAGTTTCCCTGGACGGCGGCGCTTCGGGCCGGAGAGCGGGCGGATGCCTCGACCATGGCGCCGTACCTTCCCACCGAGATCGACCGGGTCTATCTGCAGGCCGACCTCACCGCGATCGCGCCGGGTCCGCTCGCGCCCGCCCTCGACCTGCGCCTGCGCTCCATCGCGGTGCGGGAGTCGCGCGCCCAGGCGTCGACGTACCGCTTCACCGCGGCGTCGATCGGCGCCGGCATGACCGAAGGCGAGACGGCCGAGTCGGTGCGCGACTTCCTCGCGGGCCTGTCTCTCACCGGCATCCCGCAGCCGCTCGCGTATCTCATCGAGAGCACGGCGGCCCGTCACGGCCTGGTGCGCGTGCGCGCCGACGACGCGACCGGCCGCACCCGCGTCGAAAGCCCCGATGCGGGCCTGCTCGACGCGATCACCGTCGACCAGGCACTGCGGCCGCTGGGGCTGCTCGTGCTCGAGGGCGACGACGCCCTCTCGTCGCGCGTGGCCCGCGACGCCGTGTACTGGACGCTCGCCGACGCCCGCTACCCGGTCATCGCCCTCGACACCCGCGGCGTGCCCGAGTCGATCCACCGCCGCACCACCGCGACGGCGTCCGAACCGGCCGCGACCCCGCAGGAGGCGTACGCGCGCCTCATCGGAACCCTGCGCGGCGGGCACGGCACTGACGGCGAGTCCGGCTGGCTCGAGCGCGAGCTCGAGCAGGCGGTCCGCGCCCGTGCCGAGATCGTGGTGGTCGTGCGCATGCCCGACGGCTCCGAGCGCTCGTTCACCCTCGAGGCCGCCGGCCTCGGCGGCGGGCGCCTGCGCGGCCGCGACCGCGCTGCCGACATCGAGCGCACGCTGCCGGTGTCGAGCATCGTGAGCGTCCGCGCGGCCTGAGGCCGCAGCATCCGTTCCCCTCTGCACGCCGGTAGACTGGTCCGTTATGGCTGACGGCCCCCTCATCGTCCAGAGCGACCGCACCGTGCTCCTCGAGGTCGCGCACCCCGATGCCGAGAGCGCACGGCACGAACTCGCGATCTTCGCCGAGCTCGAGCGCGCCCCCGAGCACATCCACACGTACCGCATCACGCGGCTCGGGCTGTGGAACGCACGCGCCGCCGGCCACGACGCCGAAGACATGCTGGCGACCCTCGACCGCTGGTCGCGCTTCCCCGTGCCCCCGTCGGTGTCGATCGACATCGCCGAGACGGTGGGCCGGTACGGCCGCCTCGTGATCGAGCGGAACGAGGACAGCGAGCTGATCCTCAGATCGACGGATGCTGCGGTCCTCGCCGAGGTGTCGAAGAACAAGCGCATCCAGCCGCTGCTGATCGGGCACCCCTCCCCCGACTCGTACGTCATCGACGCGTGGGCGCGTGGCCAGATCAAGCAGGAGCTGCTGAAGATCGGCTGGCCCGCCGAGGACCTCGCGGGATACACGCCCGGGACGCCGCATCCGATCGACCTCGCGGAGGACGGGTGGCACCTGCGGCCGTACCAGCGACAGGCCGTCGACATCTTCACGCAGGGCGGATCCGGCGTCGTCGTGCTCCCCTGTGGCGCCGGCAAGACACTCGTCGGCGCTGCTGCGATGGCCGACACCAAGACCACGACGCTCATCCTCGTGACCAACACCGTCAGCGCCCGTCAGTGGCGCGACGAGCTCCTCAAGCGCACGTCGCTCACGCCCGAGGAGATCGGCGAGTACTCGGGTCAGACCAAGGAGATCAAGCCGGTCACGATCGCGACGTACCAGATCCTCACCGCGAAGCGGAAGGGCGAGTACGCCCACCTCGCCCTGCTCGACGCCCTCGACTGGGGCCTCATCGTGTACGACGAGGTGCACCTCCTCCCCGCGCCGGTCTTCAAGCTCACCGCCGACCTCCAGGCGCGTCGCCGCCTCGGCCTCACCGCCACGCTCGTGCGCGAGGACGGCCGCGAGGGCGACGTGTTCAGCCTGATCGGGCCCAAGCGGTTCGACGCCCCGTGGAAGGAGATCGAGGCGCAGGGCTTCATCTCCCCCGCCGTCTGCTACGAGGTGCGCGTCGATCTGCCCGCCGGCGACCGCCTCGAGTACGCCGCGGCGGCCGACGACGAGCGCTACCGCCTGGCCGCGACCGCACCCGCGAAGATCGGGGTCGTCCGCGACCTCGTCGCGCGCCACGAGGGCGAGCGCATCCTGATCATCGGCCAGTACCTCGACCAGATCGACGTCCTCGCCGAAGCGCTCAACGCTCCGAAGATCACCGGCCAGACCCCGATCGACGAACGCGAGGAGCTCTACCAGGCGTTCCGGGTCGGCGAGATCTCGGTGCTCGTGGTGTCGAAGGTCGCGAATTTCTCGATCGACCTGCCCGAGGCATCCGTCGCCATCCAGGTGTCGGGCTCGTTCGGCTCGCGGCTGGAGGAGGCGCAGCGCCTCGGTCGCCTGCTGCGGCCGAAGCAGTCGAACCACACCGCGAGCTTCTACACGCTCATCGCGCGCGACACCGTCGACCAGGACTTCGCGCAGAACCGCCAGCGCTTCCTCGCCGAGCAGGGCTACGCGTACACGATCCTCGACGCGCACTCGCTCGCGGCCTGACGCAGACGCGGAAGAGGCCCGGTGCTGAACCAGCGCCGGGCCTCTTGCGTCCCTCCGGCTAGCCGATCGTGATGCGGGTGAGCTCGCCCGGCGTGTACGGGCTGTGCGCGGTCAGGTACGCCGCGAAGGCATCGATGTCGAGCCCGCCGTAGTACACGTTCTGCGCCTGCAGGAATGTCGGGAAGCCGTCCCCGCCGCCGGCGAGGAAGTTGTTCGTCACGACGCGGTAGGTCGTCGTGTCGACCAGCGGCTGCTCGTTGAGGGTCACGGCACCCAGCGTCGTGCCGGTGTACGAGTACTCGAATCCGGCGCTGACCTGCAGGATCTTCTTCGCGCTCGCATTCGCCCCGCTCCACTGCTGATTCAGCAGCTCCTTGATCTGCGCGCCCGTGAGGTCGAGCGAGACCAGGTAGTTGTTGAACGGCTGCACCGTGAACGCCTCCTCGAACGTGACCGCTCCGGGAGGCTCGCCCCAGGACGATGCGCTGTAGGTCAAGTCGGCTCGGATGCCGCCGGGGTTCATGAGCGCGATGACGGGGGTCCCGAACGGCCCGACGACACTCGGGTCGGCGAGCTGCGCGTCGGCGATCAGGTCTCCGAGCGCCGTCTCCCCCGCCGGGTTCGCCGTCCGGTTGATGTCGGTCGCGATCTGGCCGATCACCTTGCTCGCGATCGGGGCGACAAGCGTCTTGTACTTCGCGATGAGCTCGGTCTCGGTCTTGTCCTTCGGAACGTCACGGGTCACGAGGACGTTCGCGCTCGTCACCGACGTGCGCACGATGTCGTCGGTCTTCTTGTCGTACGTCAGCGTGGTGTCGGTGTAGAGCCGCCCGAAGGACGACGCCGATGTCACCATGCGGTCGTTGCCGGCCGGATCCTTGATGCTGCACACGTACGGCTGGTGCGTGTGGCCCGAGATGATCATGTCGATCGCCGGGTCGAGCCCCTTCGCGATCGGGATGATCGGGCTGGTGGGATCCAGCTCCGCGCCATTGCCGCAGGCCGCATCGTAGGACGGGTTCACCTGGTACGGGGTGTTGTTCTGGTCGTACCAAGTCTCCTGGCCGGGCACGCCGCCCTGGTGGATCAGCACGACGATCGCGTTCACGCCCTTCGCCTTGAGCTCGGGCACGAGCGCGTTCGCTGTGGCGACCTCGTCGTTGAACTGGAGACCCTCGATGCCCGCAGCGGTGACGATGTCAGGCGTGTCCTTCAGGGTCATGCCGATGAAGGCGATCTTCGCGCTCTTCATCTTCTTGATCGTGTAGGCGGGGAGGATGGTCTCGTTGGTGCCCTCCTTGACGACGTTGGCCGCCAGGTAGTCGAAGTCCGCGCCGCGGAACTTCCGGTCTGGGCACGAGTTCTGATTGTTCTGGCCGTCACCGTCGTCGAGGCATCCGCCGTTCGCCATGCGCTGCAGTTCGACGTACCCTTCGTCGAACTCGTGATTGCCGACGGCCGAGACGTCGAGCTTCAGCGCGTTCAGCGCCTCGATCGACGGCTCGTCGTGGAACGCGCCCGACAGCAGCGGCGATGCGCCGATCAGGTCGCCGGCCGCGACGGTGAGCGACCAGTGGTTGGACTTCCGCGCCTGTGCGAGATGGGTCGCGAGATACTCCACGCCGCCGACTCCTGGAGGCGTGAGGGAATCCGTCGTGACATCGCTCGGCTTCGTCGCCCCGGCCGGCAATGTGTGGTCGAGCACGAGTCGGCCGCTGGAACCGGCGGGTGGCTCGAGGTTTCCGTGGAAGTCGTTGAACGACAGCAGTTGGATGTCGAACCTCTGTCCGGGCGGCGTCTTCTTGTCGTCCGGGGCGGCGGCAGCGGCCCCCGCCCCCATCAGGGCCAGCGCGACCGCGGCCGCGGTGATGACCGCGCCTCCCGCGAGCCGGGCCTTCGATGTCATACGTGTGCGCACAGAACCCTCCCCTTCAAGCGGGCCTCTTCGCCCGCGGCAGGCACGCGTCCTCGTGGGCGCGATCACGAGAAACCTAATACAGGCCCCGCCGATGCGACAGGGGCGATCAGCGAACCGCGTCACTACTTCTGCAGTAGTCACCCTTGACCTAGTCTCGGGGCATGGCCTCCACCCGCGATCGCGCGCTCGACGCCGCGCTCGCGCTCGTGGGCGAGCAGGGCATCCGGGCACTGACCCACGCCCGGGTGGACGAGCGCGCCGGTCTGCCGAAGGGGTCGACCTCGAACTGGTTCCGCACGCGCGACGCCCTCGTCGCCGGGGTCGTCGCGTGGCTCGCCGAAACCGAGCGGGCCGAGCTCGCAGCATCCGAGGCGCCCCCGATCGAGACGCCCGAACAGCTCATCGAAGCGCTCAGCAGCACGATCGCGTTTCAGACCGGGCCGCGCGCGTCGCGCACGCGAGCGCGCTACGCCCTGTTCCTCGAGGGTGCCGGCGATCCTGAACTGCTGGCACCGCTTCTCGCCCAGCGCCGGCTCTTCGTCGAGTGGACCACCGCGCTTCTCGCGCGGATCGGTGCGCGGGTTCCCGAGGAGGCCGTGCGCGCACTGATGGCCGCGGGCGACGGGCTGGTGCTCCACCGCGTCACCGTCGATCCCGATGCCGAGATCCGGCCCGTCGTCGAGCGTGCGGTACGCGCGGCGATGGACTGATCGCCGGCGCCACGGCTCAGCGCGAGGTGAGGAACGACTCGATGCGGTCGAACCCACCCGGCCACACGACGGCCTCGAAGAAGTCGCGCACCTCGGCGCTCGGAAAGCCGTTCTGCTCGACCGTCATGAGTGTGCCCCACACCGTGGGATCGAGCGTGATGTCGACGCGCGAGTGCAGCGTCGGCATCGGCCGACCCTCCGCCGTCGACTCCGAGACGAGATCGGTCACGAGGTGATGCGGGCGATCGATCACGACGTATGTCTGCACGTCATGCACCTCGGTCAAGTGATTCGGACGGAAGCGCGACTCCCACGTCCCGCCGACGCGCAGGTCGACGGTCGTCTCGACGGCACCCCCGGCGCCGGGCGGCGACAGCCAGACCTTCTGCTTGTCGGGGTTCACGAGCGCGTCGAAGACCGCCTCCTCCGTGGCGTGCAGTTCCCGTCGCAGCTGGAGACGCAGATCTTCGCGCGATTCGGTGAGACTCATGATGACTCTCCTCTCCTCCGGAGTGTGAGCGTCATACTACGCTTATAGTGAGCGGAGCACTAGGTATGTAGTAACCCAGCGTTCACTCCCTCGCATATCGCAGAAACACGAACCCCTCGTCGTCGGTCACGACCCCGGCGAGCGCGAACCTCCGGTCGGCCTCGGCGGCGCCCTGAACGATGCGCCCGGCCCCTCCCCCGACGAATCGCGGGGCGAGCGTGACGCACACCTCGTCGACGAGGTCCGCCTCCAGCAGCGCCCCGAAGAGATGGGGACCGCCCTCGCACAGCACCTGCGTCCATCCGCGGTTCGCGAAGACGTCGAGCATCGCCGCGAGGTCGAGCGTCGTCTCGCCGCACACGATCATGTCGGCGGCGTGCGCGAAGGGGGCACCACGACGGCGGTACGCGGCATCCGTCGTCACGATCGCGGGATGCCGTACCGCCTCCGCGAAGACCGCATCGTCGGGCTCGACGTGCAGGCCGCCGCTCACCACGGCGAGCGCCGGCTGCTCGTCGAGTCCTCGAGCGCGGCGCCACTCGACATCGCGCTCGTCGACCTTCAGTCCGCCATAGCCCTCGGCGCGGACGGTTCCGGCTCCGACGAGCACGACATCGGCCATCGCGCGCAGCACCTGCATGAGCTCGCGGTCGGTGGCGCCGCCGAGCGCGCCGCTGCGTCCGTCGAGGGTCACCGCGCCGTCGGCGCTCGACACGAAGTTCATGCGCACGCGCGTGCCGTCGCGGCCGTGCAGCGCGTACGCGTCGAAGAGTTCGGCGCGCGTGGGCATCAGTCGTTCCCCTCCGGTCGGGTGTTGTGCAGCTCGTAGGCGGGCTCGCGCCACCCGAGGATCGCCTCGACCATACGCATCGCGTCCACGGTCTCGCGCACGTTGTGCGCGCGCACGATCCTCGCGCCGTGCAGAGCGCAGAACACCGCCGCGGCGAGCGAACCGGGGAGCCGGTCCCTCTTCTCGCGATCGAGCGTCTCACCCACGAAGTCCTTGTTCGACAGCGCCACGAGCAGCGGCGCGCCGAGCCCCGCGAGCTCACCGAGCCGCCGGGTGAGCTCCAGCGTCTGACGAGTGTTCTTGTTGAGGTCATGACCGGGATCGAGCACGATGCGCGAATCCTGCACGCCGTGCTCCCTCGCCCGCTCGCGCCGGGCGACGAGGAATTCGGCGATGTCTCCGATCACGTCGGCATAGAAGGGGAGCGGATGCTGCGTGCGCGGCGCCGCGAGGCTGTGGGCGATGACGACCCCGGCGCCGCCCTGTGCGATCACATCGGCCATGGCCGGATCATGCAGGCCCGTCGTGTCGTTGATGATCGCGGCGCCCGCGTCGATCGCCGCACGCGCGACCTCGGGGTGGACCGTGTCGACGCTCACGCGCGCGACCGGCGCGAGCTCGCGCACCACCGGCACGACGCGCGCGATCTCCTCGGCGACCGGCACGGCAGGCCCCGGCGCGAACTTCACGCCGCCGACATCGACGATCTCGGCTCCGGCTTCGACCGCGGCGAAGCCCGCGGCCACCGCGGCGTCGAGCGCGAACGTCGCACCGCGGTCGTAGAACGAATCGGGTGTGCGGTTCACGATCGCCATCACCGCGATGTGCTGCGACAGGTCGAGCGCGCCGCCCGGCAGATCGAGCACCGGGGCGAGCAGGGTCGAGGCGGTGTCGGGGGCGAGCGTCACGGCAGCAGATCCTGCAAGGGCACCTCGGAGTCTCGCAGACGGTCGGGGTCGATCCGCGCACCGGATCGGATGAGGTCCTGCACCTTGTCGTTCACGTCCCACACATTGACGTTCATGCCCGCGACGATACGGCCGTCGTCGGTCCAGAACGCGATGAACTCGCGCGCGTCGAGATCGCCGCGCACCACGATCTCGGCATCCGTCATCAACGGCGCATACCCCGACAGCTCCATTCCGAGGTCGTACTGGTCGGTGTAGAAGTACGGGATGTCGTCGAAGGATGCCGGCTTCCCGAGCATCGACTTCGCCGCGACCTTGCCCGCATTCAGGGCGTTCGCCCAGTGCTCGCTGCGCAGATGCTGCTGCAGCACCGGGTGGTACGCGTTCGCCACGTCGCCGGCGGCGTACACGTCGGCCGCGCTGGTGCGCAGCGCCTCTTCGGTGAGGACGCCGTTCAGGATGTCGAGCCCCGCCTCTTCGGCGAGCGCGGTGTTCGGCGATGCCCCGACACCGACGAGCACGAGGTCGGCGGGAAGTGCCTCCCCGTCGACGACGACACCCTCGGCCCGGCTCTCGCCGACGATGCGATCCACCCCGACCGACGTGCGGAGATCGACGCCGTGCTCGAGGTGGAGCGCGCGGAACACCTCCCCCATCTCGACGCCGAGCGCCACCGCGAGCGGCACCGCATCGCGCTCGAGGATCGCGACCTCGTTGCCGAAGCCGCGGGCCGTGGCGGCGACCTCCATGCCGATCCAGCCCGCGCCGATCACCACGAGCCGCTTGCCGCCTTCGCGGAGCTGCGCCGCGAGCTCATCGGAATCGTCGAGACGCCGCAGCGTCATGACTCCGGGCAGGTCGTGGCCGGGCAGCGGGATCATCCGCGGTGTCGCGCCGGTGGCGAGCAGCACGGCGTCGTACGTCAGCCTCTCGCCGTCCTCGAGCTCCACCGCGTGCGCGCCCGGCTCGAGCGAGGTGACGGCGACACCGGTGACGAGCCGGATGCCGCGCTCGTCGTACCACTGCGCGGGGTGGAGGATGACGGCGTCCCGCCCTTCGCTGCCCGCGAGGTATCCCTTCGACAGCGGGGGCCGCTGGTACGGCGGATGAGCCTCGGCGGCGACGACGGTGATGTCGCCGTCGAACCCCTCGTCTCGCAGCGCCTCGGCGGCCGTTCCGCCCGCCAGGCCTCCCCCGATGATCAGCATGTGGCTCATGACGACTCCTCTCGCCTCTGTCGGCGCGTCAGACGGGGCGCGCTCCGATGAATCGTGCGTGCAGCGTGAGGTCGGTGGCGAGTGCTCCGCGGAACGCCGTGGTCGTGGTCAGGGCGCTTTCGGTGCGGACCCCTCGCGCCGACATGCACAGATGCTCCGCCTCGACGACGACGCCGACCCCTCGGGGCTCCAGCGCCGTCTCGAGCGTGCGCGCGATCTGCACCGTCAGCGCCTCCTGCACCTGAAGTCCGCGTGCATGGTGCGCGACGACGCGAGCGAGCTTCGACAGGCCCACCAGGCGATCGCCGGGCACGTAGCCGACGGTGGCGGTGCCGCGGAACGGCAGCAGATGGTGCCGGCAGAGCGACACGAACGGGATGCCGCGCACGACGACCGGCTCGTCGTACGCGTCGTCGTTCGCGAAAGTGGTCATCTCGAACGGCTCGGGCGTGATCATCTCGATGAACGCGTCGGTGACGCGCCGGGGCGTCTCGACCAGGTCGCCCTCGTCCGGATCGAAGCCGAGCGCCGCGAGAAGATCGCCGACGGCCACCATCGCCGCGTCACGATCGATCGGAGCCTCGTCGGGCAGGGCGTGCAGCGCCGTCGCGTGCGCCGGGGTCGACATCATCCCCACTCCTTCGTGTTGAGCACGATCGGCTCGTCTGATCCCGACGCTAGAACTCTCGGATTCTTTTGTCAAGATTCCTGGTTTTAGAGGTAGACTCACGCCGTGAGCATCCTCACCCCCAACCGCGCCGAGGCGGTCGCGGCACTCGCCGACCCGCAGCGCCGCGAGCTGTACCGCCTCGCGACCGAGCGTCCGATCGGCCGCGACGAGGCTGCGGCCGCGCTCGGGATGCCGCGGAGCACGGCGGCCGTGAACCTCGATCGGCTGGCGGAGGCCGGCCTCCTGACGGTCTCGTACGAGAGGCGGTCAGGTCGCACGGGCCCGGGCGCGGGGCGCCCGGCGAAGCTCTATCGTGCCGTTGCCGCCGAGCTCGCCGCCACGATCCCGGAGCGGCACTACGAACTCGCGGGCGAGCTGCTCGCCGCCGCGGCGGAGGAGGCCGATGAGCGCGGGGTGCCGATGCGCGACGCGCTCGACGCCGAAGCCTTCGCGGCCGGCACCGCGATCGGCGCCGGCTGCGCCGACCTCGAAGAGGCCCTCACGCTGTGCGGCTACGCGCCCCGTGCGAGGGAGCCCGTCACCGAGGACGGCGCCGGGGATGCGGCATCCGTCGATCTCGTGCTCGAGAACTGCCCCTTCCACGCCCTCGCCACCCGGCACACCGCCCTCATCTGCGGGGCGAACCTCGAGCTGGTGCGGGGCCTCACGACCGCCACCGGCGACGAGCGGACGCCCGTCCTCGCGCCCACGGCGGGTCGTTGCTGCGTCGAGATCCGGGACAGCGCCCGCTGACGGATTCTCGGCCGCGTCGCCGGATATCCAGACGCCGCATCGGTTCCGCCGACATAATGAGGGCATGACCGCACCGCGCATCCTCGTCGTGGACGACGAACCGAACATCCGCGACCTGCTGATCACGAGCCTGCGATTCGCCGGATTCCAGGTACGGGCCGTCTCGAACGGCGCCCAGACGATCTCGGCGGTGCTCGAGGAGGAGCCGGATCTCATCATCCTCGACGTGATGCTGCCCGACATGAACGGGTTCAGCGTCACCAAGCGCCTCCGCGGCGCCGGCTACACCGCGCCGATCCTCTTCCTCACCGCGAAGGACGAGACCGAAGACAAGATCACCGGCCTCAACGCCGGCGGCGACGACTACGTCACCAAACCCTTCAGCCTCGACGAGATCGTCGCCCGCATCCAGGCGATCCTGCGCCGCACGATGCAGGCCGACGAGGAGTCCGTGATCCGTGCCGGCGAGATCACGATGGACCAGGACACCCACGACGTGCAGGTGGGCGACGCGTCCATCGACCTCAGCCCCACCGAGTTCAAGCTCCTGCGCTACCTCATGCTCAACCCCAACCGCGTGCTGTCGAAGGCCCAGATCCTCGACCACGTCTGGGAGTACGACTTCAACGGCGACGCCGGCATCGTCGAGAGCTACATCTCGTACCTGCGCCGCAAGATCGACCCGCACTCGTCCGAGCCGCTCATCCAGACCAAGCGCGGCTTCGGCTACATGCTGAAGGCCGGCAAGACCGCATAACGCGGGAGCGAGCGAGGGGGACGATCTGGCGCACAAGCCCGACGCGATCACCCGGTGGTGGCGCGGCACGAGTCTGCGCGCGAAGGTCACCGGGGTCACCGTCGCGCTCCTCGGCATCGGGCTCATCGCCGCCGGCGTCGGCACCGCGCTCTTCCTGCGCAACTCGCTGATCGACGGCGTCGAGAGCCAGCTCATCGCCCTCGCCCGCACCGAAGCGGGTGCTCCGCTGCTCGACTTCTCATCGGTGGACGGACGGCTCAAGGTGTCGCCGAAGGAGAGTCCGGCCGGCGTCGACTATTTCGTCGCCGTCTACGATCCCGCGGTGCCGGAGGCGAACCTCCTCGAGCTCGCGGGCGGCCGCGGAACCGCCGAGCCCGACGTGCCCGACACGCTCACCCCCGAGCGCGCGGTCACCGATGACGGCAACATCACGCCCCTCACCTCGATCGACGGCGAGCTGGAGTTCCTGTCGACGGTGTCGATCCAGCAGTCCGAAGACACCGGCATCCTCTACCCGCAGCTCGTCGCGCTGCCACTGGCCCCGGTCAACCGCACGATCGCGCAGTACATCGGCATCTACTCGATCCTCGCGCTCGTGGTGCTCATCGCCGGCGCGGTCGCGACGCGCTTCCTCGTCACGCTGACCTTCCGCAGCCTCGGCCAGGTCGAGTCCACCGCCGAGGCCATCGCGGGCGGCGACTTCAGTCTCCGCATGACCGACATCGAGCCGACGACGACCGAAGTCGGCCGCCTCAAGACCGCGATCAACGCGATGCTGGACCGCGTCGATGCGGCGCTCTCGCAGCGCGACTCCACGGTGCGGCAGATGCGCCGCTTCGTCGGCGACGCGAGCCACGAGCTGCGCACGCCGCTGGTCACGGTGCGCGGCTACGCCGAGCTGTACCGCATGGGCGCGATCCGCGGCGACGAGGACGTCGCGCAGTCGATGGAGCGCATCGAGAAGGAGGCGATCCGCATGGGGGTCCTCGTGGAGGACCTCCTCGCGCTCGCCCGCCTCGACGAGCGCCGCGACGTCGTGATCGGACCGGTCGACCTGCGGCCCATCGCCCGCGACGCCGCGCTCGATGTGCGCGCCGCCTCGCCGATGCGGCCGGTCACCGTCATCGACACCACGATCGACGAGCCCGCGCTGCCGCCCGAGGACGAAGCATCCGTCCCGCCCGAGACCAAGCGCCGCGGCAACGCGCCGTCCGCGAGGGCGCGCGCCGGAGCGACACTGTCGCTGCTGCGCCGCCGGCCCAAGCCCGTGCCCGCGGCGGGTGCCGCCGCCAGCACCGCGCTCCCGCCGATCCTGCCCGACGCGGAGCCGCAGCCGCCCGCCGACGGCCTGCCGCCGGTGGTCCTCGGCGACGAGAACCGGATCCGCCAGGTCGTCACGAACCTGCTCGGCAACGCACGCCGCTACTCGTCGGAGGACTCCCCCGTCGAGCTGCGCGTCGGCGTCGACGTGCGCGATCGCATGGGGTGGATCGAGGTGATCGACCACGGCGAGGGCGTGCCCGACCAGATCAAAGACAAGATCTTCCAGCGCTTCTGGCGGGCCGACACGTCGCGCACACGCGAGACGGGCGGGTCGGGCCTCGGCCTGTCGATCGTGGCCTCGATCGTCGAGGCGCTGCACGGCTCGGTCGGAGTCGTCGACACGCCAGGCGGAGGTGCGACCTTCCGCGTGGCGTTCCCGCTCGCCGACGCGCGGGACGCGGCCGAGCACGTCGATCTCGCGACCCAGCCGATGGCGAGGCTCACCGACGCTTCCGAGTGAGCGTCTCCTCCCCAGCCGCCGTTCGCGCCGCATCGTCCACAACCGAGGACGGATGCTGCGACCCCGCCCCGTCGGCCCCCTAGCGTGGCCTCACCGCGGGTCGGCATCCGGCCGCCGCACGTTGATCAGGAGCCCCGAATTGGCCGTCTTCACCGTCGACAGCGACACCATCCTCACCTCGACCGCCACGGTGCGCGGCACGATCGACCGGCTGCAGGCCGAGTCGAACGCGATGCTCGCGCAGCTCACCCGGCTGCAGTCCTCATGGACGGGCTCGGCCTCGGCCGCATTCGCGGGCGTCGTCGAGCAGTGGCGCGCCACGCAGCGTCAGGTGGAGGAGTCCCTCGCCAGCATCAATGCCTCGCTCGCGGCAGCGGGCCGCCAGTACGCCGACACCGAACTGGCCACGACGAGCCTGTTCCGCTGACCTCCCCCGGAACGCAGAACGGCCCCTCCGCGAGGAGGGGCCGTTCTGTGAACGCGTTACGCGGTCGTGGAGTTCTGGATCAGAAGTCCATGCCACCGGTCGGGTCGCCGACGGGAGCGGCGGCCTTCTCGGGCTTGTCGGCGACGACGGCCTCGGTCGTGAGGAACAGGCCGGCGATCGACGCGGCGTTCTGCAGCGCCGAGCGGGTCACCTTGGCGGGGTCGATGATGCCCTGCTGGAACAGGTCACCGTAC
>JAVBUG010000005.1:0-5717 GCA_031555515.1 Microbacterium sp. | reverse complement strand
TGCGGGTCGAGTTCGAGCAGATGCCGCACGGCATCCGCCTGCGGGAGTGACCTGCGGGCGATGACGGTACGTGCGGCTCAGACCCGCCGCAGCAGCGAGATCGACATCGCGTCGGTGTTGTGACGGTGCGGCCACAGCTGCGCACGGCCGCTGCCGTCGGCCTGCGCCGGCAGGCCCGGGTCGGCATCCGACCGTGACGTGATGACGTCTCGTGCGGAGATCTCCTCGAGCGCCGCGCCCCATTCGCGGCGGATGTCGGCGACGACGCCCGACGTCTCGGCGAGATGCGGTGAGCACGTCACATAGGCGACGACACCGCCGGGTTTGAGGGCGCCGACGGCCTCGGTGAGGAGCTCCCGCTGCAGCTCGGTGAGCGCCGGCACGTCGCTGGGCGCTTTGCGCCAGCGCGCCTCGGGGCGGCGGCGCAGTGCGCCGAGGCCGGTGCACGGCGCGTCGACGAGGATGCGGTCGTACGTCTCGGGCGCCTCCTGCGCGCGGAGGCGACCGTCCTCCTCCGAGACCGGCACCTCGAGCGGCACGCCGGCCAGGGCCTGACGGACGAGCCCGGCACGGGCGGGTGAGATCTCGTTGGCCTCGAGGGTGGCGCCACCGACGCGGGCCTCGGCGGCGAGGACGGCGGTCTTGCCGCCCGGGCCGGCGCACAGATCGAGCCAGCGTTCGCCCTCGGCGACAGGCAGGGCGCGCGTCAGCGCCAGGGCTGCGAGCTGCGAGCCCTCGTCCTGCACGCGGATGCGTCCGCGCGACGTGCGCACCAGCGAGTCCGGGTCGCCGCCGCCGAGGCGGAAGCCGATCGGCGAGAACGGCGTGCGGCGCGCGTCGTCGGGGACGCCCGCGAGATCGGGAAGGGCGGCCATCGTGACGCGGGGCGACGCGTTGTCGGCCGTGAGGAGCGCCTCGAGCTCTTCGACGCGGCCTTCCGCCGCCAGCGCGCGTCGGAAGGCGCGCACGACCCACACCGGGTGCGAGAACAGCAGGCCGAGCTGCTCGTCGTCGGAGCGCGCGCTCGCGGCGACGTGCGTCATCCAGTCGCCCGGGGTGTCGCGCGAGATCCGGCGCAGCACGGCGTTCGCGAATCCGGCGGCTCCGCGTCCGCCCGCCCCGCGGGCGAGCTCCACGGACTCGTTCACCGCGGCGTGGGAGGCGACGCGTGTCGACAGCAGCTGGTGCACGCCGAGCCGCAGCGCGTCGAGCACGGCCGGGTCGATGTCGGCGACAGGGCGGTCGGCGGCGATCGCGATCACCGCGTCGTACGTGCCCTGGCGCCGGAGCGTGCCGTAGGTGAGCTCGGTCGCGAGCGCCGCGTCGGCGGTCGACAGCCCGGCGCGCGTGATGGCTGTCGGCAGCAGCAGGTTGGCGTACGCGTCCGACTCGTGGACGGCCCGCAGCGTCTCTTAGGCGACGCGGCGCGCCGCGACCGTGCGGCTCACGATCCCGCCACCGGGGTCGTTTCGCGGAGCCCCCGCCACCAGTCGGCGGCGCGCCTCGCGCCCTTGCCCGCGGGCTGCACCGTCTCGAGCACGATCGGCGCAGAAGCGGTCCCGGCGATCACCTGCTTGGCGTGCAGAGCGAGCCCGCCCGGTGCGAGCGACGGAGCGTCGTCGGGAGCAGGCGCGACCGCGAGCACCTTGAACCGGGCGCCGTCGATCGTCGTGTGCGCACCGGGCTCTGGCGTGACGCCGCGGATGCGGCCGAGCACCGCGCTCGCGGGCTCGTCCCACCGGATGCGGCCGTCGTCGTCGCCGAGCTTCGACGCGTACGTGGTCTCACCTTGCTGGGCGTGCGCGTCGGCGGTGCCGGCGGCGATCGCGTCGACCACGTCGGAGAGCAGTCCGGCGCCGTCGTCGGCCAGCGACGCGAGGAGGTCGCCCGCGGTGGCGTTCGCGGGCACGTCGACCGCGAGCTCGCCGAACACGTCGCCGGCGTCGAGCTCGGGCACGAGCTGGAACACGCTCGCCCCGGTGCGCGCGTCGCCCGCGATGAGCGCGTGCTGCACGGGCGCGGCGCCCCGCCACCGCGGCAGCAGGGAGAAGTGCAGGTTGATCCAGCCGTGCACCGGCGTGGACAGCAGCGGCTCGCGGACGAGGCCGCCGTAGGCGACGATCACGCCGAGGTCGGGCTCGAGCGCCGCGATCTCGGCGGTCACGGCGGCATCGAGGCGGTCGGCGCGGATCACTGCGAGGCCGAGCTCTTCGGCCGCGGCGGCGACCGGCGACGGCGTGAGCACGCGCTTGCGCCCGAGCGGCGCGTCCTGGCGGGTGATGACCGCGGCGATGTCGTGGGCGGATGCCGCGAGCCGGCGCAGCGACGGCACAGCCGGCGCCGGTGTGCCGGCGAAGACGAGACGCATGACGTTCCTGGAAGTCGAGGGTCAGAGATCGAGATCGGGCACATCGACCCGAACCTTCAGTGTATGGGCGGGCCCGGGAGTGCGACCCTTCGGGGGACGGCGTCCCTTCATCGCGTGCCCCACGACGGACGCCCGCAGGCTCTCGGTCACGCGCGCGCCGAGTCCGTAGTCGAACCGCACCAGCGCGCGCACCGACTCGTCGTGCGCGAGCGGACCGAGGACGGCCTCCGCGTCGAGCTCGGGGACCGCGCTGCGCAACTCTGCGATCGCGGTGTCGACGGCGCGCCGCGGTCCGTCGACGGCGGCCACGCGAACGGTCGGCGGCATGCGCAATGGCGCACGATCGGCCAGCTCGGCGCGGGCGTAGCCGGCCTGCGTCCAGGTCGCCAGCGCGCGCGCGACCTCTCCCCCGACGCCGACGAGATGCACCGGGGCACCAGGAGCGGCCAGCGCCGCCGCGTTCGACCACCACCGCAGACACGATTCCCCGATGCGCAGATCGTCGGCCATCAGCATCCGGTCGCCGTCCAGCAGGATCACCGCGCGGTACCCGCCGGCGGCGAGCGGCTCGGCACCGCGCGTCGCGACCACCAGCGCCGGCCGCTCGTCGACCACGGCGACAGGGTGATCGCCGTCGGCGACGATCACGCGGGTGTTCGGAAAGGCGCGGCCGAGTTCGTCGGCGGTGCGCTCACTGCCCGAAGACGCCATGCGCAGCAGCGTCGAACGGCACTCGGGGCAGGCCCACGCGTGCGCGGCGCGACCGCACCACGTGCACGTCGGTACGGCGCCCTGCCGCGCGGCATGCAGCGGCCCGCCGCAGTGTGCGCAGCGCGCGGGATGGCGGCACTTCGCGCACACGAGCACCGGGGCGTAGCCCGGGCGCGCGACCTGGACGAGCACCGGGCCCACGGTGAGCGCGTCGCGTGCGGCGGCGAACGCCGACGACGGCACCCGCGCGCCGCGAGACTCCCCCTCGCGGTTCGCGCTGAGGACGACGCGGGGGCTCACGCGCCGTGCCGCGGGGAGATCGCGCACCCAGCCCACGGAGACGAGGCGCTCGACGTCGGTGGTGCGGGTGTGGCCCGCGAAGATCAGGGCTCCGCCGTGCAGCTCTTGACGCAGCAGGGCGGCGTCACGCGCGTGCACACCCGGGCTGAGTGGTTCGCCCAGCAGCGGGTCGCCGTCGTCCCACAGTGCGACAAGTCCGAGCTCGGATACGGGGGCGTACACCGTGGAGCGGTTGCCGATCACGACGCACGGCGCCTCGGCGAGGGTGCGCAGGAACGCGGCGTATCGGGTGGGACCGCTCTGCTTCGCGTCGTCGCGGACGAGTGCGTCCGCCGGGACGTGGGCCGACAGCGCGGCCTCGAGCTGCGCACGGTCGCGGTGATCGGGGACGGCGATGACCGCGCTGCGCCCCGACGCCAGCGTGTGCGTCGCCGCCGCCGCGAGGAGGATCGCCCAGGACCCGACGACGGTGCCGTCGTCGAGCGCGGCGGGCACAGGCGGCGCATCCAGCGCGAGGCGCTCGCCGCCGTCGAGGGCCTCGGCGAGACCCGGGTAGACCGCGAGGACCCCGTCGGCCCACGTGAGATCCGCGGCATCGACCTCCGGGCGCGCGGGCGGATCGGCGGCGAGCCATGCCTTCTCGGCCCGCACCATGCGCTTCGGGATCGCGAGGCGCAGGATGTCGCCCGCCGAGCCGGCGGCGCGATCGGCGGCGCGTCTGGCCAGGGCGTACAGGCCGGGTGTCAGCACCGGCACCGGCGACACGACGGCCTCGAGCTGCGAGAGCGGGCGGTCCGTGGCGTCCGGCTCCCCCACCTCGACCAGCAGTGCGTCGACCATTCGCCCGGCGCTGCGCAGCGGCACGCGCACGCGGACACCCGGCAGGGCCTCGGCGGCGAGCTCGGCGGGGATCTCGTAGTCGAAGAGGCGGTCGAGCTGCGGCAGCGGCGAGTCGATCAGCACGCGCGCGACGCGGCGCGAGCGCCGCGTGCCGTCGCCGGAGTCGGGCTCGTCGTCGTGCACCGCGGTCACGCGGCCGGCGTCAGAGCCCGGCTGCCGCGCGCAGCGCGTCGGCGCGGTCGGTGCGCTCCCACGTGAAATCGGGCAGCTCGCGGCCGAAGTGGCCGTACGCCGCGGTCTGCGCGTAGATCGGCCGCAGAAGGTCGAGCTGGTCGATGATCGCCTTGGGACGCAGATCGAAGACCTCGAGGATCGCCCGCGTGATCACGTCGTCGGCCACGCGGCCGGTGCCGAACGTCTCGACGTACAGCCCGACCGGCTTGGCCTTGCCGATGGCGTACGCCACCTGCACCTCGAGGCGGTCGGCGAGCCCCGCGGCGACGGCGTTCTTGGCCACCCAGCGCATCGCGTACGCGGCCGAGCGGTCGACCTTCGACGGGTCCTTGCCGCTGAACGCCCCGCCGCCGTGGCGCGACGCCCCGCCGTACGTGTCGATGATGATCTTGCGGCCGGTGAGGCCGGCGTCGCCCTTCGGTCCGCCGATGACGAACGGCCCCGCCGGGTTGATGTAGTACTTCACGTCGGGAAGCTCGAGCCCGGTCGCCTCGAGCACCGGGTCGATGACCTCGGCGCGGACGGCGGCGCGCAGCGCCTTCTGCGAGATGTCGGGGTGGTGCTGCGTGGACAGCACGATGGACTCGACAGTCTTCGGCGTGTGCCCGTCGTAGCCGAGCGTGACCTGGGTCTTGCCGTCGGGACGCAGGAACGGCAGCTCGCCCGAACGGCGCACCTCGGCAAGACGCTCGGCCATGCGGTGCGCGGTCCACGCGGCCATCGGCATGAGCTGCGGCGTCTCGGTGGTCGCGTAGCCGAACATGATGCCCTGGTCGCCCGCGCCCTGCAGGTCACGGGGGTCTTCCGAGCCGCCCTCGCGGCGCTCGAACGCCTTGTCGACGCCGGCCGCGATGTCTGAGGACTGCGCCCCGATCGACACGCTGACGCCGCAGGAGTCGCCGTCGAAGCCGGTGTCGCTGGAGGTGTAGCCGATGCGGTTGACGACGCCGCGCACGATGGCGGGGATCTCGACGTACGCCGAGGTCGACACCTCGCCGGCGACGTGCACGAGCCCGGTCGTCACGAGCGTCTCGACGGCGACGCGGCCGTTCGGGTCGGCGGCGAGGATCGCGTCGAGGATCGAATCCGAGATCTGGTCGCAGATCTTGTCGGGGTGGCCCTCGGTCACGGACTCGGACGTGAACAGGCGCAGTTCGGGCATCGGTTCTCCAGATCAGGGCGGGCGTGAACCAGTATGCCCCCGAGAGCGGACAGGACCGCTTCGGGGGCACAGGTGCTGCTGGTCCGGAGTACTCCGTGTGAC
>JAVBUG010000118.1:0-4638 GCA_031555515.1 Microbacterium sp. | reverse complement strand
GTGCACGCCGTCGCGGAGGAGGCCCGACTGGAAGCCGAGGCGGGCGGCCGAGTCGTGGTTGCCGCTCGTGACGACCACCGTGGCGCCTGCGTCGGCCAGGCCGCGGAGCGTGTCGGAAAGGAGCGTGTAGGCCCCCGCCGCCGGTGTCGCTGAGTCGAAGACGTCGCCCGCGACGATCACGAGGTCGACGTCGCGCTCCGCCACCTGCGTGACGAGCGCCTCGAGCACGCCGCGCAGCGCATCGAGCGTGGAATGGCCGTGGAACGACCGCCCGATGTGCCAGTCCGAGGTGTGCAGGATCCGCATGCTCACACGGTACGTTCGGCCCCTGACATCGACCGCGAGGCAGGCCGCGGACCCCGCGAACCACCGGGGTTTCCGCGTCGGTGCGGCGCGTCCGGCGCGTACCCTCGATCCATGTCCTTGCCCGAGGTCTGCGTGGTGTTCCTGCTGCGCCGCGGGCGGGACGGCGTCGAGGTGCTGCTGGGGCGCAAGCACACCGGGCTCGGACAGGGCAAGGTCGTCGGCATATGCGGCTGGGTCGACCCGGGCGAGGGCGCCGACGAAGCCGCCGTGCGCGAAGCCCGGAGGGAGGTCGGCGTGCGGGTCGCAGCATCCGATCTGCATCCCGCCGGAACCGTCGAATACCACTTCCCCACCCGGCGCGTGTGGTCGCAGCAGGCGTCGGTCTTCATCTGCCGGCGCTGGGAGGGCGACCCCGTCGAGAGCGACGGGATGACCCCGCAGTGGTACCCGCTCGACGCCGTGCCGTACGCGCGCATGTGGGACGACGCCTCGCGCTGGCTGCCGGGCGTGCTGCGCGGCGGCACCGTCGACGCGCGCTTCACCTTCGGCGCCGACCTCGCGACCGTCGTGCTCACCGCGGAGTGACGGCGGCGGGTCCGGCGGTCGTCCGGCGATGCGCTCTCCCCTCCGCACCCCGCCGGACGTATCGTGGAACATGGCGCACAACGCAGACACCGCTCCGCGATCGACCGTGGTGGCGCTCGTCGGAGCCGACAGCGACGAGCTGCTGACCGGCCTCGCCGACGTTCCCGCGCTCGTGGCGCTCTCGCTCCGCGAGGCCGAGCCGGCGGTCGCCGCGCATCTCGTCGCCTCCGTCTCGATGCCCTACGTCGTCCACGACGCCGACCCGCTCGAGCACGTCGCGTCGGCGTGGGTCGAGCTCTACGAGGAGCGCGCCACGCTCGGATCGCTCGAGGCCGAGGTCGACGCCCTTCTCGCGCTGTTCGCGTCGGGCGAGGCTGTCATGCCCGACTACTACGTCGTCGCCGGCCCCGAGGCGATCGAGGGCACGTGGCGGCACTGGTGGCTCGGCGCGCTCGCGCACCATGCGCCGTCGCGCGTGCTTCCGGTCGAGGCGTCCGGCACCGCCCTGCGCGCCCGGCTGCGTGCCCTGCCCGCCTCGCGGCCGTGGCCGGAGCCCTCGGCCTGGCTGCCGCGGGTGCAGTTCGACATCCCCGACCGCGTGGGGCTTCGCGATCAGCCGGGCGCCGCCTGATCGATGGCGGACGTCGAGAGATTCGCGCACGCCGGCGCGACGCTCGTCGCCGAGCGCCGGGGTCGCGGCGAGCGCGTGTACGTGCTCATCCACGGCATCGGCATGGGCCGCACCGTCTTCTCCGACCTCGGACGGCACCTCGGCGACGGTGAGGTCGTCGCGTTCGACCTCCCCGGGTACGGCGAGGCGCCCGAGCCACGCCGCGTGCTCACGATCGAGCGCACCGCCGACCTCGTGGCCGCTTACCTGCGCGCTCACGTCGGCACGCCCGCGGTCGTCATCGGCCACTCGATGGGCGCGCAGGTCGCGCTCGAGGTCGCGGTGCGTCATCCCGCGGTCGTCGATCGCATCGTGCTCATCGGGCCCACGGTCGACCCGTCCGCGCGGACGGCGCCGCGTCAGCTCTGGCGGCTGATACGCGACATCGCGGTCGAGAGCCCGGTGGTGATCGCGCGCGGTGCACGGGAGTACGTGCGTGCCGGCCCGCGGCTGCGCGCGAAGTTCCGGGCGATGCTCCGCCACCGCCCGGAGGACGTGCTGCCGCGGGTGCGTGTGCCCGCGCTGGTGCTGCGCGGCGCGGACGATCGGGTGGCGCCTCTCACGAGGTGCCGCCGCGTCGCGGAGGCGCTTCCTGACGGCCGGCTGGCAGAGGTGGCCGGGCACGGTCACGAGACGATGATCCGGGATGCTGCGCCCGCCGCGCGACGGATCCGCGAGTTCGCCCGCTCGGCGTGAGAACCGGTCGCGACTGCCGGGTCGCGGCGGAATCCTGCCATCCCCGTCCCGGCCGGCAATGTCGGACCCCCCGCGTAGGTTTCACATGTCGGAACCAACGGAGGAAACCATGTTCGCTGTATACGCCGCCGAACAGCAGTACCGCCACGACACCTGGTCGCGAGATCGTGAGCACGCGCTCCTCGCCTCCATCCGCGAGCGGAACATCGCTGTCGTCTCGCGCCGTCCGGCACGCGTGAGCGCCCGACCGCAGCGCTCCGCGTGGGCCCGGCCGATCGGGTTGCACGTCTCGGAGCACGACCCCGCGGTCTGCGCCGTGGCGTAGCCGACGCCGGTCAGGGTGTGCGCGGATCCGCGGGAGCGGGCCCGCGCGCCGCGCCGGCGGCCTGCTGGGCCGCGCGGTCCTTCGCCACGGCGTCGCCGATCATCTGACCCCCGCTGCGCAGGAGGGCGCGACGCCAGGGCAGGGTGCCCTCGATCTCGATCTGGATCGAGATCGACAGGATGGTCCGGATCAGCACGATGAGGCCCAGGATGGCCGCGTCCTCGAGCGAGGGCTTCGAGGTGATCGTGCGGATGAGGTCCGCGGCGACGAGCACCTCCAGTCCGAGGAGGATCGCGGCGCCGAGGGTCGTACGCAGTGTCGTGAACGCGGCCTGACCGCCCTCGTGGCGCGCGAGCGACCGCCCGCCCAGAACGAGCGCGATCACGAAGCCCACGATCATGGCGGCGGCGCCGATCGCTTCGAAGCCGACGGCGACGGCGGTGAACACTGCCTCCATGTGCACGCGCCCAGCCTAGGGCCGGGCGCGTGCACATCGGTGACGGAATCGCGGTGTCAGATCGCGGGCTCCCGGCGAGGGCGCGCCGGATCGTCGGTATCGCCGACCGACACCTGTCGCGCGAGCTCCTCGATGTCGTTCTCCGGAAGCTCGATGCCGGACTGCGTCAGCCGCTGGCGCAGCACGTGCGCGATCTCCTCGAGGGGATGGGTGCCGACGTCCTGGCGCGTCTGCGCGACGATCCCCGCCACCTTGTCGATGTCGGAGGCGTTGTTCTGCGCCATCGCCGGCAGCCGCTGCTCCTGCTCCGTGCCGAGGGCGCCGGGCGTGCGCTGGGCCTCTCCGGCGGTCTGGGTCTCGCGGCCGGCGTCCTGACCGTGATGATCGATGCCGTCCTCGACGACCCCGATGCCGACCGCTTCATGGCTCGGCACGGGCGCCGCCGGCGCCGCGGGCTCGTCGTCCGGCCCGCCTGGATCGCCCGTCGCGGACGGGGCATCCGTCGCATCCGGAGCCGGCTCGCCCATCGTGGGCGGGGCTGCGGGAGGCTCGTCCCGCACCGGTTCTCCCGGCGCCGGCGTTCCGTTCGCGCCCACGGCACTCTCGCGGTCGGGGTAGTTGACCCCGGGCTGCTCGTACTCGTTGCCTGTCGTGCTCATCAGGGCTGTTCCCCTCTGTCGCTGTCGGTCACCATGTCGGGGTCCGCGCCCTGCCGGGCCGCCTCCCCCTCGACCGGGTCATCCGGCTGCAGCGCGGCATCCGTGAGCAGACCGCGCTCGGTCACCGCGGCGGTGCGCTCTCGTGACTCGGTGTCGTCCACCTGCTCCCAGCCGCCGGGCGGGTCGGCGTTCACGACGCCTTCGGGCAGGTCCTGGTTTCTCGCGCGATCGCGCTCCATGGCGTGCTCCTCTCGTCCTCCCCCCAGCCTCTGTCGATGCGGCGCACGGCGACATGGGGTTGACAAGGGATGCCGATGGTGTCGGCCGGGCGCGCTCGGTGCTACGGACGCCGAGTCAGGATGCCGCGGCGCGACGGATTCGCGTCGAACCAGTCGGCGACATACCAGCACACCGGGATGACCTTGCGATCGCCGCGCTGCTCGAGCTCGTCCACGGCGCGCTCGACCAGTTCGCCGGCGTAGCCGTGCCCGCGGAAGGTCGGGATCGTGTAGGCGCGCGTCATGGCGACGGTGCGGCCGTCATCCCGGTAGTCGAGGACGCTCACCAGGTCGTCGCCGCGGTGCAGTGTGTACCGCGAGGCGTCGGTCTCTTTCGCGAAGCGGAGCTCGGTCACGCCGCCAGGCTACGCCCGCCACGACGGGGCGGGACGCGTCGGGGGGCATGTCGCAGCGATCGCCCAGCCGAGACTCGGTGTCACGTAACGTGAGACTGAGCAAACTGTCATATTCCGAAACGATTTGGGCTCAGAACCCGTGCGATTTGACGTTTTTGGACAAGATCGGTAATAATCGGGCTCATGACTGACAACGCGCTGTATCTGTCCGCCCGGGAGGCGAACAGGACTGCCGGCATGATGATGGCCGGTCGCGTTGCCATGTGTTGTCGAATGTGCCACTAGCACGGTGACCCCCGTCGGACT
>JAVBUG010000204.1:0-6388 GCA_031555515.1 Microbacterium sp. | reverse complement strand
GGCGGTGCCCGGGCGGTCCGCTGCCGGCCCGCGGGGGCACCTCCGGTCGGATTACTGAGTGGCCCAGTCCTCGGTCAGGCCAGCCTCGGTCGCGGCCTCCTTGGCCCAGCCGACCCAGCCGTTCTGGATGTACTCGAGCTGCTCGTCCAGCGTCCTCGTGCCCAGGAGGTAGCCCTCCCACATGTTGGTGCCGGAGTCCGCCTTCGGAGCGTTCGACCCGATGTTCACCAGGCGCGGCTTCGCCCACTCGCCGGAGGCGAGCTCGCCCACGCCCTCCGAGGCGGTCGACGTGTCGGTCGTCGCCGGGATGGCACCGGTCGCCGCAACCCAGTCGCCGCCCGTCTGGGGGCTCGAGGCGAACTGCAGGAACTTGATCGCGGCGTCGAGCTTCTCGCCCTTGGTGGTCGCCGGGATCATGTAGCTGGTGCCGCCGGCGACGGCGCCGAAGCGTGCCGCGCTGCCGTCCGAGAGCGGGGTGTCGCTCTTCGTCACGCTCGGGAACGGCATGCTCGACCACTCCCAGTCGACATCGGCGAGGTTGCTGATGGCGAAGTTCGTGCCCCAGGCCATGGCGGCCTTGCCCGCGAGGAACTCCTGACCGCCGACGAACTGTCCCGAGGAGGCGACGCCCGACCAATTCTCGGTCGCGCAGTTGTCGAACACCTCCTTGAGGAGCGTGACCGCTTCGCGGACCTCGGGCGTCGTCGTCGCGTCCAGCTCGCCGGTGAGGATGGCCTTGACGAGGCTCTTGTTGGTCACCGTCGTCGCCGTGCCCGGGTCGCCGGCCGCGTCGAACACGTTCCACTCGTCGCCGTACTTGTTGAGCAGGTTCGACAGCAGTGCCTCCGAGGTCCAGCCGGTGCCGAGAGTGCCGTTGTCCATCGCGAGTGGCGTGTAGCCGGCATCCTTCAAGGCACCGCAGGCATCGATGAGGTCGCCGATGCTCGCGATCGGCGTCGTGACGCCGGCCTCATCGAGCGCCTCCTGGTTGTAGAAGAGGCCCGCGATGACGAGGTTGAAGGGCACCCAGTAGAGCCTGCCCTGCGCGTCGCGCTGGGCGTCGCCGTACGCGTCGGCATTGAAGCCGTCCTGCCACGTCGCCGCGTCGCTGTCGTACGGGTTCGGCTCACCCAGATAATCGTCCAGCCCGAGCACCTGGTCGGGTGCCGGCTGAGGCTGGTTGAAGACGAGCTCGGGCGCGGTGCCGGCTGCGAGCTGGGTGGTGAGGGTGTCGGCGAAGCTGGCCAGCGGCAACACGGTCGTCTTGACCTCGATGCCGGGCTCGGCCTTCTCGAAGGCCGCGACGAGATCCTCCCACTCCTGGCCGAACGAGTCGGCCTGCGAGTTCCACTGGTTCGGGCCTGCGATCGTGATCGTGACCTTGTCGCCGGACTCCCCGCCGGCCGAGCAGCCGACCAGGACGAGGCCGGTGATCGCCGCGGCCGCGATGACGCCCGTGGCCCGCCGCAGTGCGGGCCGGTGTCGTGTGAGCATTTCTCTCCCTTGATGGTGCTGTGGTGGTGCTGTTTCGGGTTCCGCGGCTGCGAGGCGAGCCGAGGTCAGTGGGATCCGGGAATTCCGCCCTGCACTCCGGCGAGGAAGTACTTGGAGAAGAAGACGAACAGGATCAGAAGCGGGACGCTCGCAAGCAGGTAGCCGGCGAACATGGGGCCGAATGCGGTGGCGGATTGGCCCTGGAAGAAGAGCAGACCGACCGACACCGTGCGCAGGCTGTTGTCGGTGACGGTGAGCAGCGGCCAGAAGAAGTCGTTCCAGACGGCCTGGATGGTCACGAGGCTCACGGTGCCGATCACCGGGAGCGACAGTGGCAGCATGATCGAGGTGAATGCCCGGATTGGACCCGCCCCGTCGATCTGGGCTGCCTCGAAGATCGTCTGCGGGATGCCCTCGATGTAGGAGCGCATGATGATCGTCCCGAGGACGGCGCCGGCCGCGATCTGCGGGATGATCAGGACCGCCATCGTGTTGAGCAGCCCGAAGTCCCGCATCATCAGGAACAGCGGGATCAGGCTCGCGATGCTCGGCACCATGAGAAGGGCGGCGACCAAGGTGTAGAGCAGCCCGCGGCCGCGGAACGTGAAGCGTGCGAACACGAACCCCGCCAGGAGCGAGACGGCGACGATGCCGATCACGGAGGCCACCGCGACCGCGATCGACGCGATCAGGTACGGCTGGATCTGCACCCAGGCGACGGCGAAGTTCTCCCAGTGGAAGGGGAAGGCGATCGCCCAGAAGCTCTCGTTGTACTGCTGGTTCGTCTTCACCGACGTGATGAGCATGAAGACGTACGGCGCGAGGCTCAGGGCGACCAGGACGATGAGTCCCGTGTGGACGCCCCACTGCCGGCGTCCACGGCTGCGTCGGGGCGAGGCGGCGACGGAAGGCGAGTAGGCGGTCATTGGGCGCTCCGGAATTCGACTGCCGCGGTCTCGACGGTGGTCTCGAGGTCGCGATCAGCGGGCTCGCGGCGCCGCCAGAACATGACGACGCAACTGAGGACGAGGGTGATGGCGAAGAGGGTCGTGGACAGTGCCGCGGCGTAGCCCCACTGCCCGCCCTGGAAGGCCATGTTCAGGACGCGGAGGATCGGGACGACCGTCGCGTTGTCGGGTCCGCCGCCGGTGAGGATGTAGGCCGTGAAGCCGTACTGCAGGGTGCCGACGACGGCGAGGAACAGCAGGATGCGCACCTGGCTGGCCATGAGCGGCAGGTCGAACGTCCAGATCCGGCGCCACCGGCCGACGCCATCGAGTGCGGCAGCCTCGAAGATCTCCTTCGGGATGTTCTGCAGGCTCGAGTAGATGATCAAGAACGGCAGTCCCGCGATGAACGGGAAGCCGACGAAGAGCAGCGAGAGCAGGGCGGTATCGGGATCGCCCGTCCAGTTCTGCTGCAGCGCGCCGAGTCCGACGGCTTCCAGCACCGCGTTGAAGACACCGTTGTTGGGGTCGTAGAAGAACTGCCAGACGAGGGCCGTCACCACGCCGGGGAAGGCCATCGGAACGATGAGCAGCGTGCGATAGACGAAGGCTGACCGCTCGTGCTTCAAGGTGATCAGCAGTTCGGCCGCGAGGAGCGGAAAGATCCACATCACCACGCCGAAGACGAAGATGATCGCCAGGTTCTTGAACGAGGACCACCAGACGGTGTCGCCCATCATCCGGATGTAGTTGTCGAGGCCGGTGAATGTCGAGCCGCCGGCCGGCTTCCACTCCCAGAAGGAGAAGAAGATGCCGCTGGCCGCCGGGTAGAACTGGAAGATCCCGAGGACCACGAACACCGGCAGCAGGGCGAGATACACCCCGGGGTGGATGCGCCGCCGCCGCCGTTCGACCTGAGCGACCGGTTGCGGGTCGCCCACTCTGTCCAGCGTCTCACTCGCACGCTGTTCCATCACGTCTGTCACTTCGCCCTCTCGTCCTTGAGCCCATCGACTCCGGTACGAACGATCGGAGTAAATCGATTCATTCCTAAACGCTCCAGTGGGATCATGTCAAGTCAGAATCCCGCGTTTGCAGAATGATTCTGGAAGTGAAAGCATTCACTCCACCGACGATCACGGCTCCGAAGGCAACGACGCATGACACTCGAACAGACTCGAAGCACGAGCAGACCGGCTGCGCCGCGCGCCGTGCCCGTGGCCACCGACCTCATGGTCGACGGCCGCCGGCGCGCGGCCGCTCCCGGCGAGCGCGGCGTCGAACTCGCCTTCCGCGACCGCCCACGCCTGTCATGGAGCTCCGCGGGCGCGGCGTACACGGCGAGCGAGGTCGAAGTCACCCGCCACGACGGCGGCCTCGCGTGGTCGTCCGGCACGGTCGAGTCGTCCTCGCGCGCGACGGCGGCCGAGTTCGAAGTCGCGCCGTTCGAGCTGTACGAGTGGGCGGTCCGCCTGCGCGGCGAGGGCGGCGCGTGGGGTCCGTGGTCCCGGGCGCAGCTGGAGACCGGCCCCCTCGCGGCGGCGCACTGGACGGCGCCGTGGATCACCGCGCCGTCGGGCCGCCGCATCCGTCACGATTTCGACAGTCCGAGCACCGTCGCGCGCGCGCGGCTCTACCTGACGGGACAGGGACTCGTGCACGCCGACCTCAACGGGGTGCCCGTGAACGCCGGCCGCCTCGACCCGACGCGCACCGATCTGGATCGGGCGCTGTACCGGGGCTACGACGTGAGCGACCTGATCCTGCCGGGACGCAACACGCTCGAGTTCGTGCTCGCTCTGGGCGAATGGGGCCGCACCGGGCTCGACCCCAGGCTGCGGAGCGAACTGATCCTGTGGCACGCCGACGGCACCCGTCGCGTCGTCACGCCGGGCGCGGATTCTCTGTCGTCGCCGAGCCTGCTGGTCGTCGACGAGCCGTTCTACCTCGAACGCCACGACGTCGGCGTCGAGGACGACGCGGTGTGGCAGCCCCTCGGCGATGCCGTGGTACTCCACCCGAGCAGTGACGTGCAGGATGCCGCACACCCGCCGACGACCATCGAGACCGACCCCACTCCCCCGACGCGCGTGGTCTCCCGGCTCGCCGTGACGCAGATCGGACGTTCGCCGGGGGTGCGCCTGTTCGACGTCGGCACCAACATCGCCGGTCGCAGCCGGATCGTCATCGCCTCCGGCGTGGCCGTCGGCACGGTCATCCGCGTCGTGCACGGCGAGCACATCGGCCCGGACGGCCGGATCGACACCACCAACCTCACCATGCCGTTCGACAACGGACGCACCCGGCAGATCCTGGAGCGGGTGGCCACCGGGGATCCGGGCGAGGTCGTCGAGGCGCTGTTCGCGTACCACGGCTTCCGCTACATCGAGGTCCACGGACTCCCCGAGGACGCGAAGATCGACGTCACCGCCGGTGCCCTGCACACCGATCTGACGCCGAGCGGCAGCATCCGCACCGACAGTCCCACCATCGGGGTCCTGCTGTCCCGCGCCGAACGGACCCTGCTCAACAACCTCCACGGCGTGCCCGAGGACTGCCCCACGCGCGAGCAGTCGGCGTGGACCGGCGACACCGCGTCGGTCGCCGAGTACGAGCTCGCGGCCTTCGACTCCGAGAACTTCCTCGCCAAGTGGATCCGCGACCTCGTCACCAGCCAGGCGTCGGACGGCGGCCTGCCCGCCGTCGCGCCCGACGTGCGCTCGCCCCGGCTTCCCGCCGACCCGGTGTGGGGGGCGGCCCTGCATCGGCTGCTGCTCGGCCACTGGCTGCACTACGGCGACGAAGTCCTCGTGCGCGAGACGCTTCCTGCTCTGCGACGTTGGGCGGAGTTCCTCCTTGGGTGCATCGGGGAGGAAGGGGTGGTCTCGGGCTCTCCCATCAGCTACGGCCATGATTGGCTCGCACTCGAGCAGACGCCGCCCGAGGTGCACCACACCGGGGCGACCATCGACTGCTTCGTCGCGCTGAGTCGCCTCGAGGCGGACTTCGGAGGCGCGGATGCTGCCGCCCTGTGGATCGACCGGGCGCAACGCCTGCGCGCCGCCGCCCGTGCGAGGTTCTTCGACGGCGAACGAGGCATGTTCGCCAACGGCTCGCAGGGCGCATTCGCCTGCGCGATCGACGCCGCCATCCTCACGGGCGTGGACGCCGAGCGCGCCGCACAGCGGATCGAAGACGATGTTCGCGCGCGTGGCAATCGCGTGTCCGGAGGCTTCGCGACCACGCGGACCATCGTGCGTGCGCTGACTGCCACCGGCCGATCCCACGTCGTCGCCGATGTCCTGGAGCAACGAGCCGAACCCGGCGTGGGCGCGATGCTGGTGTCCGGTCCCGGAACGTTCTGGGAGTGCTGGTGGATAGACCCGACGAACACCGGCACGGGTTCACTCGACCACGTGGGGCTGGGCGGCGTCTTCGCCGGATGGGTGTGGGAGGGTCTCGCGGGGCTCACGCCCACGTCAGGCGGCTACCGCGCCTTCACGGTGGAGCCGCGATTCGTCGCAGGGGTCGATGAGCTGGACCTGCGAACCACGACCCCCCAGGGCGACATCGTGGTGAGGTACCGGATCCACAACGAGATCGCATCCGTGACTCTCGAGGTGCCGCGAGGAGCGGTGGCCACGGTGGGCGCGGGCGTTGGCGCGCGTCTCCTGCACGGAGGCATTCACGACTTCACGCTTCCGGCCGCACGCCTGCGGCCCGTCGCTCCCCCGTCGGACGAGTCCACCTGGTCTGCCCCTCCGATCGCAGCGGGAGCCGGCGACGTGACCGGCACCCGGCGCCTGCTCGCCGAGGCGATCGCCGACGACACACTCCGGCCGCAGGGAGGCAGCAGCATCGCGATCCTGCCCGGGCTGAACTGCATGCCCATCCCGCACGCCCAGCCGGACACGTCCGTCGTCGAGGTCACGCCGACGTCGCCGTCG
>JAVBUG010000153.1:0-3306 GCA_031555515.1 Microbacterium sp. | reverse complement strand
CCCCGCTGTCGTCGCCCTCAGCAGCGCGGTGCTCGGCGGCGGCGCCGCGCTCGCCTCCCGCGACGCGGGCGCGCCCGCCGGTTCGTTCACCAGCGTCACCGTGGCGCCAGGCGAGTCGCTGTGGACGATCGCCGAAGAGGTCGCCCCCGACCGCGATCCGCGCGACGTGGTCGACGAGCTCGTGCGGCTGAATGCCCTCGACACCGTCCTCGTGCAGGCGGGTCAGCGTCTCGCGATCCCCGCGACGTACGCCCGCTGAGCGGCGTCGCGCGACGTCACGCGGCGCGAGGGGTGTGACGGGCCCGCCTACCATGGGAGGGGTGAGTGCACGTCTCGAAGACCTTCCCATACGCGCCGATCTCCGGGGGCAGAAGCCCTACGGCGCCCCGCAGGCACCGCTGCCGGTCGCCTTGAACGTCAACGAGAACACGCATCCGGTTCCCGCCGAGGTCGCCGACGACATCCTCGACTCGATCGCTCTCGCGCTGCGCGACGTGAATCGCTATCCAGACCGGGAGTTCACCGCGCTGCGCGAGGGCTTCGCGGACTACCTCGGCCACGGCCTCACCCGCGACCAGATCTGGGCGGCGAACGGCTCGAACGAGGTGCTGCAGCACATCCTGCAGGCCTTCGCCGGGCCCGGACGCACCGCCTTCGGCTTCAGTCCCACGTACTCGATGTACCCGCTGCTGACGCGCGGCACCGGAGCGGAGTGGATCTCGGGCGCCCGATCGGCCGACTACACGATCGACGCGGAGGACGCGGCATCCCAGATCTCCGATGCCTCGCCCGACGTCATCTTCCTCTGCTCGCCGAACAACCCGACCGGCAGCCCGCTCGGGCTCGACGTCGTGGAGGCCGTGTACGAGGCGACCGACGGCATCGTGATCGTCGACGAGGCGTACTTCGAGTTCGCCCCGCACGACGAGCGGTCCGCGCTGACGCTGCTGCCCGGGCGCGAACGACTCGTCGTGTCGCGCACCATGAGCAAGGCGTTCGCCTTCGCCGGTGCGCGCGTCGGCTACCTGGCCGCCGATCCCGCCCTCATCGACGCACTGCGGCTCGTGCGCCTGCCGTACCACCTCAGCGCGCTGACTCAGGCGGCGGCTTCCGCCGCGCTGCGTCACGCGCCGGTCATGCTGGGCATGGTCGACGAGATCGTCGCCCAGCGCGACCGCATCTCGGCCACGGTCGAGGCGCTGGGTTACACGCCCTACGAGTCGTGGACCAATTTCGTGCTGTTCGGCGGGGTCGCCGACCCGGCAGCGACCTGGCAGGCCCTGTACGACGAAGGCGTGCTCATCCGCGACGTCGGCATCCCGTCGCACCTGCGGGTGACCGCGGGCACCGCTGATGAGACGACCGCGTTTCTCGACGCCCTCGCCTCGGTAGGATCGGCGGCATGAGCGCCGCACCACGTACCGCCTCGCTGCGCCGGGCGACGAGTGAGTCGACTGTCGAGCTGGAGCTCGATCTCGACGGCACCGGCCGCAGCCGCATCGACACCACGGTGCCGTTCTTCGACCACCTGCTGACCGCGTTCGCGAAGCACTCGCTCACCGACCTCACGGTCCGCGCGTCGGGCGACACCGACATCGACGCCCACCACACCGTGGAAGACATCTCGATCGTGCTGGGTCAGGCGATCCGCGAGGCGCTCGGCGACAAGTCCGGCATCTCGCGCTACGGCGACGCGCTCGTCCCGCTCGACGAGGCGCTCGCGCAGGCCGTCGTCGACATCAGCGGCCGCCCCTACCTGGTGCACACCGGCGAGCCCGCCGGCTTCGAGCACCACCTGATCGGCGGCCACTTCACCGGCTCGCTGGTGCGCCACACGTTCGAGGCGATCGCGTTCAACGCGGCGCTGACGGTGCACGTGCGCGTGCTGTCGGGTCGCGACCCGCACCACATCGCCGAGGCGGAGTACAAGGCGTTCGCCCGCGCGTTCCGCCAGGCGAAGGCACTGGACCCGCTCGTCGACGGCATCCCGAGCACGAAGGGCGCCCTGTGACCGAAAGCGCTCCCGCCGAGCGGGAGAAGCCGCTCGTCGCCGTCCTCGACTACGGGTCGGGCAATGTCCACTCCGCGGTCAAGGCCTTGGTCGCGGCGGGCGCCGACGCGCGGCTGACCTCCGATCGCGGTCTGATCATGGACGCCGACGGGCTCTTCGTGCCCGGTGTCGGCGCGTTCCGCGCGGTGGCCGAGGCGCTGCGCGCGAGCCGCGGCGACGAGCTCATCGAACGTCGACTCGCCGGCGGCCGCCCGGTGCTGGGCGTGTGCGTCGGCATGCAGATCTTCTTCGAGCGCGGCGTCGAACGCGGCGTCGACACCGAGGGGATGGGGGAGTGGCCCGGCGTCGTCACCGAGCTCGACGCCCCCGTGCTGCCCCACATGGGCTGGAACACCGTCGAGCCCGGCGAGGGCTCGCGCCTGTTCCGCGGCATCGAGGACGAACGCTTCTACTTCGTCCACTCGTTCGGTGCGCAGAAGTGGCTGCTCGACGTCCAACCGCCGTTCCCCGAGCCCGTCCTGACGTGGTGCGAGTACGGCACGCCGTTCCTCGCCGCGGTCGAGAACGGGCCGCTGTCTGCCACGCAGTTCCACCCCGAGAAGTCGGGGGACGCGGGCATCCGCCTCCTCACGAATTGGATCGACGGCCTCGGCGGGGCTACCCTCTGAGACCGTGCCGTCTGCGGGAGCGCGTGCTTCCGCGATCCGCCCCACAGCTTCTCCACGTCTGAGTCAGGATCCATGAACGATTTCGCGTCCACACCCAAGCTCGTCCTCCTGCCCGCTGTCGATGTGGCCGACGGCAAGGCCGTCCGCCTGACGCAGGGCGAGGCCGGCACCGAGACGAGCTACGGCGATCCCGTCGACGCCGCCCTCGACTTCGCGCGCCAGGGCGCCGAATGGATCCACCTCGTCGACCTCGACGCCGCCTTCGGCCGCGGCAGCAACGCCGGCGTGCTGCGCAAGGTCATCAAGCAGTACCGCGGCGTGAGCGTCGAGCTCTCCGGCGGCATCCGTGACGACGCGAGCCTCGAGGCGGCGCTGGCCACCGGTGCGAAGCGCATCAACCTCGGCACCGCGGCCCTCGAGAACCCCGAGTGGGCGGCGGATGTGATCGGCCGTTACGGCGAAGCCATCGCCGTCGGTCTCGACGTGCGCGGGACGACGCTCGCCGCACGCGGCTGGACGAAGGAGGGCGGGGACCTCTGGGAGGTGCTCGACCGCCTCGAGGATGCCGGTTGCAGCCGCTACGTTCTGACCGACGTCACCAAGGACGGCATGCTCAACGGACCCAAC
>JAVBUG010000298.1:0-7456 GCA_031555515.1 Microbacterium sp. | reverse complement strand
CGCGTCGAGCGTGCGCACGGTGTCCAGCAGGCGCTCCCTCGCCGCACGCGGGACGTGGGGCAGCACCCCCGGCGTGGTCACGACCAGTCGTGCTCCCGCGGGCGCCAGAGCGGCGACCGCCCGCAGCAGCCCGGGGTCGGATGCATCGCCGGCGACGAGGTGCGGCGGATCGGCCGCGGCGATGTCGAGCGCGGCCGTGATCCGGTCGGCCCGGCCGCGCTCCCCCGGCCACACCAGGCTCGTGAGGAATCGGCGATCCCCCGCGTCCGCCGCGTCCAGGGGCTCGAGGTCGATCCCGCCTCGCCACACGATGTCGGGCAGCCGGAGCGGCGGCGCGCCGGTGACCTCGCACTCCAGCACCACCGTCGACGGTCCGCCCGGAGGATCGAGCGCGACCTCGCCGCGTTCGGTCCGGTACCGGTACGAGTAGCGGTCAGGGTACAGGCAGAGGCCGCCGCTCGCCCCGACCTCGAGCAGCGCGATCGGTCCCTCGATCAAGGCCAGTGCGGGCAGCAGCGCCGCGCACCGCTGGGGCTCGTTGGTCTGCAGCCGGCGAGCGGATGCCTGGGCCACGACCTCGTCCGCGTGCTCGCGGAGCCACACCGGCCAGGCGTCGGGCGGCGCCTGCGGCGCGCCGAGCATGCGCGCGACCGCGAACACGAGCGGCGGCTGACGCCGCGTTGCCGGGATCCGCGCGAGGATCGCCGCCATCGCCGGATCGGCGGCGACCCGGCCTGCCCAGTCGGCGTACAGCGCGGAGCGGCCCGGCGCCTCGTCGCGGGCGAACCGCGCGTAACGCTCGATCACGGCCGCCGTTTCGTCGCCGCCGTCCTCGTCGCTCACCCCGCCATCCTGCCGCACGGCGGGTGAGGGCGCCGCCGGGTTCGCGGCCGACGCCCCGGCGGGACGGTCCCGTCACAGACACGCTGGGGTTGAATGGAGGGTGCCGCATCCTGCGGTCGAGGAGGAACCATGACCTACGCCGTCGACAAGAGCGACGCCCAGTGGCGCGAAGACCTGACGCCCGACCAGTACGCCGTCCTGCGCCAGGCGGGCACCGAGCGGCCGTGGACCGGCGAGCTGCTCGACGAGAGCCGTGCCGGCCTGTACACGTGCGCGGCGTGCGGTGCCGAGCTGTTCCAGAGCGGCACGAAGTTCGACTCGCACTGCGGCTGGCCGAGCTTCTACGAGTCCATCCGCCCGGAGGCGGTCGAGCTCATCGAGGACAACAGCCACGGCATGGTGCGCACCGAGGTGCGCTGCGCGAACTGCGGCTCGCACCTGGGCCACGTGTTCCCCGACGGCTTCGGCACGCCCACCGGCGACCGCTACTGCATGAACTCGATCTCGCTGCAGTTCACGCCCGGCGACGGGGCGGGAGCCGCGTGATGTCCGGCGCGCTCGACGCCGCGCTGGCACGGCGGTCGTGGTCGAAGGTCACCGACGAGGCCCCGACGCACGAGGAGCTCCTCGACTTCGTCGCCGCCGCCGGCCGCGTCGCCGACCACAAGTCGCTGCACCCGTGGCGGCTCATCGAATTGCGCGGCGGCGACCGCCAGCGTCTGGGCAAGGCGCTCAACAAGGCCGAGGGGCACAAGGGCTCGTCGTCCAAGCCGATGCGCGCGCCGCTGATCATCGCGGTGGTGGCGAGCTACAGCAAGACGCACAAGGTGCCGCGGTGGGAGCAGGAAGCCGTCGCCTCGGGCGTCGCGCACGTCCTGAGCCTGGTGCTCGACGAGGCCGGCTGGGGGGTCTTCTGGCGCACCGCCGGCGTGAACACCCGGTCGAAGGTCGTCGCGAAGGCCCACGGCCTCAAGAAGAACGAGGAGCTCCTCGGCTGGCTGTACGTCGGCGGCAAGCCGAAGCGCTCGCGCCCGACGCGCCGCAAGGGCGTCGACGCCACGCGGTTCGTCAGCCGCATGCCGAAGGGCTGACACGGGTGCTGCGGCCCGGCCTGTGCGCCGGAGCCGGCGTGGGATCGGGTCGGGGCAGAGGGATCAGCAGAAGCCCGCGATCCCGTTCCACGCCGGGTGATCCCCGGTGACGCCCTCGCGCAGCACCGTCGCCTCGATCAGCCCGTACGGGCGATCGGCGGCGTAGAAGACCTCGTTCGGATTGTCGAGCCCGAACGGCGTCAGATCCACCGCGAAATGGTGGAGATTGGGCATCGAGAACCGGATCTCGTCGATCTCGGGGCGGGCCTCGAGCACGCGCCGGCCCATCTCGTACAGCGTCTGCTGCAGCGCCAGCGAGTGCGTCGAGGCGAACGCCTCGAGGAGCAGGCGGCGCACGTCGGCGAACGCCTCATCGAATTCGACGTCGAGCCGGTTGTACCGCCATCTCGCCGTGACCGAGGTCGCGAGGATGCGGTCGTCCGTGTCAGCCAGCGTCGTGTAGCGGTCGCGCACGAACCCGTGGAACTCCGAGCCCGCGGACTTCAGCACCGCCAGGTCGCGCAGCCCCGAGATGACGGTCGCCTCTGCTCCGACGAAGGTGACCACGGCTGTGCGGACCTCGGTGCCGCCGCGCACGAAGGAGTGGTCGTGCGCGACGCCGTCGACCGGGATGCGGTTCCAGGTGTGCTGCTCGGCCTCCCAGCGGCCGCCGGTGACCCACGCGAACTCGCCGGTGAAGTGCCGCCCCAGTCGCAGCAGGAACTGCTCGGGTGCGCCGACGCCGTCGCGGGCGAAGGCGAAGACCGTGTTCTTCTGCGTGTCGGTGGCGACGATGCGGGCGTTGTCGCCCTCGGTGTGGGCCGCCGTGAAGTCGCCACGCAGCTGCGAGGTCACGTCGAGGTCTGTGATCGCGTGCCGCGGGCCGTCGCGGTCGATCCGGACGAGCCGCACCTCGGCCTTGCCGTACTGGTTCGCGCCGAGCACGATGCCGGGCTCGGTCATGTCAGTTCCCCCGGTAGGTGGAGAACGAGAACGGACTGAGCAGCAGCGGCACATGGTAGTGCTGCCCGTCGTCGGTCACGGCGAAGTCGATCGACACGACCGGGTAGAACGTGGCGCGTCCGGTCTCCGCGAAGTACTCCCCCGTCGCGAAGGTGAGTCCGTAGGTGCCGGCCTCGAGGCGCTCCGGGCCGAGATCGGCGATCCGGCCCGCCTCGTCGGTGACGCCGGACGCGATCTCGGCGCCGTCCGCCCCGGTGAGCACCACGCCGACACCGCGCGCAGGGCCTCCGAGCGCAGCATCCAGCACATGCGTCGTGATCTGGCTCATGAACCGATGATCCCTTCCAGTCGGAGGAGAGCGATCTGCCGCAGCTGCTCCGCCACGACCGGGATCTCCTCCTCCTCAGTGTGGGCCAGTCGCTCGTTCAGCGCATCGAGGATCTCGGCGGCGCTCCGGCCGGCCGCCCGGATGAGGAAGACCCGTGAGAACTTCTCTTCGTAGGCGCGGTTGCCCCCGGCGAGCGCACCGGCGACGTCGGCGGGCGGCATCCCGATTCCCGCCTGCTCGGAACGGGAGAAGGATGCCTCGGCCCCGCCTCCGCTCGGACGCTCGCCGATGCGGGGGTGATGGGCGAGGGCGCCGTCGATCTCGGCGACCGTCCATGCTGCGGCACGTGTGCGCGCCGCATCGAGGAGCTCCGCCCTCGTCGCGTACGGTCGGCCCGCGACGACGGCGTCGACCCATCGATCGAGGTCGACGCACGGCCGCACGACTGCTCGCGCGGTCTCGGCGTCGAGGCGGTTGAACGCGTCCAGCTCCATCGCTGCGGCGTACCGGGTGTCGGTGGACTCAGGCGGCGAGCTGGGCGCGAAGACGGTCCACGTGGCCGTTGGGGTCGACCCGGTACTCGGCGGACTGCACCGCGCCGTCGGCATCCAGCACGAAGGTGGAACGGATGAGGCCCACGCGCTCCTCGCCGCTCACGACCTTCGTCCCCCACGCACCCCAGGCCTCGGCGACGGCGTGGTCTTCGTCCGAGAGGAGCGGGAACTGCAGCTGCTCGGCCTCGGCCCACTCCGCGAGGCGCTCGACCGAGTCGGGCGAGACGCCGACGACGGCGACCCCCGCCGCCTGCAGCGACGCGAGGTTGTCGCGGAAGTCGCACGCCTCGGTGGTGCAGCCGGGCGTGAATGCGGCCGGGTAGAAGTAGACGACGACACGGCGGCCGGCGAAGTCCTCGGGCCGCACCACCGTGCCGGTCGAGTCGGGCAGGGCGAAGCCGGGGTTCGCGTCGCCGGCCTGCAGGTGCGTGCCGTTCGACGGGGTGTCGTCTGCCATGTCGTACGTCCCTTCGGTGGTTCGTCGCTCGGCGGTGCCGGTCACGAGGTCGGGTGGACCCCGAACGCGAGTGCCAGCTTCTCGATCTTCTGCGCCCGGCCGAGTCGGGGCAAGTCGCTGCCGTCACGGATCACACGCCCGCGGCCTTCGAAGTCGGCGAGGAAGTCCAGTGCCCACAGCACCTCGCTGGGCGTGGGGCAGATGACCTCGTTGATGACGGGGGCCTGCTCGGCGGCGAGGCAGAGCTTTCCGGTCATGCCCATCGACACCGTAATGGCGGAGTGCTCGCGCAGTGTCGGCATGCTGTTGCCCACGGTCGGTCCGTCGATCGGCCCGGGGAGGTTGCCCACGCGGCTGGCGACCACGAGGCGCGCACGCGGGTAGGCCATGGCCTCGGCATCCGCGCTCATGCCGGTGTCGCGACGGAAGTCGCCGCTGCCGAACGCGAGGCGGAAGGCACCGCGGGCGCGCGCGATGTGCGCGGCGTCCTCCATGCCCAGCGCCGACTCGACGAGGGCGACGACCGGCACGCTCCCGCCGAGGCGGTCGAACGAGCTCGTCACCTGGTCGGCCGACTCGGTCTTGGCGAGCATGATGCCGAGCAGCGACGGGATGCCCGCGAGCGCGGCGAGGTCGTCGGCCCAGAACGGGCTCAGCGCGTCGTTGACGCGCACCCACGCGCGGCCGCCGCCGCGGAGCCAGTCGACGACGTCCTGCCGGGCCTGCGGCTTGTTGCTGGGGTCGACGGCGTCCTCGATGTCGAGCACGACCGCGTCGGCCCGCGAGGCCGCCATGTCGTCGAACGACTCGGGGCGGGTCCCCGGCACCAGCAGCCACGAGCGCGCGATCGACGGGTCGACGTCGCGGTGGCGCGCCGGGCGCGTGGTGATCAGGGAGCGCAGGTCGTCCTCCGCTTCGAGTACTTCCGCGCCGCTGCCGTAGGGATCTGCCGACATCTCACTCTTCTTCCGTATCGTCTCGTCTGGCCCGGCCGGAGGGCGGCCGGTGTCGGCGCTCAGGCCGCGCCGCGACGCAGCAGGCGACCGCGGGGCTCGGCGAAGTCGACCCGCTCACCCCGCAGGAATGTCTCGCGCACGACGCCCGACAGGGCGCGGCCGTCGTACGGCGTGAGGGGATTCTTGTGGTGCAGACGGGCGACGTCGACGACGAACCCGGCGTCGGGTGCGAACACCGACAGGTCGGCGTCGAAGCCGAGCGCGATCCTGCCCTTGCGGGCGAGGCCCGCCAGGGCCGCCGGACGCGCCGACATCCATTCCACCACTTTCTCGAGGGCGATGCCTCGCTTCCTGGCATCGGTCCACACGATGGGCAGCCCCAGCTGCAGCGACGAGATGCCGCCCCACGCGACGCCGAAGTCGCCGTGGTCGAGGTCTTTCAGGTCGAGGGTGGCCGGCGAATGGTCGCTGACGATGCCGTCGATCGTGCCATCGAGGAGCCCCTTCCAGAGCCCATCCCCGTTCGCCGTTTATCGGATGGGCGGACCGCACATGAACGCGGTCCCTCCCTCAGGCACGGCCTCGGCGGTCAGCGTCAGATAGTGCGGGCATGTCTCGGCGCTCAGGCGCACCCCCTCGCGCCGGGCCGCCGCGATCAGCGGCAGCGCATCCGACGACGACAAATGCAGGATGTGCGCGCGGGCTCCGGTCCGGCGGGCGCCGTCGACGACCGCGGCGATCGCAGCGTCCTCGGCCTCGTGGGGACGAGAGGCGAGGAACCGGTCGTAGTGGGCACCGCCCGCCGGCGGCGCGTGCGCGATCGTCACGGCATCCTCCGCATGGACGATGAGAAGCCCGTCGAACCCGGCGAGCTCGGCCATGTCGCGCTCCATCCCGTCGGCGTCGAGCGGCGGGAACTCGTCGACGCCCGAGGGCAGCAGGAAGCACTTGAACCCGAACACCCCGGCGTCGTGCAACGGCCGCAGGTCGTGCGCGTTGCCGGGGACCGCCCCGCCCCAGAACCCGACGTCGACGAACACCTGGTCTCGCGCCACCCGTCGCTTGATCTCCAGCGCCGCCACCGACACGGTCGGCGGGATGCTGTTGAGCGGCATGTCGATGATCGTGGTGACGCCGCCCGCCGCCGCGGCCGTCGTGGCCGAGGCGAATCCCTCCCCCTCGGTGCGCCCGGGCTCGTCGACGTGCACGTGGGTGTCGACGAGGCCGGGCAGGAGAGTCTCGTCGTCCTCCAGGGCGACGACCTCGCGACCGTCCAACTCCGCGCCGAGAGGCTCGATCGCGACGATGGTTCCACCCGAGACGCCGACTTCGCACGACCGGAAGCCGCCCTCGGTGAGCACGCGTCGGCCGCGCACGACGAGGTCGTGGCGCAGCATCCCTTCGCTCATGAGATCACCGCCGTCAGGTGAGCCGGATCTGCCGGTTGACGTCCTTGTACAGCAGGTAGCGGAACGGCTCGGGGCCGCCCGCGTAGCAGGCCTGCGGGCAGAAGGCCCGCAGCAGCATGTAGTCGCCCGCCTCGCACTCGATCCAGTCGTCGTTGAGCCGGTAGACCGCCTTGCCCTGCAGCACGTAGAGGCCGTGCTCCATGACGTGGGTCTCGGCGAACGGGATCGATCCGCCGGGCTGGAACGTGACGATGTTGACGTGCATGTCGTGGGCGAGGTCGTCGGGGTCGACGAAGCGCGTCGTCGCCCACGCGCCGTCGGTGTCGGGCATCGCGCGCGGGTCGACGTCCTGGTCGCGCGTGACGAACGACGCCGGCACCGGCACGCCCTCGACCGGTTCGTAGGCCTTGCGGATCCAGTGGAAGCTCACGGGCTCGCCGCCCTCGTTGGCCAGGGACCACCGCGCACCCGGCGCGAGGAACGCGTATCCGCCGGGCTCGAGCACATGCCGCTCCCCCTCGAGGGCGAGCGTGAGCGCGCCGGACGTGACGAAGACGACGCCCTCGACCCCGCTCTCGGCCTCGGGCTGCTCGGCCCCGCCGCCCGGCGCGATCTCGACGATCAGCTGCGCGAACGTCGTCGCCGACCCCGCGATCGGGCGCGCGAGGATCCAGGACCGCGTGTTCGTGAAGCCGGGCAGGCTGCTCGTGACGATGTCGCGCAGCACGCCCTTCGGGATGAACGTGTACGCGGGCTTGACGACGGCGCGGTCGGTGAGGAGTGCGGCCTGCGGCGGAAGGCCGCCCTGAGGCGTGTGGTAGCTCATGCGTGCTCCTCGGTGGTGTGGTGGGGGCC
>JAVBUG010000099.1:0-15741 GCA_031555515.1 Microbacterium sp. | reverse complement strand
CCCTGCGTCGATGTGCGCCTGGAAGGCGGCATCCGCGTGCACGCCGTGCTTCCGCCGATCGCCCCGGAGGGAACGCTCCTGTCCATCCGCGTGCCGCGCCTCGGCGCCGCGACGCTCGATGATCTGCAGCAGGCGGGCATGTTCGCCGAGCCCGTGCGCCGCCGGCTGAACGAGGCGATCGCCGGACGCGCGAACCTGCTCGTCTCGGGGGCGGCCGGCGCCGGCAAGACCACGCTGCTCGCGGCGCTCCTCGCGGAGGCGCCGGCCCACGAGCGGATCGTCACGATCGAGGACGTCGCCGAGCTGCGGATCGCGCACCCTCACCATGTGCGCCTCGAGGCCCGTCAGCCCAACATCGAGGGCGCCGGCGGTGTCGGCCTCGCGCGGCTGGTGCGGGAAGCGCTGCGGATGCGGCCCGATCGGCTCGTGGTCGGGGAGTGCCGTGGTGACGAGGTCCGCGAGCTGCTGTCGGCCCTGAACACCGGCCACGACGGCGGAGCCGGCACCGTGCACGCGAACGGGCTGCACGAGGTGCCCGCCCGGCTCGAGGCGCTCGGTGCTCCGGCCGGACTCGACGACCGCGCGCTCGCTCGTCAGGCGGCCAGCGCGATCGGGCTCGTCGTCCACGTCGAGAGAGGCCCCGACGGCACTCGCCGCATCGCCGCGGCTGGTCGCCCGGTCGTCGACGATGACGGTCGTCTCGCCATCGAGGAGGAGCGATGGGACTCTCTCTGACGCCGAGCCGGATCGGCAGGAACGTGCGAGCGTCGTCCCGCGTCACGTCGGCGGCCGCGCTTCCTCCGCCGCCGCGTTCCGGCAAGACGCTTCGGTTCCGCCCGTCTGCCCGCACGCCGGCGTCGTCGGCCGACGTCGCCGAGACCGTGCTGCGACTGGCGGTGCTGCTGCAGGCCGGGGTCGCACCGGCTCGCGCGTGGGGCCATCTCGCGCGCGGCGGCGACCCGGCCGCGCAGCACGTCGCTTCTGCGATCGAGCGCGGCACGCCCCTTCCTGAGGCTGTCGCGACCGCTGGGCCGGGCGCGTGGCGCGATGTCGGCGTCGCGTGTCAGGTCGCGCTGGTCGTCGGCGCGCCGCTCGCCGAGTGCCTGCGCGGACTCGCCGCCGCACTGCGCGATGCGCAGGAAGCGGCCGACGACGTGCGAGTGGCGCTCGCCGAGCCCGCCGGAACGGCCCGGCTCATGAGCTGGCTTCCGCTCGTCGCCGTGGGCCTGGGTGCGGCACTCGGATTCGACACTTTCGGCACCCTGTTCGCGAACCCGCTCGGGCTGGCCTGCCTCGCCGGCGGCGCGGTGCTCATCTTCGCCGCGCACCGCTGGACGAAGCGGCTCGTCCGCGTGGCCACGGCGTCGGACGGCGCTCCCGGCTTCGATGCGGAGCTGATCGCGATCGCGTTGAGCGGAGGGGTGTCCATCGACCGCGCGCGGGCGGTCGTGCAGGCGGCGCACCGCCTCGCGGCGCCGTCGGTGGGGGCCGGGAACGACGCCGGCGCTGCGCCCACCGGGTCGGCCGCCGATGAGCATGATCCGCGCGGTTCCGGAAACGTGGACGCCGTGCTCGCGTTGTCGCGCGCCGCGGGAGTACCCGCTGTCGAACTGCTGCGGGCGTCATCCGCTCACGCCCGGCATCGCGCGCGCGTCGACGCCCGTCTGCGCGCCGCCCGGCTGTCGTCGCGGCTGCTCCTTCCGCTGGGAGTGTGCACGTTGCCCGCCTTCCTCCTCCTCGGCGTCGCGCCCATGCTGCTCAGCGTCATGTCGACGATGTCGGTCTCGCTGTGACCGGCCTCGTCCGAGGTCCGCGACCAACCGCGACCCGCGCCGCGACCCGCCGCAAGCGCCCCCAGACCGTGCCCGACACCACGAATCCAGCGAACGGAGAACCCCATGCCCCTGTTGTCCCGAACCGACCGAGCCGTGCCCCGTCTCACGCGCCGCCGCGCCGAACGACTGTTCGCACCGCGCGACGTCGACCGCACGTGGGCCGACGACACCGGAGCCGCGACGGCCGAGTACGCGATCGCGACGATGGCCGCCGTCGCCTTTGCGGGACTGCTCGTCGTCATCATGCGCTCAGATGAGGTGAGGACCATCCTCACCGACCTCGTGCGACGCGCGCTCACGGTGGCGTGATGCGCCCGCGACTGGGCGACGACCGCGGTGCGGTCGTCGCCGAGTTCGCGGTCGCCCTGCCGGCCGTGGTCCTCGTGCTGGCCCTCGCCGTGGGAGCGCTCGCCGGGGCGTCCCGGCAGGTGCGGCTGCAGGACGCGGTGGCGGATGCCGCGCGCCTGAGCGCCCGAGGGGAGTCCGACGACCGCGTGCGCGAGGCCGTCGCGTCGACAGTGGCCGAGGCATCCGTCGAGATCTCGCCTCGCGGGGATCTCGTGTGCGTGTCGGCGTCCGCGCCCGCGCTGTTCGGAGTGCGGGTGACCGCGGCGGGGTGCGCGCTGGCGGGTGGGCTGTGACCGCGCGGCCTGGTGTCGTCGGCCCGTCCGCGGGAGAGCCGGGCTGATGGCGGGGACGATGACGGCGGTCGGCATCGTCGGCGCCGCAGCCGTGCTCGCGGCGGGGCTCCTCGGCGCCGGGGCGGCCGCGGTGGCGAGCCAGCGACTGGCTTCGGCGGCAGACGCCGGGGCGCTCGCCGCGGCGGACGCGGCGTCCGGCGCGGTCCCGGGGATCCCGTGCGATCGCGCGGCCGAGGTCGCTGACGCTTTCGGCGCCGTCCTCGAGGCGTGCGAGCTCGATGAGCTGATCGCGACGGTGACCGTTTCGATGCGGCTCGGGCCGGTCGCCGCGCGGGCATCGGCACGCGCGGGCCCGCCTCCCTGAACCGTCTCACAGCCCCCGCACCGAGAACTGGCGTGTATGGTTTGCGTCGAAGAAAGGACGCCCCCGTTGGCAGAAGGCAAGAAGCTCGTCATCGTCGAGTCACCGACGAAGATGAAGTCGATCCAGGGGTACCTCGGCGATGGCTACGAGGTGCTCAGCTCGGTCTTGCACATCCGCGACCTGGCGGACAAGCGAGACATCCCGGCCGATAAGAAGCAGGCCTATGGGAAGTATTCGATCGACATCGACAACGGCTTCGACCCGTATTACGTCGAGAGCGAGCGCGGCAAGAAGACCGTCGCCGAGCTCAAGCGCGCGCTGAAGGGGGCGGACGAGCTCCTGCTCGCCACCGATGAAGACCGCGAGGGCGAAGCCATCGCGTGGCACCTGCTGCAGACGCTCAAGCCCAAGGTCCCCGTCAAGCGCATGGTGTTCCACGAGATCACCAAGGACGCGATCCAGGCCGCCGTCGGCAACACGCGCGAGCTCGACCTCGCCCTCGTCGACGCGCAGGAGACCCGCCGCATCCTCGACCGCCTCTACGGCTGGGACGTCAGCCCCGTGCTCTGGTACAAGGTGCAGCAGGGCACGTCGGCCGGCCGTGTGCAGTCCGCCGCGACCCGCATGGTCGTCGACCGCGAGCGTGAGCGCATGGCCTTCGTGTCGGCGTCGTACTGGGACATCGAGGCGCTCGCCGCGCCCAACCGCCCGCAGGGCATCGACGAGTCGTTCTCGACCCGTCTCGCCCGCGTCGACGGCGCGGTGCTCGCCCGCGGCACCGACTTCGACGACCGCGGTGAGCTGAAGAAGGCCGTCCTCGTCCTCGACGAGGCCCAGGTGCGCGAACTCGCCGCCGCGATCGAGGCGGCGGCCGAGGCATCCGTCACCGCTCTCGAGTCCAAGCCCGGCACTCGCAGCCCCAAGCCCCCGTTCACGACCTCGACCCTCCAGCAGGAGGCCGGTCGCAAGCTCTCGATGAGCGCCAAGCACGCCATGGGCGTCGCGCAGCGTCTCTACGAGAAGGGGTACATCACCTATATGCGCACCGACTCGACCGCGCTGTCGACGCAGGCCGTCCAGGCCGCGCGCGAGCAGGCGGTCAAGATGTACGGCGACAAGTCGGTGCCGCCGAACCCCCGCTCGTACCGCAACAACAGCAAGAACGCCCAGGAGGCGCACGAGGCCATCCGCCCGTCGGGCGAGACGTTCCGCACGCCGTCAGAGGTGTCGGGCCAGCTCGATCGCGACGAACTGCGCCTGTACGACCTCATCTGGAAGCGCACGATGGCCAGCCAGATGTCGGACGCGAAGTACGAGACGACGACGGTGACCCTCGAGGTCGCGGCCGCCGGCAAGCGCGCCGAGTTCACGGCATCCGGAACCGTCTACACCTTCAAGGGCTTCCTCGAGGCCTACGAGGAGGGCCGCGACGAGAAGCGCGGCGACAGCGACAAGAGCGACGACCAGTCGCTGCCGGCAATGGCGGTGGGCGATGTGCTGCGCCTGCGCGACGTCGAGCCGAAGGGCCACGCCACCAGTCCGAAGCCCCGCTACACCGAGGCGAGCCTCGTCAAGGCGCTCGAGGAGAAGGGCATCGGCCGCCCCTCGACGTTCGCGAGCATCATCGACGTCATCCTCAACCGCGGCTACGTCACCAAGCGCGGCCAGGCGCTCATCCCGAGCTGGCTCGCGTTCAGCGTCGTGCGTCTGCTCGAGCAGCACTTCGCCGACCTCGTCGACTACGACTTCACGGCGGCGCTCGAGGACGACCTCGACGCGATCGCCCGCGGCGAGCAGAAGCGCCAGGACTGGCTCCAGGACTTCTACTTCGGAGGGACCGACCACGTCGGCCTCCGGAACATCGTCGACAACCTCGGTGAGATCGACGCACGCGCGCTCAACTCGACGCCCATCGGCGACGTCGCGACGCTGCGGTTCGGCAAGTACGGCCCGTACCTCGAGGTGCCCGACGCCGACAAGCCGGATGCCGAGCCCCGGCGCGTCAACATCCCCGAGGACCTCGCACCCGACGAGCTGACGCCGGCGCGTGCGCAGGAGCTCATCGACGCCCCGGTCGCGGGTGACCGCGTGCTGGGGGAGAACCCCGCCAACGGCAAGCTCGTCGTCGTGAAGGACGGCCGTTTCGGCCCGTACGTCCAGGAGGCCGACCCGCCCGCTGAGGAGGCCGTCGACGAGGAGACCGGCGAGGTCGTCGCGGTCGAGCCGGAGCCCGCGCCGAAGAAGCGCGGCGCGAAGAAAGAGGTCGCGCCGAAGCCGCGCACCGCCTCGCTCTTCAAGTCGATGTCGGTCGACACGATCGACCTCGACACCGCTCTGAAGCTCCTCGACCTGCCGCGCACCGTCGGCGTCGACCCTGAGACGGAAGCCCCGATCACGGCACAGAACGGCCGCTACGGACCCTACCTCAAGAAGGGCACCGATTCGCGCACGCTGCAGAGCGAGCAGCAGATCTTCGACATCACGCTCGAGGAGGCGCTCGCCGTCTACGCGCAGCCGAAGTACGGTGCGCGCGGCGCGTCGTCGGCGCTCAAGGAATTCGAGGCCGATCCCACCAGCGGCAAGCCGATCAAGCTGAAGGACGGCCGCTTCGGCCCGTACGTCACCGACGGCGAGACGAACGCGACGATCCCGCGCGGCGAGGACGCGATGGAGGTCACGTTCGAGCGCGCGGTGCAGCTGCTCGCCGACAAGCGTGCGAAGGGCCCGGCCAAGCGCCCGGCGCGCCGCACGACGACGACGCGCAAGCCTGCGGCGAAGAAGTGACGGTCCCTGACGACAGCGCGAGAGGACTGTTCGTCACGTTCGAGGGCGGCGACGGCGTCGGCAAGACGACGCAGGCGGCGCTCCTGGACGCGTGGCTGACGGATGCCGGACGCACCGTGGTGCGCACACGCGAGCCCGGGGGCACCGAGGTGGGCGTGCTCATCCGCGACATCGTCCTCCACCACCGGGGTGAGGTCGCGCCACGGGCGGAGGCGCTCCTGTACGCCGCGGACCGCGCGCACCACATCGAGACGCTGGTCCGGCCCGCGCTCGCGCGCGGCGAGGTCGTGATCCAGGACCGCTACCTCGACTCGTCGGTCGCGTACCAGGGCGCCGGGCGCGTCCTCGGGCGCGACGAGGTGCGCGAGCTGTCGCTGTGGGCGACCGGAGGACTGCTCCCCGACGTCACGGTGCTCCTGGACCTCGATCCCGCATCGGCCCGCGCGCGCCTCGACGCCGACGACAAGCCGTTCGACCGCCTCGAGGCCGAGAAGGAGCACTTCCACGCGCGCGTGCGGGAGGAGTTCCTCGCGCTCGCTGCCGCCGAGCCCGAGCGCTTCCTCGTGCTCGATGCGTCGCTGCCGCCCGCCGAGCTCGCCGTCGCCGTGAGGGCGCGCGTGGAGCCGCTGCTCGCATGAGGCGAACGCTCGGCGGACGCACAGCCGGTGTCCGACTCGATGGCTAGGCTGGTCGGCATGGAGCCGGTCGCCGCTGTCGCTGGGGCGTCTCCCGCAACGGACGACCAGGCCTTCCCCTGGAACGACGTGTGGGGGCAGCCCGACGCCGTCGCGGCGCTCAGGGAAGCAGCATCCGATCCCGCGTCGATGACCCACGCGTGGCTCATCACCGGCCCTCCCGGCTCGGGGCGATCGACGCTCGCCCACGCCTTCGCGGCAGCCCTCATCGCCGAGCCCGGCGACGAGCGCACGATGCATCAGGTGCTGGCCGGCACCCATCCCGATCTCACCGCGTTGCGCACCGAGGGCGTCATCATCTCCATCAAGGACGCCCGGGCGCTCGTCGAGCGGTCGTACTTCGCGCCCTCGCTCGGGCGGTACCGCGTCATCGTCATGGAGGACGCCGACCGCATGGCGGAGCGCACGTCGAACGTGCTGCTGAAGGCGCTCGAAGAGCCGCCCGAACGCACCGTCTGGGTGCTGTGCGCGCCCAGCGACGCCGACCTGCTGCCGACGATCCGCTCCCGGGTGCGCACGTTGCGCCTGCGCGAGCCCGACGTCGCCGATGTCGCCGATCTCATCGTGCGACGCAGCGGTGTGGATCCGGCGATCGCCGAGCAGTCCGCCCGCCACGCGCAGCGCCACATCGGCATGGCGCAGCGGCTCGCGACGGATGCCGCGGCCCGCACCCGCCGCGACGCCACGCTGCGCGGCGTCCTCGCGGTGCGCGGCGTCGGCGACGCGGTCGAGGTCGCCGGCGCGATCGTCGCCGCCGCCACCGACGACGCGAAGGCGCTCACGGCGGAGCGAGACGAGGCGGAGCGCGCCGGCCTGCTGCGCACCCTCGGCATCGCCGAAGGCGCGGCGGTGCCGCCCGCCGTGCGATCCCAGCTCTCGGCTCTCGAAGACGAGCAGAAGCGCCGCGCCACGCGCAGCCTGCGCGACGGCATCGATCGCGTGCTCACCGACCTCGAGTCGATGTTCCGTGACCTGCTGATGCTGCAGTTCGGCCGCGACACCGACCTCATCAATCGCGAGCTCGAGCCCGACCTGCGGGCCCTCGCGTCCGTGTGGACGCCCGAGCGCACGCTGACGGTCGTCGACCGCATCGGCGTCACCCGCGAGAACCTCGAACTGAACGCCGCGCCCGCTCTGGCGCTCGAGAGCATGCTCGTGACCGTCGCGAGCGGAAGGATCCCGTGAACCCGACCCGCCCCCGCCGGTTCCGACGCGTCATCGCCGTCGTCGCCGGCCTGGTCGCAGCATCCGTCGTCCTCAGCGGCTGTCTGTCGGCGATGATCCCCGACGCGTCGCCCCGGCCGTCCTCGAGCAAAGCCGCCGACACCGACGGCGTCGCCGAGAACCTGCTGCCGTACTACGAGCAGAGCCTCGACTGGTCCAGCTGCAACGACACGTTCGACTGCACGACGGTCACCGCTCCGCTGGACTGGGCCGATCCGACGAAGGGCGATATCGAGCTGTCGGTCATCCGCAGCCGCGCCGAAGGCACCGATGACCCGATCGGGTCGCTGCTGACCAATCCCGGCGGCCCCGGAGCGAGCGGAGTCGGACTGATCCGTGACTCTGTCTCGTTCGCGGTCAGCGACCCGGTGCGTCAGCAGTTCGACGTCATCGGGTTCGACCCGCGCGGCGTCGGCGAGTCGACGTCGGTGACCTGCTACGACGCGGGCGACATGGACGCGTACCTGTACGACCTCCCCGAGAACCCCCGGGGAACGGATGCGTGGACGGATGAGCTTCTCGCGCGCCACCAGGCCTTCGGCGAGGCGTGCGATGCCAACAGCGACGGCATCCTGCCCTACATCACGACCGAGAACTCCGCCCGGGACATGGACCTCATCAGGGCGGTCCTCGGAGACACGCGGCTGAACTACCTCGGCTACTCGTACGGCACGTTCCTCGGAGCGACCTACGCCAAGCTCTTCCCCGAGAAGGTGGGGCGCCTCGTGCTCGACGGCGCGATCGACCCGTCGATCTCCGGGCTGGATGTCGGGATCACGCAGGGTGTCGGATTCGAGTCGGCCCTGCGCGCGTACATGGCGGACTGCCTGACCGACGACGAGTGCCCCTTCCGCGGCACGGTCGACGAGGGCATGGCCGACCTGGGCGCCCTCCTGGCGAGCGTCGACCGGGATCCCATCCCGAACGCGGACGGCCGCATGCTCGGCGCGGACTCGCTGATGACCGCGATCGTCGCCGCGCTGTACTCGCAGGACAGCTGGAGCTACCTCACGATGGCGCTCACCGACGTCCTGCAGGGCAACGCCGAGGTCGCGTTCCAGCTCGCCGACTTCTACAACAACCGTCAGGACGGCGTGTACCTCGACAATCAGACCGAGGCGTTCCGCGCTTACAACTGCATGGACTACCCGGTCGACGCCACCGAGCAGGAACAGGCCGACGCGACAGCTCGACTCGAGGCCGAGGCGCCGACGGTCGCTCCGTACTGGGAGGGACCCGACCCCTGCGAGGTGTGGCCGTACCCGCCGACCGGCGTGCGCGAGCCGATCACCGCCGAGGGCGCAGCGCCCATCGTCGTCGTGGGTACGACCAACGACCCCGCGACGCCGTACGAGTGGTCGGTGTCGCTGGCCGATCAGCTGTCGTCCGGCGTGCTGGTGACGCGGGTCGGCGAGGGCCACACCGGCTACAACAAGGGCAACGCGTGCGTCGACACCGCGATCGAGACGTACCTGCTCGACGGCACTCCGCCGGAGGACGGCCTGCGCTGCGAGTGAGCCGACCGACGACGGAAGGCGGATGCCGCGACCTCGGGTCGCGGCATCCGCCTTCGTCTTGGCGTCCTGGTGTCAGCGGCGCAGCACGCGGCGCGCGAGCGCGTTGCCGACGAACTGCACCACCTGCACGATCACGATGATGACGAGCACGGCCGCCCACGTGACCCACGGGTTGTACTGCTTGAAGCCGTACACGATCGCGAACTCGCCGAGACCGCCGGCGGCGACGGCACCGGCGACGGCTGTCATGTCGACGAGCGCCACCACGATGAACGTGTAACCCAGGATGAGCGGGCCGAGCGCCTCGCGGGGAAGCAGCCGGAACAGGATGCGCGTGCGGCTCGCACCGGTCGCGCGGGCCGCTTCGATGACGCCGGGACGCACCGTGAGGAGGTTCTGCTCGACGATGCGGCTGATCGCGAACAGCGATGCGATCGTGATCGCGAAGATGGCGAAGGGTGCGCCGATGCCCGGGAGACCGAGGGCCCGCGCGAGAGGCTGCACCGACGCCAGCAGGATCACGAACGGGATCGGGCGGAAGAAGTTGACGATCACGTTGATCGTCCCGAAGAGGAACCGGTTCGGGAAGAGGCTCCCGGGTCGCGTCGCGTAGAGCGCGAGTCCGACGACGAGGCCCGCGAGACCGCCGAAGACGAGGCTCAGTGAGGCGACGTAGAGCGTCTCGGCCGTGGCGGCCCAGAGCTCGGGCAGAAGATCGACGAGCCTATCCACGGGCGTCCTCCTCGATGAGCGGCGCGAACGCCGAGGCGGCGTCGATGGCCAATTGCACAGCATCCGCCTCTCCGGTCAGCGCCAGCGTGAGATGCCCGAAGACGCGCCCGCCGATGTCGTTGATGCCGCCGTGCACGAGTTCGAAGCGCACGCCGTGCGACGAGAGCGCCGCGAACACGTCGGCCTGTGTCACGTCGCCGTCGCGGATGGTGAACGTCACGATCCGTCCCGGATGGCGCCGCCGCAGCGTGCGCAGCTGGTCGCCGACGGGGACGTCCTCGATGATGCTCGCGACGAACCGGCGCGTCGCCGCATGCTGCGGGGCCGACAGCACGTCGAAGACGGCGCCGTTCTCGATGATGCGGCCGTTCTCCATCACGACGACGCGGTCGGCGAGGGTGCGGATCACATCCATCTCGTGGGTGATCACGAGGATCGTGACGCCGAGCTCCTCGTTGATGCGCTTGAGGAGGGCGAGCACCTCTTGCGTCGTGTCGGGGTCGAGGGCGCTCGTCGCCTCGTCGGCGAGCAGGATGCGCGGGCTCGTCGCGAGCGCGCGGGCGATGCCCACGCGCTGCTTCTGGCCGCCCGAGAGCTGCTCGGGATAGTTCTTCGCCTTGTCGGCCAGCCCGACGAAGCTCAGCAGCTCGTCGACGCGCGCGGCGATCTCGGCGCGGGGCCGGCGGGCGACCTCGAGCGGGTAGGCGACGTTCTTCGCCACGGTGCGCGAGTCGAAGAGATTGAACTGCTGGAAGATCATGCCGATGTCGCCGCGCAGTTCCCGCAGCTCGCGCTCACGCAGATGGGTGATGTCGCGGCCGTCGATCTCGACGGTGCCGGCGGTCGGCGTCTCGAGTGCGTTCACCAGCCGCAGGACGGTGCTCTTGCCGGCGCCGGAATAGCCGATGATGCCGCACACCTGGCCGGCGGCGACGTCGAGCGAGACGTCGTCGACCGCGACGACGGGTGCGGCGTCCTTCGAGGCAGGGGGGAAGGCCTTCGTGACGCCGGTGAGGCGGATGAGGGTCATGGTTGCTCCTGGGCGGAACGCGCGTGTGCGGCCCGCTGCGCGGAGAGCGCAATCGGGCCGCACAGGCGGTGCCGCGGTGTGGCGGACTTACGAGTTGGCGCGGATGTCGTCCTCGACGTCCTTGAGGGACGTCAGAAGGTCGTCGACAGGCGTCTTGACGAGCACAGCGGAGCCGCCGGAGACCTCGAGCACGCCGTCCTGGACGGCCTTCGTGTTCTGGTAGATCTCGACGAGCTTCTGGTAAGTCGGGTTGTCGGCGTCCTCCGCCTTGGCAGCGAAGATGTTGATGTAGGGGAAGGCCGACGGGTCGGCGGGGTCGTCCTGCGCCAGCAGTTCGTCCTCGGTGAGACCAGACTTCGTGACGAAGTCGTTGTTCACGATGGCGCCCGCGTAGTCGGGCAGCGACGACGCCGTGAAGTCGGCGGCGACGGGCTCGACGCGGACCTTCGACTCCGCCTCGATGACGTCCGCCGGGGTCGAGAAGGCCGACCCGCCGTCCTCGAGCGTGATGAGACCCGCCGACTGCAGGACGAGCAGCGCGCGAGCGCCGTTCGACTCGTCGTTGGGGATCGCGACCGTCGCGCCGTCCGGGATCTCGTCGACCGAGTCGTACTGCGTCGAGTAGAGACCGAGCGGATAGATCGCCGTGGCGCCGATCGGCTCCAGGTCGTCGCCGCTCTGCACGTTGTAGGTGGCGAGGTAGATGATGTGCTGGAACTGGTTCAGGTCCAGCTCGCCGGCGGAGAGGGCGGGGTTCGGCTGCGAGTACTCGCTGAAGTCCACGAGCTCGACCTCGATGCCCTCCTCGGCGGCCGCCTCCTTGTAGGTCTCCCAGTACGGGTCGCCGGCGCCGACGACGCCGATGCGGACGACCTCGTTCTCGTCGGAGCCGCCGGCGGCGGCATCCGTTCCGGTCCCCGCGCAGCCGGCGAGGAGGAGGGCGAGGGGAAGCGCGAGTGCTGCTGCGGCGGCGAGCTTCTTGGACGTGGACATGTGAGTGCTCCTGTGGATCGAGGCCCGTCTCGGGCTTGTGACCGCGCGCACGATCCACGGACCGCGCACGCTTCGTCGCGGACCGGGTTCGAATCTACGTGGACGCCGCATGTCATCTCGAACCGGGGCGTAACACGTCGACACCGAGTACACCGGAGAGCGGGATCGAGTCCGGGATGGATGCCGCGTCCCCCGTGGTTCGCGAGCACCCTCGAGACCCTGTAAGATCGTTGCTTGTGCGTCGCGCAAGCGAGGCCCGCCACCTTAGCTCAGTCGGCAGAGCGAATCACTCGTAATGATTAGGTCAAGGGTTCGATTCCCTTAGGTGGCTCAGAACCGGAACGGCCGCGGACAGCGGCCGTTTTCCGTATCCGAAGGACGGTGATGCGGTGTCTCAGGCGATCGACGCCCTCGCCGAGATCTTCTCGTGGATCGGATTCGGCGTCGGGGCGCTCCTCGCGGGCGTCGCTCTGATCATGTACCTCTTCGACGGCACCTGGCTGCCGGTGCGCGCTGTCGTCGAGAATGGCGCGAACGGCCGGCTCGTCCGCTGGTTCGACGAAGACGGCGGCGTCGGGGAAGCCCACCTGACGCATGAGCAGGATCACCACATCGGCGATGCCGACATGGCCGACATCTTCGTGCGCCGCGGATCGCGGAACCGGATGCGGCTGACCCACGGTTCGCCGGCGGTCCGAGCGGTCTCACGGCTGGCGATCGGGATGCTGGCGCTCGGTCTGGTGGCGCTCGTCACGTCGCTCGTGATGCTCTTCGTACGCGGCTGACCCACGCGCCCACGCACCCGCGGGACCGCTACGCGACGGCCAGCATGCCGCCCGCTGCGAGAGCGAGTCCGAGGCCGACCCACTGCACGGCGGCGACCCGCTCGCGCAGCACGATCGCCGCGAGCAGGATCGTACCTGCGGGGTAGAGCGCGGTGAGCGCCGAGACCACGGCCAGGTCGCCCGTGCGCAGCGCGAACAGCGCCAGCGCGTTGGCTGCGGCATCCGCGATGCCGCAGGCGATCGCCAGCCACCACGCCTGACGCGTCGAGGCGACGACGCGCCCGACGCCCGTCGTCGCGTGTTCGAGATCGGCGTGCCCGCTCGGGGCCGCACCGAGGGGAAGGCCGGCGACGGCCAGCACCGACCGCGCGCGCTCGCCGCGCCGCACGGCAGCGACCGCCAGTGCGCCGACGATGGCGCACGTCATGACCCCGCTCGTCGCGCGGCTCGTCACCAGCGGCACGAGCCCACTGTCGGCGGACGTCTGATCGAGCACGATGAGGAACGCTCCGATGGCGAGTCCCGCGCCGACGGCCATCGCGAGCCCGCGAGGAGTCGGGCGGACGATCTTCTCGCCGGGGATGAAGCCCACGAGCACGACGGCGACGAGGGCCACGCCCAGTCCCGCGTAGCCCACCGGCGCGAGCGCGTCGCCGTTCACGAGCAGCCCCCACAGCATCGGCGCGACGGCCGACACCACGGCGGTCAGCGGCGACAGGATGCTCATCGGCCCGATCGCGAGGCATGCGTACAGCAGTGCGATCGCGACCACGCTGAAGACGCCCCCGAGCACCCCCCACGCCACGTCTGGTGCTGACCACACCCCGCCGAACAGCGGCTGGGCGAGAAGCAGCGCCGCGAGTCCGGAGAGCGCGGCGACCGCCGTCACGACGATGGAGCGCAGGCGCCGCGCAGCGAGGCCGCCCAGGAAGTCCGCGGAGCCGTACACGATGGCGCCCACGAGGGCGATGGCGGCGGAGAGCATCGCGACCCAGCATAGGAGCGCGACGCGTGGGGGTCTGCGATCCGGATGTCAAGTGGTCGAAGATGATCCAATTCGCTAGATAAGCTAGCGATATGACCTCGCCTCACCACGCGAACCGTCGCCCCTCGGGCTGGCTGCGGATCGGGATCCCCGCCCTCCTCGTCCTCGTCTGGCTGGCCGTGGGATCCATCGGCGGCCCCTTCTTCGGCAAGGTCGACGAGGTGTCGAGCAACGACCGCTCGTCCTTCCTCCCCGAGAGCGCGGACGCGACGCAGGTGAACGAGAGGCTCGCCGGGTTCCTCGGCGGCGAGAGCATCCCCGCGGTGGTCGTGGTCACGGGCGACGGTGAGCTCTCGGACGACGACATCGCGGACGTGCAGGCGCTCGCCGACGACATCGCCGAGATCGAGGGAGTGCAGGAGGACGTGTCGCCGCCGATCCCGTCGGAGGACGGCGAGGCGGTGCAGATCTTCGTGCCCATCGATGCTTCGGGCGAGGTGGGACCGACGGTTGAGGAGATCCGCTCGCTCGTGGCCGAGGATCTGCCGGCCGGACTCGAGGGCTGGGTCACCGGGCCGGCGGGTTTCACCGCCGATCTCGTCGAGGGCTTCCTCGGGATCGACGGGCTCCTCCTGGGCGTCGCGCTCCTCGCGGTGTTCCTGATCCTCGTGATCGTCTACCGCTCGCCGCTGCTGCCGGTGCTGGTGCTCCTGACGTCCGTGTTCGCGCTCTGCGTGGCGCTGCTGACGGTGTGGTGGCTCGCCTACGCCGGGATCGTCGTGCTCAACGGGCAGGTGCAGGGCATTCTGTTCATCCTCGTGATCGGCGCGGCGACCGACTACGCCCTCCTGTACGTCGCCCGGTTCCGCGAGTCCATCGCCACCGGCTTGTCGAAATGGGATGCTGCGCTCTCGGCGTGGCGCGGAGCCTTCGAGCCGATCCTGGCCTCGGGTGGCACGGTGATCGCGGGCCTGTTGTGTCTGCTGCTGTCAGACCTCGCGACCAACCGTGCGCTCGGCCCGATCGCGTCCATCGGGATCGCGTTCTCGATGCTGTCGGCGCTGACGTTCCTGCCGGCGCTGCTGGCGCTGTGCGGACGCGCCGCGTTCTGGCCCTTCATCCCGAAGGAGCCGATCGCGATGATCCCCGACGATCTCACGCAGCCGGTCAAGGGCCTGTGGCCGCGGCAGGCGCGCTTCGTCGCCCGCCACGCGCGCATCGTGTGGATCGCGTGCACGATCGTGCTGCTCGCGGGTGCCGTCGGCATCACGCAGCTCAAGGCCGACGGGGTGCCGACGAGCGATCTCGTGCTCGGCTCCTCCGAGGCGCGGGACGGCCAGGACGTGCTCGCCGAGCACTTCCCGGCGGGCTCCGGCTCGCCGGTGTACGTGATCGTGCCCGAGGAGGACCTCGCCGACGCGGTCGGCGTGCTCGAGGCGTCGGACGGGATCGAGTCGGTGTCGGTCGCGTCGGACGACTCCCCGACGGGACAGGCGCAGGTCACGGTCGAGGACGGTGAGCCGGTGTTCACCGCTGTCGGTCCGCCCGGCACGCCCGCGCCCGCGCCGACGGTCTCCGAGGGCGACGTGCTCGTGATCGGGACGCTGACGGATGCCGCCGACTCCGTCGCGGCGGAGGACACCGTCCGTGACCTCCGCGCCGACCTCGATGATACGCTCGGCGCCGGCACCGCGGTCGTCGGCGGCGAGACGGCCACCGACATCGACACCAACGACACGTCCACGCGCGACCGCACGGTGATCATCCCCGTGATCCTCGCGGTGATCCTCGTCATCCTGATGCTGCTGCTGCGCTCGATCCTTGCGCCCGTGCTGCTCATCGGCACCGTGATCCTGTCGTTCGCGACGGCGCTCGGTGTCAGCGCGCTGGTCTTCAACGAGGTGTTCGGGTTCCCGGGGGCGGATCCCGCCGTGCCGCTCTACGGCTTCGTGTTCCTCGTGGCGCTCGGGGTGGATTACAACATCTTCCTGATGTCGCGCGTCCGCGAGGCGTCGCTCGTCCACGGCACGAGGCCCGGCATCCTCCGCGGACTCGTCGCCACCGGCGGAGTCATCACGTCGGCGGGTCTCGTGCTCGCCGCGACGTTCGCCGCGCTGGGCGTCATCCCGATCCTGTTCCTGGCGCAGATCGCGTTC
>JAVBUG010000178.1:0-2761 GCA_031555515.1 Microbacterium sp. | reverse complement strand
CGTCAAGGGCGATCGCACCCCGCAAGAGATGGACTGGGAGCTGCGGTTCACGCCGCGGCCGCCGCGCGGTGCGCAGTGGACGGTGCGGGGCACCGAGCGCACCGACCCGCGGTGGGAGCCGTATCTGACGCTCGCGGCGTGACGCGTCGGGACGCGACCGGGTGATGGCGCGACGGCTACCGCGGCGTGTCCCGAAGACGGAATCCGACCGCCCCCGCCGCGCACAGCACGACGGCGACGGCCGCGAGCACCCACTCCGCCTGCGCGGACACATCGTCGACCGGCACGGTGCCGACCGCGCGGAGGGGAGACAGGTTCTGCGCCCAGTCGGGCAGCTTCAGCGTCTCGCCCAGGAACGCCACGAAGGCGACGTACCCGACGGCCGCCCAGATCAGCGCCGTCAGTCGTGGCAGGACGCCGAACAGCGCCCACGCGATCCCCGCGACGACAAGCACCGCCGGCACATAGGCGAGGGCGGCGGACAGGATGCCGTCGACCTCGTCGGAGGCCGTCAGCTGCAGGCCCGCGCCGCCGACGACGAGGGTGAGCGTCGCGGCGGCGGCCGAGGTGAGGAAGTGCGCCGCGCTCCAACCGGGACGCGAGACCGACCGCGCCAGCACCGACTCCAGCCGGCCCTCGGACTCTTCGGCCCGGATGCGCGCGAGGCTCTGGCCCACGACCCCGAGTGACATCAGTGCGAGCAGCAGCAGCGAGAGGCCGATGTACGAGGCGTTGGCGTCGGCGGGGTCGGGGAAGAACGCCGCCAGCTGCGGGTTGGCCGCGATCGCGTCGGCGATGTCGTCGGTGAAGGCGCCGAAGACGACGCCGATGACCGCGGCACCGGCGATCCAGCCGAGGGCCGACGGCGTGTGCATCCGCACCGCGACCCCGAGGGTCGTGCGCAGCATCCCCCCTGCCCGGGCGGGTCCCGGACGTGAGGCGAACAGGGCTGCGCCGAGGTCACGTCGGCCGGCGAGGACGAGTCCGGCGGTGACGAGCACTGCCGCAACGCCGAGCGAGAGCAGCAGAGGCCAGAGCCGCAGCTCGTCGGTGAACGGGCGGGTCTCTTGCTGCCAGGCCAGGGGAGAGAGCCACTTCCAGCCGTTGTCGCGCACGTCGCCGATCGCGCGAGTGACGTATGAGCCGCCGAGCACGACGATGCCCGTGGCGGTGACGCCGGCGCCGCGACGGAACAGCTGACCGGCGAACACCGCGATGCCCGCGAACACGAGCCCCAGTGCGGTCATCGATGCGCCGTAGGTCACCGCGCCGGCGGGCTCCTCCCCGTAGGCGACGAGGGTCGCGGTCATGCTCGCTCCGACAACGGTCAGCGCGACGGCCGTGGTGAGCAGCGCCGCCGACCAGGGAGCGCGGATGCCGACGCCTCGCGATCGCAGGAGCTCCAGCATCCCTCGCTCCTCCTGTGCGCGGGTCTGTCGCACCACCAGGAGGAGCCCCATGAGCGGGATCGCGATCGCGGCGATGAACCCGAACTCGTTCGACACGACGCCGCCCAGTGTGTCGGCGCCGTATGGGGTGCCGTTGATGGCGGCCATGGCAGGGTCGGAGGCGACGGTGTCGTTGTAGCCCGCGAGCTGCTCGGGCGTGCCGTAGAGGTCGTCGATCGCCGCGACCGTGGCGATGTAGCCGCCCGTGAGGGCGAGGATCCAGACGACGGGCGCGAGCCAGCCGGTGCGCAGCTGCGCGCGCAGCACGGCTCGGAAGCCCCCGCTCGGAGCGTTGGCGCTCATGTCGTCGTCTCGTACGCGTCGAGGAAGAGCTCGTCGAGGCTCGGCGGGCGGACCGTCAGCGCCGTGGTGCCGGCGGCGAGGATCGCGGGAAGGACTCTGTCGAGCGCGGCGGGGTCCACCGTGAACGACAGCTCCGTGCCGCCGTCGGGTGCCGGCGTCGACTGTGCGTCCGACACGGCCGGATCATCCGGGGCGGCGACGGCTGCGCGGGTGACGGCGTGCACCGTCGTGCGCGACAGCTGACGCAGCCGGGCGACGCTGCCGGACTCCACGACGCGTCCGTGGCGGATGATCGTGACGTTCTCGCAGAGAGCGTCGACCTCGCTCAGGATGTGGCTCGACAGCAGGACCGAGGTGCCGGCATCCGCCCGCTCTTTCACGCACTGGCGGAAGACCTCTTCCATGAGGGGGTCCAGGCCCGAGGTCGGCTCGTCGAGGACGAGCAGATCCGCCCTCGTCGCGAGCGCGGCGATGAGGGCGACTTTCTGGCGGTTGCCCTTGGAGAGGTCACGGATGCGCTTGGACGGGTCCATGTCGAACCGGTCGATCAGCTCGCTGCGTCGGGCGTCGTCCAGCGGCGCACCCGACGACCCGAGCAGGTCGATGCACTGGCCGCCGGTGAGCTGGGGCCACAGCGCGACGTCGCCGGGGACGTACGCCAGTCGCCGGTGAAGGGCGACGGCATGGTGCCACGGATCCTGTCCGAAGAGCCTCGCGGTGCCGCCGGACCGGCGCACGAGGCCGAGCAGGATGCGGATGGTCGTGGACTTGCCGGCGCCGTTCGGTCCGAGAAAGCCGAGCACCTCGCCGTCGTGCAGGGTCAGATCGAGCCCGTCGAGGGCGGTGAACCTGCCGAATCTCTTGATGAGTCCGGCGAGCTCGATCACCGGCTGATCCGTCATGCTGTCTCCAAGTGTCAGTGACTGCCAGATGGCAGTGACTGTACAGTAGGGTCACGTCCACGGCAATGGAGGGGACATGGACCGTCGCGTGCGAAATCGGCAGCAGGC
>JAVBUG010000277.1:0-3533 GCA_031555515.1 Microbacterium sp. | reverse complement strand
GGTCGACCCCCAGGCGGCCGACGCCGTTCGGACGGGACGCCGCGTACGCATCGACGCTCAGCATCGACACCTTCCGCCACTCGATCTCGGAAGCGACGTCGCGCAAGGTCGCCACGTCGGGTGCGAGCCCGATGCCGTCGGCCGCGTGGGCGAGCATGCGCACCTTGTTGTCGATGATGCCCGGCGCACTGTCGCCCGCGAGCGTCGGCCAGAAGAAGTTGAGCTGCGCGAGCGCGGTCGCGTGGAAGGTGCGCGCCGCCACCCCGCCGACGCCCATCGCCCGCAGGCGTCCCCGCATCTCACCGGCAGCCTTGGTCGTGAAGGTCACCGCCATGACGCGGCCCGGCGAGTACGCCCCGGTGTCGACGCCGTGGGCGATGCGGTGCGTGATGACACGGGTCTTGCCCGTGCCCGCGCCGGCCAGCACGGCGACCGGGCCGCGCAGGGCGGTGGCCGCCTCGAGCTGATGCTCGTCGAGCCCGGCCAGGGCGCCGGCGCTCACGCGCCCTCCGCGTGCCAGTCGGCGATGAGCCGGTAGGCGATGGAGGCCCGCCCCGGCAGCACGACTTCGCCCTCGCCGGCGAGCGCCCGGCCGATCTCGTCGCGGGTGAACCAGCGGATCGCCGCGATCTCTTCGCCGTCGGCGCGCGCCGCGGCGTCGTCGCGGGACCGGGCGAGGACGCCGACCATGAGCGAGCGCGGGTACGGCCATGCCTGCGACCCGCGGTAGGTCACGGTGCCGACGTCGACGCCGGACTCCTCGGCCACCTCGCGACGCACGGCCGCCTCGAGGGATTCGCCGGCTTCGACGAACCCGGCGAAGCACGAGAACCGGTCGGCACCCCACAGGGCATTCGAGCCGAGAAGAAGCAGATCGGGGTCGTCGGCGCTCGTGATGGCGACGATCACCGCCGGATCGGTGCGGGGGAAGTGCTGGCGCCCGCAGTTCGGGCACCGGCGCGACCAGCCGGCGTCGCCCAGGACGGTCAGGGTGCCGCACGCCGGGCAGTACGGGGCGTCGATCAGCCACCGCCCGAGGCTCAGCGCCTCCACGAACGCGCCGGCGTCTCGCGGCGAGAGCAGCGCGCCGACTGTGCGCAGGCCCGCCCAGCCTGCCGGTGCGGCGAACAGCTCCTCGTCCTGGGAAGCGAACGCGGCGGCGAGCAGCGCAGCCCCGTCGTCGTCACGACCGAGGAACGCCCATTCGGCTCCGGGGGGAACATCGGACGGCGCGAGCCACCGCAGCGCATCGGGGGCCGCCAGGGGCGCCGCGTCGCCGACGATGACGAGGACGCGGGACGCGGCATCCGTCATCGCCGTCTCGAGGAGATCCGGATTCAGCCGCTCATCAGCCGCGCGATCGAGTCCGGGATGTGCCAACGGGTTCAGGCTCGTGCTGTCGGGCGCCGTCATCGAACATGCTCCGCTTCGTCGTTCAGGGCCGGGCGTGGCGCGGGGACGGACGAGCGCGACCGACCTACCCTGGGCACATGGCACGCTCACCCCTCACTCTAGCCGCGTCGGTCACGTCGGCTCTCCCGCGGGTCGGCGTCGTCGGAGTCGGCGCCCTCACCGAGGGAGCGGCCGGCAAGTACGACGCGGCGGTCGCCGATCTCGACGACGGGCGGCGCGTGGTCGTGCGTGTCCCTGCCGACCCCTCGTCGGCCCCCGAGCTCGCCGCAGAGGTGCGCGCGCTGCGCGCGCTCACGCCGGGTGTGCGCGGCCTCCTCCCCTTCCGTGCCCCCGAACTGCTCGGCGAGGCGGGTCTCGGCGACACGCGCGTCGTTGTCGTCGACTTCCTCCCCGGGTACCGGGTCGATGCGGCACACCTGCCGCCGGGACGCGGCGCGGCGACCTCGCTCGGCGCCGCCCTCGCGGCGCTTCACGCGCTGCCGCACTCGATCGTCAAGGGCGAGGGTCTGCCGGCCCGCACCCCGCAGCAGGTGCGTGCCGACGTCACCCGCCTCATCGAACGCGCGATCGCGACCCGTCGCCTGCCGGTGAGCCTGGCAGAGCGCTGGCATCGCGCCGTCGACGCCGACGAGCTGTGGCGCTTCGAGTCCGCCGTCGTGCTCGGCGGCGCCGGCGCCGCGTCGTTCTTGTTCGAGGACCTCGACGGCCTCCCGACGGTGACCGGGCTGCTCGAGTGGCACGGACTCTCGATCGGCGATCCCGCGACCGACCTGCAGTGGCTCGCGTCGGCTCCCGACGCCGCGGACGACGTCTACGCGGCCTACGTCGCCGCCAGCGGCCGCGCTCCCGACGCCCGGGCGCGCGAGCGCTCCCGCCTGTACGCCGAACTCGAGTTCGCGAAGTGGTTGGTGCACGGGCACGACGTCGACCGCGACGACATCGTGGCCGACGCCGTCGAGCTGCTCGAATCCCTCGCCGGGGGTGTCGCCGGCGACGACATCCTGGCGGACGCGGCCCTCGACGTCGACGACGCGATCGCGCTCCTCGAGCGCACCCCGGGAGCGGGCGCGCCGACGATCGACACGTCGATGCAGACCGACGCGTACGACCCCGAGGAGCTGGCCCAGTGGGTCGCCGACGAGGACGATTCCCGGGACACCGGACCGGTTCCTCCCGCACCGGAGTCCTTCGACACCCAGGAGATCTCCGCCGAGGATCTCGCCGCGTTCCGACCGGTCGACCTCGACCCGGCCGCCGTGGAGCTGCCCTCGCCGCACCCCGACGACGACCTCTCGACAGCGCCCATCACACTGCCGGGCGCTGTCGCGACCGGCGCACCCCGCGACGACGACCGCGACGGCGGGCTGGATGCTGCGGCCGAGGCCGAGCGTGCGTCCGAGGCGGCACTGCGCCGCTGGCTCGCCGACTGAGCGGTTCCACGACCGGGTGGACCGAGCAGGCGACCCGCGACGAATCAGGCGGCCTCAGCTGCGCAGGACGACGTCCTCCGCCACGTAGTAGAGCGCGACGTCGATCTCGTCGAGCGGCACGTCGTGCTTCGAGTGATAGGCCTGACGGTACAGCTCGAGCTGCAGCATCCGTTCATCCTTCTCCGCCGGCGTGCGCGGCGCGACGCCGGTCTTCCAGTCGACGATCTCGATGCGGCCGCCGCGATCGTCGCGCCGGTAGACGGCGTCGAGCTTGCAGATGACGATGTGCGGCCGCCCGTCGGGGCCGATGGCGGTGAAATCGATCTCGGTCTCGACCTCGATCGGCTGCAGCGGTGCCCACTCCGACGCGAGGAAGCGCTCGCGCAGCGCCGCGAGCGCGGCGGCGTCTTCGACGGAGGCCTCGGTGCCCGGAACATCTTCGTCGGTCTCCCACAGCGCGTCGTCGAGCGAACCGCCCAGCCCCGATCGCCCGGAGCGCTGCTCGACCCACGCATGGAAGAGCGTGCCGAGACGCGTCTGGCGGAAGGGGCGTTCCGGCATAGGCCGTGCGATGCCGGCGAGCGTTCCCTCGAGATCGGCGACGAACTCCTTGTAGCGGGACGCCGCGATGCGGGTGGGCGCCGTGTGCACGGGGCGCGGGCGCCGCCCCGCGCCCACGCCGCGCACCAC
>JAVBUG010000341.1:0-3895 GCA_031555515.1 Microbacterium sp. | reverse complement strand
CCACACCCTCAAACACGCCACCGCCTGGCGCGTCCGCCAACTCGGCGACGGCATCCTCGAATGGACCAGCCCCACCCAACGCCGCTACCTCGACAAACCACCAGCCACCGTGCAATTCGTCCCCTCCACCGTGTTCGCACGATTCTTCGCCACCCCCTACGACGGCCAAGCACCCTTCTGACAGGCGTCCGCAACGGTTCCGTGTCGAACTCGCGCGTTGCCACGACGTATGAATGCCCCCGGTTGTCGGCATCTGTCGGCTCCTCGACAGCCACGCGTCGAGAGCCGATTGAGCGCGTGCGGGAATGACTACGAGCACCACGCCGTGTAGGTGGATGTTGTGATTCCAGCGCGGACGCGCATTTACTCCATCGCTCCACCTCCCTGGCGCGAATCCCACTCGGAGGAGGGGATTCGTCTACGCGGGTTCGATGTAGCGGTCGAGGAGCCCGGGGGCGCCCTCGGGGCGGTGCACGACGACGATCTCGTCGCCCGCCTGCACGCGCCCGCCCTGGACGACGCGAAGGTACGGTCCGAGGCGGCGCTCGTTCGAGAACCGCTTGACCCAGCCGCGCGCGTCCTCGCCGCCGACCCAGCGCGCGAACGTCTGGCACGGGGTGCGGGGCATGGTGACCTCGACCTCCACGCGATCACCGATGCGCCAGCGCTCGCCGATGAGCGCGGCGTTGACGTCGATCCCCTCGACCCGCAGATTCTCGCCGAACCAGCCGGGCGGCAGCTCGCGGCCGAGCTCCGACTCCCAGAACGCCGCGTCCTCCTCGGCGTACGCGTAGAGCGCCTTGTCGAAGCCGCCGTGGTGCTTGCGGTCGGCCTGCACGTCGGCGTACACCCCGTACGGCCCGACGCGCACCGGCCCGTCCACGGGGCCCTTGTCGATCGCGGTCACGCCGACGGAGCCGGCATCGGGACGCAGTTGTCGGACGGCGCAGACGGCGACCAGGCGAGGCATCCGCTCATCCTAGTCAGGGGCGCTGCCGGCCGCTCTCACTCCCCCGGCGACGCCGCGGGCTCGCCGCGCAGCAGCACACGGCCGTCCGACACGGCGCGCACCTCGATCGACGCGATGTCATCGCGGTCGAGGGCTGTACCGGCATCGAGATGGGCGGTCGTACCCGGCCCGGCGCGCCAGGACGACAGCTCGCTGGTCGTGCCGTCGGTCGAGGTGACGACGAGCACGTACGGCCACTCCTTGTCGGCCGTGTAAGGATCGCGGCTGGGCGGGTAGTGGCACGTCATCGCGATGCGGGTGCCCCACGCGACGTCGGTCAGTTCGACCTTCGCGGTCAACGGCACATCGGTCACGGCCTGCAGCGCCACGACTTCTTCGGGACCCCTCGTCGGCGCCACCGCGGTCGCCACGGCGAACGCCACCACCACGGCGACAGCCGCGGCGGCGGCGAGCCCGCTGCCCCAGGCGACGATGCGACGCCGGCGGGCGTCGCGCGTGCCGCGGACGACCATGCGCTGACGCGCAGCGGGATCTGGGCCGTCTTGATCCGACGGCTCGAGGAGCGCTTCGGCGCGCTCCGGTGCGACGCGCGCGAGCAGGCCCAGCGTCGGCGCGAGGTCGGCGATCGCGTTGCGGCATACCGGACAGCTGTCGAGGTGTGCCTCGTACCGGCGGCGGTCGTCGACGCCGAGCGCGCGGACGACGTACGCGGCGTCCCAGTCGGCGAAACGGGCGTGATCGGTGGTCATCGCGTCACCCCCTTCTCTTGGAGGGTGAGCCGGAGGGCGCGCAGCCCGTAGTGGAGTCGGGACTTGACGGTGCCCTCGGGGATGTCGAGTTCGTCGGCCATCTCGGCGACCGACAGACCGCGGTAGTACGCGCGCACGACGACGGCGCGGTGGTCGATGGTGAGCGTCGCCAGCGCCTCCTCGACGAGGATCGCCTCGAACAGCGCATCGGTGGCATCCGGCGCGGTGCGCTCGGGGACCTCGGCGACGTCGATCTCCCGGCGGCGGCGCGCGCTGCGCGCCTCGTCGATCACGAGGTGGCGCGCCACGGTGAACATCCACGAGCGCGTGGTCGACGGATCCTGCTCGAGGATCTTGGGCGTCCGCCACGCCCGCAGCAGCGTCTCCTGCACGATATCGTCGGCACCGGCTCGATCGCCGGTGAGATGCACGACATAGCGCCACACCGGCGCCGCATGTGCGTCGTACAGAGCGGCCAGGCGCGCGGCATCGCGTCCGGCGGCGCTGTCTCGACGCTCCACCCTGTCGTGCGGCATCCATCACCTCCCGCAGGAGACACGAGACACGCGACTCGCGGGTTCATGAGAGTCCGCAGCGCGTCCGCGCCGTCACCTGTGAGTATGGACCCGCCGCGCCGGGACCGCACGCGGCGCCTGCCGCGTGCCGCAGATGCTCAGAACCGCGCGCTGTCGAGGAGCGCCTGCCAGACGGCGGGGTCGTTCATCAGCGGTGCGACCATCAGTGCTCCCGCCGTCAACGAGAAGACGATCCCGCCCGCGAGCGGGATCCACCACGACACCCGCGAGCGGCGCATGTTCCAGACCGACAGCGCTGCCGTGACGCACCAGCCGATCGCGAGAACGAGGACGGCGGCGATCGCCCAGGGCTTCCCGGCGGCAGGATCCGACAGCTGGGCGTCGACACCCATGACCCCGAGCATCGTCTCGGCGTATGCCCCGTAGTCGAGGAAGGCCGGCACGGAGGTGATGACGTTGACGAGTCCGTACGCGAGCAGGGCGAACGTGATGATGCGGTCGACCGGGTGCTGACGCTTCTCAGCGACGGCAGGAGCGGATGGGATGCTGTCGGCCGGCGCATCCGTCATGATCGGCGCGACCGGCTCCAGCTGCCACGGTGCCGGCTCCTGAATGCGCGCCCGCTGCTCTTCGGGCGTGGCGTACTCGCCGTACTGAGGACGCGGACGCGAGCGCGGATCGGGCTCGGCGTTCGCGGCGTCGCTCACGAACGGCTCCGACCACCGAGGGCGCGATCGTCGCGCTTGCCCGCGAGGTCCTGACGCAGCTCCTTCGGGAGCGAGAACATCAGGTCCTCCTCCGCGGTCCGCACCTCTTCCACCTCGCCGTAGCCGGCCGCGGCCAGGTCCTCGAGCACCTGCTGCACGAGCACCTCGGGCACCGACGCGCCGCTGGTGACGCCCACGGTCTCGACGCCGTCGAGCCAGGCCTGTTCGATCTCGTCCGCGTAGTCCACGCGGTACGCCGCCTTCGCGCCGTACTCGAGCGCGACCTCGACGAGCCGCACGCTGTTCGAGGAGTTCGCCGACCCGACGACGATCACGAGGTCGGCGTCCTTCGCGACCTTCTTGATCGCGACCTGGCGGTTCTGGGTGGCGTAGCAGATGTCGTCCGACGGCGGATCCTGCAGTTCCGGGAAGCGCACGCGCAGGCGCCTGACCGTCTCCATGGTCTCGTCGACCGACAGCGTCGTCTGCGACAGCCACACGACCTTGGACGGATCGCGCACCTCTATGGTGTCGGCTTCTTCGGGCGAGTTGACGATGGTGACGTGGTCGGGCGCCTCGCCCGCCGTGCCCTCGACCTCTTCGTGCCCCTCGTGGCCGATCAGCAGGATCTCGAAGTCGTCGCGCGCGAAGCGCACGGCTTCGCGGTGCACCTTGGTCACGAGGGGGCACGTCGCGTCGATGGCGCGCAGACCCCGATCGGATGCTGCGTTCACGACCGCCGGCGACACCCCGTGTGCGCTGAACACGACGTGGGCTCCGGCGGGCACTTCGTCGACCTCCTCGACGAAGATCGCACCCTGCTTCTCGAGCTCGGTCACGACGTGGATGTTGTGCACGATCTGCTTGCGCACGTACACCGGCGCGCCGAAGCGCTCGAGCGCCTTCTCGACGGCGATGACCGCCCGGTCGACG
>JAVBUG010000257.1:0-26811 GCA_031555515.1 Microbacterium sp. | reverse complement strand
CCCGCCCGGAGTCGGCATGGGTTTCACCCCGCCGGTCTGGCTGCAGGCGGGCGATGTGATGGAGCTGTCGATCAGCGGCCTCGGATCGCAGCGGCAGCGGGTGATCGCTCCGAGGTGACCCGGCGGCGCCGCCTTTCCCCTTCGGATGGGGGATGATCGAAGGACCATGCCTGCTGCGCTCTCCCCCTCCCTCGTCCCCGACGGCGCCGACGCCGATGCCGTGTACCTGGCATTCGTCGAATGGGCGGAGGCATCCGGCATCCGCCTCTATCCCGCACAGGACGAAGCGGTCATCGAGATCGTCTCGGGCAACAACCTGATCCTCTCGACGCCCACGGGCACCGGCAAGTCGCTCGTCGCCGTCGCCGCGCACTTCGCCGCCCTCGTCGAAGGGCGGCGCAGCTATTACACCGCGCCGATCAAGGCCCTGGTGAGCGAGAAGTTCTTCGCACTCGTCGACATCTTCGGCGCGGAGAACGTCGGCATGGTGACCGGCGACTCGTCCGTCAACCCGGATGCTCCGATCATCTGCTGCACGGCCGAGATCCTCGCCAACCTCGCGTTGCGGCGGGGACCCGATGCCGAGGTCGACCAGGTCGTGATGGACGAGTTCCACTACTACGGCGACCCCGACCGCGGGTGGGCGTGGCAGGTGCCGCTGCTGCTCCTGCCGCGCGCGCAGTTCATCCTGATGTCGGCGACGCTCGGCGACGTCACCACGATCGCGTCGGACCTGGAGAAGCGCACGGGGCGGACCGTCTCGCGCATCACCGGCGTCGAGCGCCCGGTGCCCCTGCACTTCTCGTACGCGCGCACGCCCGTGCACGAGACCGTCGAGGAGCTGCTGCAGACCGGCGAGGCGCCGGTGTACATCGTGCACTTCTCGCAGGCCGCCGCGATGGAGCGCGCGCAGGCGCTGTCGTCGATCAAGATCGTCTCGCGCGAGCAGCGGGACGCGATCGCCGAGGCGATCGGCGGCTTCCGCTTCACGACCGCGTTCGGCCGCACGCTCTCGCGCTACGTGCGGGCGGGCATCGGCGTGCACCACGCCGGCATGCTGCCCCGCTACCGAAGGCTGGTCGAGACGCTCGCCCAGCGCGGCCTGCTCCGGGTGATCTGCGGCACCGACACCCTCGGCGTCGGCATCAACGTGCCGATCCGCACAGTGCTCATCACGGCGCTGTCGAAGTTCGACGGCACGAAGATGCGCCAGCTCACCGCGCGGGAGTTCCACCAGGTCGCCGGCCGGGCCGGGCGCGCCGGCTACGACACCTCCGGAACCGTCGTCGTCATGGCGCCGGAGTGGGAGATCGAGAACGAGGCCGCGCTGCGCAAGGCCGGCGACGACCCCGCCAAGCGCAAGAAGATCGTGCGCAAGAAGGCGCCGACGGGCGTCGTGAACTGGGGTCTCGGATCCTTCGAGCGCCTCGTCGAGGCCGAGCCCGAGCCGCTCGTGCCGCAGCTGCAGCTCACCGCCGCGATGCTCATCAACGTCATCGCCCGCGGAGGCGACGTGTTCTCGAACGTCCGGTCGCTGGTGTTCGACAACCACGAGCCCCGCGCCCGGCGGTACGAGCTCGCGCGGCGCGCGATCGCGATCTTCCGGACGCTCCTCGCCGCTGACGTGGTCGAGATCGACCGGGGCCCCGCGGCCGGCGAGAACGCACAGACGCACCGCGACGCGGCCGCGGACGGTGCTGTCGCGAGGTCTCGTCACGATGGGCAGGCGATTGCGGATGCCGCGGGCCGCAGCATCCGTCTCACCGTCGATCTGCAGCCGAACTTCGCGCTCAACCAGCCGCTGTCGCCGTTCGCGCTCGCCGCGATCGAGCTGCTCGACCCCGACGACACGGTGGGGGCGCGCCCGCCGCTCACAGACTCCGCAGAACCGGACGAATCTCGCACGATCTCGCCGGAATCCTCCGAGGATGACGCGCATCTGCGAAGTCTGGGAGCGTCGGGACGCCGCAGCGCCGGCACGGGGCACTACGCGCTCGATGTGGTGAGCGTCATCGAGGCGACGCTCGACGACCCGCGGCCGATCCTGTCGCAGCAGGAGTTCAAGGCGCGCGGCGAGGCCGTCGCCGCGATGAAGGCCGACGGCATCGAGTACGACGAGCGCATGGCGCTGCTCGAAGAGGTGACGTACCCGAAGCCGCTCGAGGAGCTGCTGAGCCAGTCGTACGAGGTGTTCGCCTCGAGCCAGCCGTGGGTGCGCGACTTCGAGTTGTCGCCGAAGTCCGTCGTGCGCGACATGTTCGAACGTGCGCTGTCGTTCTCGGAGCTCATCTCGCTGTACCAGCTCGCCCGCAGCGAGGGCTTGGTGCTGCGCTACCTCTCCGACGCGTACCGCGCGGTGCGCCAGACCGTGCCCGCCGAGGCGCAGACCTCCGAAGTGGTCGATCTCGTCGAGTGGCTCGGCGAGGTCGTGCGGCAGGTCGACTCGAGCCTCGTCGACGAGTGGGAGGCGCTGATCAACCCGGCTTCCGATCCGAGCGAGCCGGTGGTGCCGCCGGCCCCGCCGTCGGTGCTCACCAACCGGCGCGCGTTCGGCGTGCTGGTGCGCAACGAGCTGTTCCGCCGTGTGCAGCTCGCGGCGCTGCAGCGCGACGAGGAGCTCGTCGAGCTCGACCCCGACGTCGACTGGCCGGCCGCCCTCGCCGCCTACTTCGACGACCACGACGAGATCCTGACGGGCGGCGCGGCGCGGTCGCCGCGACTCGTGACGGTGGACGAGACGGATGCTGCGCACGCGGGGCTCTGGCGCGTGGAGCAGACGATCGACGACCCGGCGGGCGACCACGACTGGCGCATCCGCGGCGTCGTCGACCTCGCCGCGTCGGAGGAGGCCGGCACCGCCGTGGTGCGGGTGACCGAGGTCGTGCGGCTGTAACCCCGCGGCGAGGTACGCGTGTGCCGAGGCGTCCGTCCGGCGTGCGATGTCCGGACCGCGCGCTCAGCCGAGCCCGAGGCCGCCGTCGGTCGAGAGCACCTGGCCCACCACCCACGCGCCGTCGGGGCTCGCGAGCCAACCGATGAGCCGTGCGGGGTCGGCGGGCTCGCCGTAGCGGCCGAAGGGTGTCGAGCGCATCCACGCCTCGATCTCGTCGAGCGGCCGGTCCGTCGTCTCGGGGTCGAGATAGCCGGTGTTGACCGGCCCCGGATCGATCGTGTTGAGGATGATGCCGAGGTCGAGCAGCTCGGCCGCCACCGTCTTCGTGACGCCGGCGAGCGCCGCCTTGCTCGCGGCGTACGCGACCTCGCCGCGCATGGCGCCATGGATCTGCCCTGACGTCATCCAGAACACGCGGCCGGTCGGCTCGGCGAACGGGCCGCGCCGCTCGACGCGCTCGCCGGGGCGCGAGCCGGGTGCAGGAGAACCCGCGTGCAGCCTCGCGAACTCCCGGGTAAGCAGCAGCGTCGACCGTGTGTTGGTCTGCCAGAACGCGTCGAGCCGCTCGACCGCCATGTCGAGGATCGACCCGTCGTCGCCCGACTGCGCGTGGTTGCACACCAGGATGTCGAGCCGCCCGCTCAGCGCCGTCGCGGCTTCGATGACGAGGGGGATGGATGCTGCGTCCCGCAGGTCCGCGCTGATGTCGCCGAGCTGCGCGCCCGGAGCGAGTTCCGTACGCAGACCCTCGCGCACGGCGTCGAGGTCGTCGCCGCCCCACGGCAGGCGGGTGTCGTGCGGGCGGTAGTGGTGGAGGAAGACGTCGGCGCCGAGGCGCGCGAACCGGGTGGCGACAGCGAAGCCGATGCCGCGACGGCGCGAGACGCCGGTGACGAGGGCGGTCTTGCCGGCGAGCGGCAGGGACGACGAGGAGGGGAACATGCGATGCCTTTCGAGGACGCCGGCTCGCGGCATCCATGATTCTGTGCCTGCGCGGATCGCGCAGGACGTGGTGACGGAGACGGGGTCACAGGCATTGCATGCGACGAGGCTAGCGGATCGCCCGACCCGGAGCTCGGCAAGTGCTGCTCTTTCCTGCGACTGCGGCGTCGCGCGACGCAGCACTCGCCGGAAACTGCAGCGGTCGCGCACGGGAAGCGGCGTTGTCGGAGATGATGGCGTCATGCCGACCTACGTGGCGTTCCTGCGGGCGATCAATCTCGGGGCGAACCGCAAGTTCCCGAAGGCCGACATCGTGCGCGCGGTCGAGGGGGTCGGGTTCACCGACGTCGAGACCCACATCAACACCGGCAACGTGCGGTTCACGACGCCGATGCGCTCGCGGGCGAAGATCGAGAAGGCGCTCGAGAACGCGTTCGCCGCGGATCGCGGGTTCGAGGTTCCGACGATGGTGTTCACGACCGCCGAGCTGAAGGCGATCGCGGCTGAGGCGGCGGCGCTGGGCGAGGCGAACCCGGGGCTCGAGCGCCACTACGTCTACCTGCTCAAGGACGAGCTGCCCGCGGACACCGTGGCGCGGATCGCGGCGGCGGCGACGGATGCCGGCGAGATGGTCGTCAGCGGACGCGCGGCGCACGCCCTGCTCGGGCCCGGGTACCAGGCCGGCAACGTCGATCCGCTGGGCGCCGCGAAGCTGCTCGGGGTTGCGACCAACCGCAATCTCAACGTGATCGCGACGCTCGCCGACAAGTGGTGCTGAGCGTCGCGTCCCTCCTCCCCAGGCATGCCGGAAGCGGATTCGGCTCGGGTTGTGCACCGGGGCGGACGCGCGGGGGACCGCGTCGGATGCCGCGGCTACCCTGGGACGGGTGACAATCCCCCAAGGCGACCCGTACGCCGACCTCGCGTGGGAGCCCGAGTTCGCGCCCCCGCCCGACGACTCGTGGGCTCCGCCGGAAGACGGATGGATGCCTCCGCCCGACCCCATGGCGGGCGGCTCGACGTCGATCGATCCGTTCGCCGGGGCGGGTCCGCGCCGCGACTTCACGGGCGCCGAGGCCGCCACCGTGCTGCGCGAGGTGTACGGATACGACGCGTTCCGAGGTGAGCAGGGCGCGATCGTCGACCACGTCATCGCGGGGGGCGACGCCGTCGTCCTCATGCCCACCGGCGGCGGCAAGAGCGTCTGCTACCAGGTGCCGGCGCTCGTGCGGCCGGGCACGGGGCTGGTCGTGAGCCCGCTCATCGCCCTCATGCACGATCAGGTCGACGCGCTCGTCGCCAACGGCGTTCGGGCCGCGTACCTCAACTCGACCCAGGCGCCTCCCGAGCGCGCGGCCGTCGAGCGCGCGTACCTCGCGGGCGAGCTCGACCTCCTCTATGTCGCCCCCGAGCGGCTCAACACCGAGGCGACGCTGCGGTTCCTCGCGCGCGGAAAGCTCAGCGTCATCGCGATCGACGAGGCGCACTGCGTGTCGCAGTGGGGCCACGACTTCCGGCCCGACTACCTCGCGCTGGGGGCGCTCGCCGAGCAGTTCCCCGGGGTGCCGCGCCTCGCGCTCACCGCGACGGCCACCCCCGCGACGCACCGCGAGATGACAGAGCGACTGCAGCTGCCGCAAGCGCGCCACTTCGTCTCGAGCTTCGACCGGCCGAACATCCAGTACCGCATCGAGGCCAAGTCCGACCCGCGGCGCCAGCTCGTCGCCTTCATCCGGCATTTCGACTCGCAAGCTCGCTCAACGACCGGTCCGGTGTCAGGCATCGTCTACGCGCTCAGCCGCAAGTCGGTGGAGCAGACTGCCGAGTTCCTCTCCGCGCAGGGCGTGGACGCCCTGCCGTACCACGCGGGCCTTCCGGCCGAGACGCGGGCCGCGAACCAATCCCGGTTCCTGCGTGAGGACGGCGTCGTCATGGTCGCGACGATCGCGTTCGGGATGGGCATCGACAAGCCCGACGTCCGCTTCGTCGCGCACATCGACCTGCCGAAGTCGGTCGAGGGCTACTACCAGGAGACCGGCCGAGCAGGCCGTGACGGCGAGGCATCCGTCGCGTGGATGGCCTACGGACTCGGCGACGTGGTGCAGCAGCGCCGCATGATCGACCAGTCACCGGGCGACCGCGCGTTCAAGACCCGGCTCGGCCAGCACCTCGACGCCATGCTGGGCCTCTGCGAGACGGTCGGATGCCGCCGCCAGAACCTGCTCGCCTACTTCGGCGAGCCCTCCGGCCCGTGCGGCAACTGCGACACGTGCCTCGAGGCGCCCGACACGTGGGACGGGCTCGTCCCCGCGCAGAAGCTGCTGTCGACCATCGTGCGCCTGCAGCGCGAGCGCGGTCAGGCGTTCGGCGCCGGGCACCTCGTCGACATCCTCCGCGGCGCCTCGACCGACCGCATCCGGCAGCAGGGCCACGACCAGCTCTCGACGTACGGGCTCGGCGCCGACCTCAGCGATCAGGACTGGCGCAGTGTGATCCGCCAGCTGCTGGCCCGGGGCATCCTCGTCGCCCGCGGCGAGTACGGCACCCTCGCGCTCGGCGAATCGGCGGGCGGGGTGCTGCGCGGCGAGACGCCGGTGCCGCTGCGCCGCGACGTGATGGGCCGCTCCGGCGGCGTTGCGCGCGTGCGCAAGAGCACCGCCCCCGAGACCCTCGACCCGGCGAACGCCGGACTGTTCGAGGCGCTGCGCGCCTGGCGCGCCGGTGTCGCGAAAGAGCTCGGTGTGCCCGCCTACATCGTGTTCGGCGACGCCACGCTGCGCGCGCTCGCCGAGCGCCGCCCCGAGAGCCTCGCCGACCTCGACGGCGTCTCGGGCATCGGCGCCAAGAAGCGCGAGGCGTACGGCGAGGCCGTGCTCGCGGTGGTCGCCGCCGCCTGACCCGTCAGCCCCGCGGCAGCACGTCGTCGAGGTGCGCGGCGAGCTGGGCCGCGACATCCACCGACGAACGGTCGTACAGCCACTGGTACTGCAGGCCGTCCCAGAGCGCCGTGAGCCAGAGGGCTTCGAACTCGGGGTCGCGGCGGCTCGGGAGGTCGCCGTCCGCCTGGGCGGCGCGGAAGAGCGCGGCGAACTGGTCCACCACGCTGCGGAAGCGCTCCTCGAAGTACGCGTGCGCGGGGTGGTCGGCGGGCACAGCCTCCGACGACAGCACGGCGTAGACCTCGATGAGGCCCGGCGCCGTCGCCGCGTTGACGGTGGCGCCGCGGGGGAGGCCTCGCAGCTCCTCGGCTGCCCGGTCGGCGGGAACGTAGTCCGCCCACGACTCGATCTGCTGGTCGCGGTGGCTCAGCACCGCGCTCAGCAGGTCCTCCTTCGACCCGAAATAGTGCAGCAGCGTCGACTTCGAGACCCCGACCCGCTCGGCGATGTCGCGCAGGCTGGTGTCGCCGTAGCCCTCCTGGGCGAAGAGCGCCGTGGCGCCGTCGACGATGAGCGCGCGCCGCTCGCGGCCGACGCGATACCCCGGGGGCGCAGCATCCGCCCCCGCGAATGAGCGCATCGGCGGCACCGGTGATGCGGTCGAGGCGGGTGGGGGATCATCGGCGTCGCGCCAGCCGACGGGAAGTGCGAGCGATTCCTCGTAGACCTCGAGCGCCTCGGCGATGTCGACGCGCTCGGGAAGGTACTGTGCCAGCAGCTGCAGCCCGTCCCATGCGGCGGCGATGCGCACGGCCTCGCCCGCGGGGTCGCGGTCGGCGGCCACCATGTCCTGCGCGATCGCCTCGTCGATGGCGTCGGCAGACAGCTCCCGCAGGCGCGCGTACCGATCGCGCATGATCTCGTGCGCGGGATGGCGGGGAGTGGATGCCTCGCCCGTGAGCGCCGCGAACAGCGCGAGGTAGCCGGGCACTGTCGCGTTGCGCCGGGCGAGCTCGCTGTACGCGAGGGTGCCGGGGTCTTCGGCCGCGAGGCGCTCGAGCATCTCGGTCTCGTTGTCGCGCTCGAACAGGCTCACGACGGCGGCGAGGACCTCGTCCTTCGTGGCGAAGTGCCGGAGCAGCCCGGGGTGGCTGATACCGGCGGCCGCCGCGATGTCGCGGAGCGACGTGGCGCGGTACCCGCGGGTCACGAACGCGTCGTGCGCGGCCGCGACGATCGCGGCGCGCGTCCGCTCGGCGCGGGCGGTGCGGACGGTTCCCGGCACGGCTGTCGTCACGTGGATTCCGCCTCTCTGCGCTCACCCGGCGCCATCCTATCCTCGCCGATTACCAAGCGGTCGAATTTCAGTTACCAAACGGTCGGGTTTCATGTACGCTCATGCCTGGACGCGCGTCGGAGTGGACCGCGTCGCACGTGAGAAAGGACTCCGATGACAGAGATGTCACCTGCCGCAACGGCTGCGGCTGCCGGAACCACCGGCTTCAAGGCTCCCGGCACGACCCCCGGCAAGACTCCCCGCGGCTACACCCCCGGCCTCGCCGCGGTGAACTTCGGCGTCTACCTCGCTCTGCTGACGCCCGTCATGGTGTCGATGGCCTTCAAGATCCAGCACATCTCGCCGACGACCGAGCAGGCGACCGCGAACCTCGGCCTCGTGCTCGGCGTGGGCGCCTTCTTCGCGCTCATCGCGAACCCGCTCGCCGGCCGACTCTCCGACCGCACGACCTCCCGCTTCGGCATGCGCCGCCCGTGGGTGCTCGGCGGCACGCTCGTCGGACTCGGCGGCTTCGCCCTCATCGGCATCGCCGACTCGGTCTGGGTCGTGCTCGTCGCATGGTGCGTCGTGCAGGCGGCCATGAACGCCGTGCTCGCCGCAGCCAACGCGACGCTGCCCGATCAGGTGCCGCTGGCCAGCCGCGGCAAGGTGTCGGGCGTCGTCGGCATCACCACGCCGCTCGGCATCCTCGGAGGGTCGTTCCTCGTGACGTTCCTCTCCGACGACTTCGCGCGGTTCGTGGTGCCCGCCGCCATCGCGACGGTGCTTGTGGTGCTCTTCGTGCTCGTCCTCAAGGACCGCCGCCTCGAAGAGAAGCCGGCCCAGAAGTTCACGCTCGGCCAGTTCTTCGGCTCGTTCGTCTTCAACCCGGTCAAGCACCCCGACTTCGGCTGGACCTGGCTGACGAAGTTCCTCGTGATGTTCGGCTACGCCGGCATCGCGACCTTCCTGCCCTTCTACCTGACCGAGAAGTTCCAGCTCGACGAGCAGACCGCGATCCAGACGATCCTGCTCGCCAACGTCGCGTCGATGGCCGCGATGATGATCTCGTCGCCGATCGGCGGCATCCTCTCCGACAAGATCGGCAAGCGCCGCCCGTTCGTCGCGATCGCCGGTCTCGTCATGGTGGTCGGCCTCGTGCTGCTCGCGTTCGCCCCCGACGTGACGACGCTCATCGTGGCGCAGGCCATCATCGGCTTCGGCGCGGGATCGTTCTTCTCCGTCGATCTCGCGCTCGCGACCGAGGTGCTGCCCAACCCCGACGACACCGCGAAGGACCTCGGCGTGCTCAACATCGCCAACGCGCTGCCGCAGTCGATCGCCCCGGCGATCGCCCCGGGCATCATCGCCTTCGGCGCCACCACCGCCCTCGGCGGCTACACCGTGTACTACCTCTTCGGCGCGCTGGTCGCCCTCGCCGGCGCCGTGCTCGTCTACCGGATCAAGGGAGTGAAGTGATGACAGACGTTCTGACAACGGATGCTGCGACCCCGGCGTCGCCCGAGAGCCGCCCCTGGCTCGACGCGAGCCTGCCCGTCGACGAGCGCGTCGAGCTGCTCCTCGCCGAGATGACGGTGGAGGAGAAGGCGGGCCTCTTCTTCCAGACGATGATCGTCATGGGCGAGGGCGGCGAGCTCTCGGAGGGGGATTCCGCCTTCGGCATCCCGTCCAACCGCGAGTACGTGGCCGGCCGCCACATGAACCACTTCAACCTGCTGGGCGTCGCGCCCAAGGCCAGTCACATCGCGGCCTGGCACAACAAGCTGCAGGAGCTCGCGGCATCCACTCGTCTCGGCATCCCGGTGTCGATCTCGACGGATCCGCGTCACTCGTTCAGCGACAACCCGGGCGCCGCGATGTTCGCCGGCCCGTTCTCGCAGTGGCCCGAGCCGCTCGGCCTCGCGGCCACGCGTGACGCGGAGCTCGTGCAGCGGTTCGGCGACATCGCGCGGCAGGAGTACACGGCCGTCGGCATCCGCGTGGCCCTCCACCCGCAGGTCGACCTCGCGACCGAGTCGCGGTGGGCACGCCAGCTGCAGACGTTCGGTGAGGACGCCGACCTCGCGGGCGACCTGGGCGCAGCGTACGTGCGCGGCTTCCAGGGCGAATCGTTCGGTCCCGGCTCGGTGAGCACGATGACCAAGCACTTCCCCGGAGGCGGCCCGCAGAAGGACGGCGAGGACCCGCACTTCGACTACGGCCGCGAGCAGGTCTACCCCGGCGGGCAGTTCGAGCTGCACCTGAAGCCGTTCGAGGAGATCTTCGCCGCGGGCGGCCGCCAGATCATGCCGTACTACGGCATGCCCGTCGGCACCGAGTACGAAGAGGTCGGCTTCGGCTTCAACAAGGGCGTGCTCACGGGCCTGCTGCGCGAGCGCTTCGGCTTCGACGGCATCGTCTGCACCGACTGGGGCCTCGTCACCGATCAGCCGATCATGGGCACCGACTTCGCCGCCCGCGCGTGGGGCGTGGAGCACCTGACCCCCGCCGAGCGCATGGTCAAGATCCTCGATGCGGGCGCCGACCAGTTCGGCGGCGAGCACGACCCGGCGCTCCTCCTCGGCCTCGTGCGCGACGGTCTGGTGAGCGAGGAGCGCCTCGATGTCTCCGCCCGGCGTCTGCTGCGCGAGAAGTTCGAGCTCGGTCTGTTCGATAACCCGTACGTCGACGTCGAGGCGGCCGACGCCATCGTCGGCTCGGCGGAGTTCCGCGCCGCAGGCGAGGCCGCGCAGCGCGCCTCGATCGCCGTGCTGTCGAACGACGGCGCCCTGCCGCTGCGCCGCGGCCTGAAGCTCTACGTCGAGGGCATCGCGCCCGAGGCGGCGGCTCACTACGGCGAGATCGTCGAGACGCCGGAGGACGCGGATGCTGCGATCCTGCGCCTGCAGGCACCGTACGAGCAGCGCGCCTCGATGTTCGAGAACTTCTTCCACGCGGGCTCGCTCGATTTCCCCGACGACGTCGTCGCGCACGTGCGCGCGGTGTCGTCGGTCGTGCCGACGGTGGTGGACGTGTTCCTCGACCGTCCCGCGATCCTCGGCCCGATCGTCGAGGCCGCTGCGGCGGTCACGGCGAACTGGGGAGCCAACGCGGAGGCTCTGCTCGACGTGCTGACCGGCGGCGTGCCGGCGACCGGCAAGCTGCCGTTCGACGTGCCGGCGTCGATGGCCGCGGTCGAGGCCTCGCGCCCCGACGTGCCCTTCGACACCGCAGACCCGCTGTTCCGCTTCGGCCACGGCCTCTCGCTCTGAGTTCGTGACACCCGGATGCTGCGCCGCGACCTCGCGGCGCAGCATCCGTTTCCTCATCTGAGGCTCCGGTTCGCTCGCGCTGTCGTTTTCGGCATCCGCCATCGAGCCGTTCGATAGCGGATGCCGATTCCGACCGCGCGAGCGCGACGCGGGCTGGCGTGAGGGCAGCGGATGCCGATTCCGACCGCGCGTGCGCGCCGCCGCATAGGCTGAGTGCGCCGGGCGACGGCGCCCGCGAGGGGGAGCGACGCGCGTGGCCACGAGCAACATCGAGATCGCACAGCAGGCCGAACTCTGGCCGATCACCCGGATCGCCGAGGGGCTCGGCATTCCCGACGAGGAGCTCGAACCGTACGGCCGGTACAAGGCCAAGGTGTCGCTGCGGCATCTGCGGACGCTCCGCGACAGACCCCGCGGGCGGCTCGTGCTCATGACCGCCGTCTCGCCGACGCCCGCCGGCGAGGGCAAGACGACGACCACCGTCGGCCTCGGCGACGCGCTCAGCCGCATCGGCGAACGGGCGATGATCTGCCTGCGCGAGCCCGCGCTCGGGCCGGTGTTCGGCATGAAGGGCGGCGCCGCCGGCGGCGGATACGCGCAGGTCGTGCCGATGGAGGACATCAACCTCCACTTCACCGGGGACTTCTCGGCGATCGCGATCGCGACGAACCTGCTCGCGGCGCTCATCGACAACCACGTGCACCACGGCAACGCGCTCGGCATCGACGTGCGGCGGGTGACCTGGCGGCGGGTGCTCGACGTCAACGACCGCGCGCTGCGCGACGCCGTCATCGGCCTCGGCGGCCCGTCGAACGGATACCCCCGCGAGGACGGGTTCGACATCGTCGTGGCGAGCGAGGTGATGGCGATCTTCTGCCTCGCGACCGACCTCGCCGACCTCAAGGAGCGGCTTGGCGAGATCGTCGTCGCTCACACGCGCGACCGTACGCCCATCCGCGCGCGGGATCTGCAGGCCCACGGCGCGATGGCCGCGATCCTCCGCGACGCGCTCGCTCCGAACCTCGTGCAGACCCTCGAACACACGCCGGCGTTCGTGCACGGCGGCCCGTTCGCGAACATCGCGCACGGCTGCAACTCGTTCCTCGCGACGGACTCCGCGCTGCGCATGGCCGACTACGTCGTGACCGAGGCGGGCTTCGGCGCCGACCTCGGCGCCGAGAAGTTCGTCGACATCCTGTGCCGCACGACCGGCCTCCGCCCCGACGTCGCGGTCGTGGTCGCGACGGTGCGCGCCATGAAGTACCACGGCGGCGTCGAGGTCGCGGACCTCCCGCATGAGAACGTGCCCGCGCTCCAGCGCGGCACCGCCAACCTCGTGCGCCATCTCACGAACCTTCGCGAGATCTGGGGCATCCCGACGGTGGTTGCGATCAACCATCGCGCGGAGGACACGGATGCTGAGACCGCGGCGCTCGTCGCCGCCGCCGAGGCCGTCGGGGTCACTGCCGTGGTCGCGAAGCACTTCGCCGAGGGCGGTGCCGGAGCCGAGGAGCTCGCGCGCGAGGTCGTGCGACTGTGCGACGAGCATGCCGCGAAGCCGGGGGGCGCAGCATCCACTCTGCAGTTCACCTACCCCGACGACGCGACGCTGTGGCACAAGATGAGCGCGATCGCGACGCGCGTCTACGGGGCGACGGAGATCAGCGCGTCGACCGCCGTCCGCACGCAGATCAAACGTCTGCAGGACGAGGGCTACGGCGGCTACCCGGTGTGCGTCGCGAAGACGCAGTACTCGTTCTCGACCGACCCGAAGCTGCGCGGTGCGCCCAGGCACCATGCCGTCGACATCCGAGAGGTGCGCCTCGCGGCCGGAGCGCGCTTCGTCGTGATGATATGCGGCGACATCATGACGATGCCGGGCCTGCCCGCGGTACCCGCGGCCAACTCGATCGACGTCGACGACGACGGGCGCATCGTCGGGCTGTTCTGAGGCCGGGGTCAGCGCGGTGGGAACGTGCGCACGCGTTCCACCCGCAGGACGTGGGGGAGCGCCGCGGTGTCGCGCGTGCCGTCGGCGCGCGGGAACTCGTAGAGGTCGAGCATGAGCTGCACGGGATAGTCGATCGTCTGGCGTACGGTCTTGACCCATCGGTGGTCGATGAAGAACCGGACGGCGTCGGGCGTCCACTCGACGGCGTAGTCGTGCATCTCGGTGAGATCGCCCTCGACGCGGACCTTCTCGAAGTCGTCGCGCAGGCGCGGGTCGTGCTGCGCCTTGACGCCGACGCCCACCCAGCCCCCTTCGTCGTCGAGTTCGCTGCCGAAGATCTCGGCGATGCAGATCTCGCCGCTCTGCTCGGGGGCGTCTTCGAAGCCGATCGGCCAGCACGCGGCCATCGCGTCGGGGTGACGCACTGCCGCCATCCGCACTTCGATGACCCCGAACCGCGGGAGATGAAGCCGGCGCTCGGGCTGCTCCTCGCGCACGACGAGTCCCTCGCGGAAGCGATGCTGCCCGATGGTGCTGCCGCGCTCGCCCGAGAACTGGCCGGTCTGCAGGTGCGAGACGCGGTTGTCGCCGTCGAACTCGGGCGACCACGCGGCGGTGTCGGCGTCGATGAAGAGCTCGAGCGCGTCGGGTGCGACGGTGTAGCGCGCCGCGGTGCGCTCGCGCGACGACCAGTGCGGCAGGTAATGCGGCCACCACACCTTCTCGTCGAGGACCCCCTCGCCGAACCGCTCGTCGAGGTCGGGCTCGCGGCCATCGAGGTCGAGCGCCGACACATCGAGCACCCAGACGTTGAACGACAGCTCACGGCCGTGCCACGGCTCCGTGCGCGACCCGCGGCGCTCGAACCCGGCGGTCCGGCACAGGGCATTCGACGGGGCATTGCCGACGCCGGGGTACGCGACCAGGAGGTCGCGATCGTGCCGCTCCGCGACCTCGCGCACGACCAGCCGCAGCGCCTCGCGCGCGAGGCCCCGCCCCTGCCATTCGGAGAACACGTTCCACCCGGTCTCCCACGCGGGCACGCCCTCGTGCTCCACCTGCCAGTACCCGATGCCGCCGACCGGGGTGCCGTCGAGCTCGATGCGGTACATGGCAGCCTCGCCGGTGCTGATGAGGCGCAGGTACCGCTCCTGGCGCTCCTCGAGCTCCTGCGTCGTCTCGGGCCCGCCGAGATGCGCCATCATCTCGGGCGTGTTCGCGCGCTCGAGGAGGGGCAGGTCGTCAGGGCCCCACGGGGCGAGGGTCACCGCTGCGTCGGTCATCAGCGGTCGGTGACGAGGATCGTGTTCCCGTCAGGGTCGGTGGCGGTGAAGAACAGGCAGCGGTCGGGGTCGCCGAGTTCGTCGCTCGGATGCGCTCCGAGCCGCGCGAGGCGCTCGTGCACCGAGGCGAGGTCGTCGACGCGGAAGTTGCACGTGGCCCATGGCAGGCCGGGGTCGACGCGGATGCCGCTCTTCGCGCCCATCAGCGTCACCTGACCGTGCGAGCCCGCGAGCACGCTCGAGAAATCGGTCGCCTCGACGACGCCGAGGCCGAGCGCATCCGCATACCAGCGCGCGCTCGCACGCGGATCGCGAACGGGGATGAACGCGGTGGTGATCGCCGTCGGCGGGGCCATGCCCTGAGCCTAAGCCTCCCCGCGGACGTTCGTGCGGTGCTCTTCCCGCGGGCCGCGCACCGCTCCCGACGCCCCCTGCCTGTGCGTCTCGCACAATGCGTCCGTCACCCGTGTCGCTCCTTTGTTGTGGACATCCACCACAGGCTTTGAGGTGGGGTTGTGGGAGTCCTACGGTCTAAGAGAACTTGATCCTTCCCCTCGCACCGAGAGGCGATGCACATGGCCGACGCCGCCGTCCGCACCAAGAAGCCCGCCGTACACAAGAACACGCCAGCCGGCGGAGCCCCGACTGCTCCGCACACCGCGGCCGAGGCATCCGATCCCCGCATCGACATCGCCGCGGTCACCGATCTGCTGCTCGGCACGTGGGGAGAGACCCGCCGCGAGGCCCGCGAGATGATCAAGGACCCGGCGTTCTGGCGGGTCGAGGGGCTGCCCATGGCCGAGCACCGTGAGCGCGTGCTGACGCAGCTGCACCTGCTCGTCGAGCACGGCGGCTCGCGCCGCGCGATGCCCGAGAAGTTCGGCGGCAAGAACGACAACGGCGCGAACCTCGCCGGGTTCCAGGAGCTCGTGCTCGCCGACCCCAGCCTGCAGATCAAGTCCGGTGTGCAGTGGGGCCTGTTCGGCTCGGCCGTCTTCCAGCTCGGCACCGAGAAGCACCACGACAAGTGGATGCCGGGCATCACCGACCTCTCGATCCCGGGTGCGTTCGCGATGACCGAGACCGGACACGGCTCGGATGTCGCGTCCATCGGCACGACCGCGACATACGACCCCGAGACCGAGGAGTTCGTGATCCACACGCCGTTCCGCGGCGCATACAAGGACTACCTCGGCAACGCGGCGCTGCACGGCAAGGCCGCGACGGTGTTCGCGCAGCTCATCACGGGCGGCGTCAACTACGGCGTGCACTGCTTCTTCGTGCCGATCCGCGACGACGAGGGCGCGATGCTCCCGGGCATCATCAGCGAGGACGACGGCGTCAAGGGCGGCCTCAACGGCATCGACAACGGCCGCCTCGCGTTCGATCAGGTGCGGGTGCCCCGCTTCAACCTGCTCGACCGCTACGGCCAGGTCGCCGCCGACGGCTCGTACACGTCCGACATCCCGACACCTGGCCGCCGCTTCTTCACCATGCTCGGCGCGCTCGTGCAGGGCCGCGTGTCGCTCGACGGCGCAGCGACCACCGGCACCGCGCTCGCGCTCCACATCGCGCTCACGTACGCGAACCAGCGCCGCCAGTTCGACTCGGGTGCGGGCACCGAAGAGGTCGTGCTGCTCGACTACGGCAAGCACCAGCGGCGCCTGCTGCCGCTCCTCGCACAGAACTACGCGCAGTTCTTCAGCCACGACGAGCTGCTCAAGAAGTTCGACGCGGTCTTCTCGGGCCGCACCGACACCCCCGAGGAGCGCGAAGACCTCGAGACCCTTGCGGCGGCGCTCAAGCCGCTGTCGACGTGGAACGCGCTGTCGACGATCCAGGAGTCCCGCGAGGCCTGCGGCGGCTCCGGCTTCCTCGCCGAGAACCGCATGGTCGGGCTTCACCAGGACCTCGACGTCTACGTCACCTTCGAGGGCGACAACAACGTCCTGCTCCAGCTGGTCGGCAAGCGCCTGCTGTCGGACGACGCGAAGCAGTTCAAGGGGGCGGATGCCGCGAAGCTGGCCCGCTTCGCCGTCGGCCAGACCGCGGGCAAGGTGTTCCACGGCGCGGGCCTGCGCCAGCTCGGGCAGACGGTGACCGACTTCGGCTCGACCGCGCGCTCCATCGAGCTGGGCCTGCGCACCGACCAGCAGCACGAGCTGCTCGCCGGCCGGGTGCAGCAGATGGTGGCGGATGTCGCCGCCGCCCTGCGTCCGACGGCGAAGCTGTCGCCGGCCGAGGCCGCGGCCGTGTTCAACAGCCACCAGTCGGAACTCATCGAAGCCGCCCGCGCGCACGGCGAGCTGCTGCAGTGGGAGGCCTTCACCGACGGCGTGAACCGCGTCTCCGACGAGGGCACGAAGCAGGTGCTGACGTGGCTGCGCGACCTGTTCGGGCTGCACCTCATCGAGAAGCACCTTGCGTGGTACATCATCAACGGCCGGCTCTCGACCCAGCGCGCAGCATCCGTCTCCCGTTACATCGACCGGCTCGCGGCGCGGCTGCGTCCGCACGCGCAGGATCTCGTCGACGCCTACGGATTCGCGCCCGAGCACGTGCGCGCGCCCATCGCATCGGGTGCCGAGCGCAAGCGCCAGGACGAGGCGCGCGAGTACTACCGCGCGCTCGCCGCGTCGGGCGATGCGCCCGTGTCGGAGAAGTCGCTCAAGAAGAAGTGACCGCGCGGCCGGCGGGTGTCAGGAAGCGGACCAGCCGCAGTTGCCGCACTCGCCGGTCGCCGACACCTCGATGAAGCAGTTCGGGCACATCGCGCGGATGCGCTCGGGGACGACCGGCTTCGCGGCCCGGCGCTCGGCGGCGGGGCGAGGCGACGACGACTTCGCGCGTGCGGTCGGCGCGGCCGCCGCCGGCTGAGGGACGATCGCCGCGGCGGGCACGTGGTACGCGCAGTAGAAGCGCACGTAGCCGTCGTGGTTCTTGGGGTGCCGGTGCTTGTACGCCCACAGCTCGGTGCGGGGCAGCAGTTCCGACTCGGGGCCGCACGAGAAGCAGCGCGTCGGCTCGCCCGGGACCACGTCCGCGAGGAGCACGGGGTTCTCGAAGGGGACCGAGTCCCGCCAATCCGCCGACGCGACGATCTTCATGGTCCTGCCTCCCAGCTGCGCGGGCGCGAACAGCCCGACATTCCAAGGTAAGCGACGGACGCGGCATCCGGGAATCGAGCGGGTGACGGGGTGCTGAACAGGGGTCGCCACGGCGAGCGGGGAATGGATGCTGCCGCCTCGACGTCGCAGGCGCGCTCTAGGCTGACGCGGGTGAGCCTTGACGTCCGCCTCGGCGCCGACGGCCGCGCGCGCTGCGCGTGGGTCGGCGACGACCTCGAGTACGCCCGCTACCACGACGAGGAGTGGGGGGTGCCGCTGCACGGCGATCGCGCGCTCTTCGAGAAGATGAGCCTCGAGGGGTTCCAAGCGGGGCTGTCGTGGATCACGATCCTCCGCAAGCGCCCGCGATTCCGCGAGGTGTTCGCGGGGTTCGAACCCGAGGCGGTGGCGGCGTTCGGCGAGGACGACGTCGCGCGATTGATGACGGATGCCGGCATCATCCGCAATCGCGCCAAGATCGAGGCCACGATCTCCAACGCGCGGCTGGTGCTCGATCTCGAACCCGGTGAGCTCGACGACTTCATGTGGTCCTTCGCGCCGGCGGCCCACCGGCGACCGGCGACGTTCGCCGAGGTGCCCGCGATCACCGCCGAGGCCGAGGCGATGAGCAAGGCGCTGCGCAAGCGCGGGTTCCGCTTCGTCGGGCCGACCACGATGTACGCGCTGATGCAGTCCTCGGGGATGGTCGACGACCACGTCGACGGATGCTGGAGAACCGTTGATGCATGATGAGTGATGCGGGATGCTTGATGCATGCGCACGACTCTCACCATCGACGACGACGTCCTCGCCGCCGCGAAGCAGTTCGCCGACGCGCGCGGCATCACCCTGGGCGAGGCGCTGTCGCAGCTCGCGAGAGCGACCCTGACCGAGCGGCAGCGGCACGGCGGGACCCGCAACGGCATCGTGCTGCTCCCGGCACAGCCCGGGGCCGCCGGCGCCTCGCTCGACGAGGTCAACACCCTGCGGGACGACGCTCCGTGACGCGCCACCTGCTCGACGTGAACGCCGTGATCGCGCTCATCGATCCGCTCCACGTGCACCACGATCGCGCCCACCGCTGGTTCGCGTCGCGGGGCGGCGAGCCTTGGCACACGTGCCCGATCGTGCAGAACGGCGTGGTGCGCGTCGTCAGCCACCCCAACTACCCGAACACACAGCCCGCGCCCGTCGTGCTCGCGAGCCTCGCGAGCCTCGCCGCGCGCGACGACCATCTGTTCCTGCCGGATTCGGTGAGCCTGCTCGACAGCTCGGTGCACACCGAGCGGCTGCTCGCCAGCTCGCAGGTGACCGACTCGTACCTGCTGCACCTCGCCGCCTCGAACGATGCGATGCTCGCGACCTTCGACACGCGGATCGTCACGTCGGCGGTGCCGTCGGGCGCGAAGGTGGTCTTCACGATCCCGTAGCGCGCGACGCGCCGACCCGGTCCCCGATCCTGTCGCCGAGCGGCAGGGCTCAGATGCCGAGCGCGGAGGCGAGTTCGGGATGCGACGGCTCGACGAAGACGCGACCGTCCGGGAGGACGACCACCGGGATTCGGCGGCTTCCCGAGATCTCCTCCGCGACCTGTGCGGCGGTGGGGTCCTCCTCGATGTCGATCTCCTCGAAGGCCACACCGGCGCGCGTCAGCTGCTGACGCGTCCGGGTGCAGTCGCTGCACCACGTGGTGCCGTACATGGTGATAGGCGGGACGGTCGTCATGTCTTCCTCTCCGACGGTCACGCGTGTGCGACCGTACGACCGGGGATCGCCTCGAGAAGGGCGATCGTGTAGGGGTCCGCCGGGTTCGCGAAGATGTCTTCGGTCACGCCCGACTCGACGAGCACACCGCGACGCAGCACGGTGACCGTCTGCGCGACCTGGCGGACGACCGCCAGGTCGTGCGAGATGAACAGATAGGTGGTGCCGAACTCCTGCTGGATGCGGCCGAGGAGCTCGAGGATGCCCGCCTGAACCGTGACGTCCAGCGCCGACACCGCCTCATCGAGCACCATCACCGTGGGATCGAGCACGATCGCACGGGCGATCGCGACCCGCTGGCGCTGGCCGCCCGACAGCTCGCGCGCGCGGCGATCCGCGACGTTCGCCGGCAATGCGACGAGCTCCAGTGCTTCGCGGGCACGGCGCGCCCGCTCGGACCGGGAGCCCAGGCCGTAGTTTCGCAGCGGCTCCTCGATGATCGAATGGATCGACTGGCGCGGATCGAGGCTCGAGAACGGGTTCTGGTAGACCATCTGCAGGCGACGGCGGGCCTCTCGGAGAGCCGATCCGCGCAGTGACGACATGTCGACTCCGCCGACGCACACCTGTCCGCTCGTCGCCCGCTCGAAGCCCATGACCATGCGGGCGATCGTCGATTTCCCCGACCCGGACTCGCCCACCAGCGCGTGCGTCATCCCTCGTCGCGCCGAGAAGCTGACGTCGTCGACGGCGCGGAGCGGATCGCGGCGACCCGGGACGGTGAACTCCTTGACCGCGTGCTCGACGGAGATGACGGTGTCGGCGTGCAGGGGCTCGGCCAGCATCCGCTGCACGTCGTCGCTCGAGCGGACGGCGTCGGCGAGCGCGGGGGCGTCGTCCACGAGCTGCCGCGTGTAGGCGGCAGCGGGGTGTGCCAGCACGGCGGCGGTCGGGCCCTGCTCCTGGACCGCACCGCCCTTCAGCACCAGCACTTCGGACGTGCGGTCCGCGGCGACGGCCAGATCGTGGGTGACGAGCATCACCGCGGTGCCGTCCTCCCGCCGCAGCTCGTCGATGAGATCGAGGATGGTCTTCTGCACGGTCACATCGAGCGCGCTCGTGGCCTCGTCGGCGACGATCAGTCCCGGTCGCAGCGCGATGGCGCTCGCGATGAGGACGCGCTGCTTCATGCCACCGCTGAGCTGGTGGGGATACTGCCGAGCGCGCACCTCCGGGTCGGGGATGTCGACCCGCTCGAGCAGCTCGATCACGCGGCGCCGGACGGCCGGTGCGTCGGCGGCCCGGTGGATGCGCATCACCTCGGCAAGGCTGTCGCCGATGCGCTTCACCGGGTTCAGCGAGTTGTGCGGGTCCTGGGGGATCAGAGCGACGTGACGGCCATGGAATGCACGCCACCGGCGCTGATCCCACGACGTCACATCCTGACCGCCGAGTCGGATCGATCCCTCGACGACGCGGCCGTTGGAGGCGAGAAGGCCGATGACCGCCTGCGCCGTGGTCGTCTTTCCCGAGCCCGATTCGCCGACGAGGGCGAGCGTCTCGCCACGCCCGACGCGGAACGAGACATCGCGCACCGCCACGGTCTCTTCGCCGCGCACGCGATACGCGATCGCGAGGCCGTCGACCTCGACCGCGGGGGCGGCATCGTTCCAGTGGGGGGCGGTCGGTCGTGCGGTCATCGGGAGTTCCTCTCAGAGATCGCGGACGAGAGACGGTGGGTCGACAGCACGACGAGCACGACGATCACGCCGGGGATCGTGGTCAGCCACCACGCCGTCGCCACGTAGTCGCGACCCTCGGCGATCATCAGCCCCCACTCGGGAGCAGGCGGCGGCGCGCCGTAGCCGAGGAACCCGAGCGCGGAGATAGCCAGAATGGCCGTGCCGAACTGCAGCGCGGCCATCGCGAAGACGGGCGCGAGCGAGTTCGGGAGGATGTGCCGGAACAGCACGCCCGCGAACGTGCCACCGCTCGCGTAGGCGGCTTCCACGAAGTCCGCGGATCGGACCCGCAGCACCTCGCCCCGCACCAGCCGCGCGAAGGCGGCCACGCTGGTGATCGCGACGGCGACGGCGATCTGGAAGAGCCCGAACCCGAGCAGGATGATGATGCTCAGCGACAGCAGCAGTCCCGGGATGGACAGCAGCACATCGACGAAGCGCATCAGGGTCGTGTCGAGCCAGCGCGGACCGGCGCCGGAGAGAAGACCGAGCAGGGTTCCCGCGACCATGCCGAGGGTGACGGCGCACAGCGCGCTGAACAGGCTGTACGCCGCGCCGTGCACGACGCGGGTGTACACGTCGCGCCCCGTCGGATCGGTGCCGAAGATGTGCGCGGCGGACGGCGCCTGCAGCGCGTCGGCGAGGCTGCCCGCGGTCGGGTCGCCCGGTGCGAAGAGGGCGGGGGCGACCGCCCAGCTCACGGCCACCATCAGGGCGATCAGCGCGGCGCCGAGCGTGAGCATGCCGCGCGGGCGCACCCGCCGGCGCGCCGGAGTGCGGCGGATGCGAGTCGCGGTGCGTGCGGGGACGAGCGGCGGCGCGGACTCCACCAGCATCTTCTCGGTCATGAGCGCGATCCCTTCATGGACAGGCGCGGGTCGAGCAGCGGGTAGGACAGGTCGACGAGGAGGTTGATCACCACGAAGACGGTGGCCGAGATCACGACGACGGCCTGGAGCACGGGGGTGTCCTGAGCCGCGACGGCCTGCTCGGTCACCCGCCCGATGCCGGCGCGACCGAAGACGGTCTCGGTGATGACCGCGCCCCCGATCAGCTCACCGAGCAGCAGCCCCGCCATCGTGAGCGCCGGGAGGACGGCGTTGCGGGGGACGTTGCGTGTGAGGATCCACCAGTGCGATGCCCCGCGGGCCCGCACCACCTCCATGAACGGCTGTGCCCGGACGTCGTCGATCGCCCGGATGAGCACCTGCGCGATGGGCGCCGAGATGGGTAGGGCCAGGGCGAAGACGGGGAGCACGAGACCCTCCACGGGGCCGGGGTTGATCACCGAGACCCACCCGAGCCGGAACGAGAACACCTGCACCAGCACGATGCCGAGCCAGAACACCGGGATCGCGATGAACAGGGAGGGCAGGGAGCGCAGCGCCCGGCTCAGTCCTTCGAATCCCGGAAGCTGGGTGAGGAGCGCGAGGATCACGGCGAGGAGGGTGGCGACGACGAAGGCGCTCGCGGCGAGCACGAGCGTGTTCGGCAGCGCCGTCGCGATGATCTCGCTGACCGGCGTCCCCGACTGCACCGAGTAGCCGAAGTCTCCCCGGAGGTATCCGGCGAGGGTGTCGAGGTACTGCTGCCACAGCGGCACGTCGGCGCCGAGGGCCTCGCGCAGCCGGGCGACCTCCTCGGGGCCGAGTCCCGACTCGGGGTTCTCGAACCGGATCACCAGGGCGTCTCCGGGGAGCGCCTGGAGCAGGATGAACGACGCGGTGAACGCGAGCGCGAGCACGATCACGGCCTGTCCGAGCCGATGGGCGACGTATCTCATGGAAGTCCTTCCGGGTGCGTCGGTCTCCGCGCGGGAGCGGGGTCGTGACCCCGCCCCCCCGCGGACGGGGGGTCAGTCCGCCAGCCAGAGCTGCGAGAACAGCGGGCGGGCCACCGCCTCGTACGCCATGCCGTGCACCGAGCTGGCGATGCCGTACGTCTGCGGCTCCTCGAAGAACGGGAGGACGTAGGCGTTCTCGGCGAGGTAGAGCTGCGCGGCCTGGCTGGCCGCCACGCGGGCCTCGGGGTCGGGCTCGCTCGCGACCGCCTGCAGCAGCGTGTCGAGCTCGGGGTCGGCGATCGTGCCGTCGGCCGGGTTGCGGTTGAGCAGGATGTTGCGGTTGGTCGAGTAGTACATGCTCTTGATCACGTCGAGGTCCGCACGGCCGACCATCGAGTGGGCGGCCTGGGTGCGGCTGGCATCCTGGTACGCCACCGCGTAGTCGCCGGCCGTGCCGCGGATGATGTTCATCTCGATGCCCACCTCCGCGAGCTGCTGGGCGACCGACGTGAGCAGGTCGAACGACCGGGGCTGCGCCGTGGCCTCGGCGGTCGTGAACGACAGCCGCTGGCCGTCCTTGACACGGATGCCGTCCGAGCCCTCGGTCCAGCCGGCCTCCTCGAGCAGCTCGACCGCGTGCTCGGGGTCGTACGCGAAGTACTCCGAGGTGTCGAGGTAGCCGAGCGCCGTGCGGGAGAGCACGGAGGTCGCCAGCGGGTAGTTGTCGGTGAACAGGCTGTCGATGAGGCTCTCGCGGTCGACGGCGGCGATGATCGCCTGGCGCACCCGGATGTCGTCGACCGGCGCGGCCATGAAGCGCAGGTTCATCGCGTTGTTCACGCCGTTGGTCTGCGGTGCGTCGACGGTGAAGCCGGGCGAGCCGAGCACCTGCGCCTCGTCCTGCGGCTCGATCTTGCGCGCCATCTGCCCCTGCCCCGACAGCAGCGAGCCGACCCGCACGCTGTTCTCCGGGGTGATGGCGATCTGGATGGTGTCGACGTACGGGCGGCCCTGGTTCTCGAAGCTCGCCGGCGCCCACGCGTAGTCCTCGCGCGCCTCGAGGGTGACCGCGGTGCCGAGCTCCTCACCGGTGATCACGAACGGGCCCGAGCCGATGATCTCCGCGCCCGACCCGGCGGCGAAGCCCTCGAAGTCGCGGTCGAGCGTGTCGGACGAGAAGATGCCCGAGGTGATGGTCGACGTCGCCTGCAGGAATCCGGGCGCGGGCGCCGAGAAGTGGAAGGTCACCGTGTGGTCGTCGACCACTTCGCTGCTCTCGTAGTTGTTGACCGCCTCCGAGACGGGCAGTGCGCGCTCGGGGTCGCCGAGCCCGTACAGGTCGAAGTTCTTCGCCACGACGGCCGCGTCCAGCGCGGATCCGTCGGAGAACGTGACGTCGTCGCGCAGGGTGAACGTGTACGCGGTGGCGTCGTCGTTCACCTCCCACTCGGTCGCGAGCCACGGCTCGAACTCGAGGGTCTCGGGGTCCTGCCAGACGAGGCGGTCGGAGATGTTGTTGACCAGCGCGCCGTTGGGATAGAAGCCTGCGGAGGGGGCGTAGAGGCTGGTGTAGGCGTTCGGCTCGAGGTAGACCAGCGTGCCGCCGGACTGCGGCTCGCCGGATGCGGCGGACTCGGTCGTCGTGCCGCCGCCGCAGGCCGACAGCACGAGTGCTGCGCTGAGGACGGCTGCGACCGCGCCGATCGCGCGGGTCGCTCGCCGCCGGAACAGGCGGGTGGGGGGAAGTGCCATGGATTGCTCGCTTCTCGGGATTCGCGGACGGGGTGGGTGGTGCGAGGTGATGCGGATGGTGCGAGTCGGTGCGGGATCGCGGGTGGATGGGGGTCAGGGACGGCGCCGACGCGGGACCGTCGGTTCGCCGAGCGACAGCATGAGACGGTTCGCCCAGTTGAAGAACGCGGCACCGGCGATGACGTCGGCGATGTCGACGTCGGTCAGTCCGAGGGCGCGGAGCCACTCGACGTGCGCCGCCGAGAATTCCGACGGCGTGACGGTGAGGGCGCGGGCCGCCTCGACGAGCGCATCCCAGCGCTCGTCGATCGTCGTCGCCGGGCCGTCGTCCAGCAGGGACTGGACGTCGGCTTCGCGGCCGGAGAGGCGCGTCGCCGCCCGGGCGTGCACGGACGCGCAGAACACGCACCCGTTCACCCGCGACGCGGCGGCGGCCGAGAGCTCGCGCTCCGCGAAGGGGAGGCCCCCGTCGGGGTTCTGGAAGATGTCGAAGTCGGTCAGCGTCCGGGCCGCGAGGATCTCGGGCTCGCGCGCCAGGAGCGCGAAGTAGGGCATCTTCGCACGCTCGCGCTCGACGACGCCCGCCCAGTGACGCTCCTCGAACTCCTCCACGGGCAGCGGGGCCAGCCACGGCGTCCAGCCGAGACCCTCCTGGGTGAAGCGGTCCGGACCTTCGAGTCCGGTCGGCACGAGCACGTGCTCCCCGTGCAGCTGGTCGAGTTCGGTGGTCATTTCGCCTCCATCGAGGAGCGCAGCACGGCGAGGCCGGTCGCGTAGCGGATCTGGAAGGACAGGAAGGCGACGAGCTGCGACGCGCACACGAGGTCGGTCGTCGTCCACCCTTCGTCGAGCAGGCGCTGCAGCGCCTCGGCACTGGCCTCGCGCGGGCGGAAGACGAGCAGATGCACGTGCTCGACGAGAGCGCTGAGCTCGTCGCCGATCACGGCGCGGGGCGCGTCGGGGACGACGAAGCGCAGTCCCTCGACCGATTCCGCCGCCAGCCCGGGCTCGCGGTAGATCCCGTACGGGCCGACCGTGCGCCCGGCGGCCGCGATGTCGTGGAGCGCCGCGATCATGTCGGCCGAGGGCTCGGCGCGCGAGAACTCCGTCTCGTAGTGGGCCGACAGCGGGGTGTCGCCGTGCCAGCGCGAGATGACGACGGCGAGGGCCAGGCGCTCTGCGACCGAGAGGCCGTTGCCCACCGCCGGCGAGAAGATCGAGTCGTAGCTGCGCTGGGCGTTGCCGCGTGTGGCGGTGCGCGCGGCGCGGACGGCGTCGAGCGGATCGCCGGCGGTCACGCCGAGTGCGTGATCGAGGACATCGAGGGACATCGGGGAAGCTCCGTTCGGACTCGTCGCCGGGAGGCGAGAGGGCTTCCGAGAGCGGGGGAGCGCACTCGGACGGGGGATGCGGCGACGACGGGGCGTCGCCGTGGTGATCACGGTAGGCGGGTCGTCGTTAACCCGGAGTTACGTCGTATCGCCGCTCGTCATGAGTGAGGCGGCGCGCATTATGGGTGCGCTCGGGGTGGTCCGCCGCGGCGCGGATCCGCCAGATCATGCCGTCGATCGCGGCGATGGCATCCGTCAGTGCGGCGACGGCGGGAAGGCTCCGCTTGTCGGAGGGCACGACGACGCTGATCGTGCGCGTGATCTCCGAGGCGAGCTTCTTCACCACGACGTTGGGGGGGAGCAGGGTCGTCCCGAGGGCCAGCCGCGGCACCAGGGCGATGCCGAGGTCGGCGGCGACCATGCCCACGGTGGCGCTGAAGTTGTCGGTCTCGTACACGACGTTCGGTGCGTACCCGGCGTCCTCGCACGCGCGCACGAGATGCGTGCTGCAGCGCGGGCACCCGGCGATCCAGGGATCGTCCTCGAGGTCTTCCAGCGGCAGGTGGGGCAGGTCCGCGAGCGGGTGCTCGCGCGACATGAGCACGAACAGGGGGTCGATGAACAGGTCGGTGGCCGACAGCCCGCGCGGCGGGTCGGGGTGGTGTGTCGCGCCCCGCTCGCCGGGATACGCGAACACGAGGGCGACGTCGGCGTCGCCCGACATGACCAGCTCGATCGCCTCGGGGGGCTCGCTCTCGGTGTACTGCACGGCCACACCGGGATGCCGCTCGCGCATGCCCGAGAGCAGGTGCGGCACGAGGGTCGACGACGCCGAGGGGAATCCCACCAGCCGGACGCGGCCCGACCGGAGGTTCGCGGCGCCGGCGAGGTCGACG
>JAVBUG010000020.1:0-8378 GCA_031555515.1 Microbacterium sp. | reverse complement strand
CTCGGTGTTGCTCCACGAGTGCTTCCGGAAGTAGGCGGACACCCCGGCGAAGAACTCCTCGATGCCCACCCAGGCGGCGAGCTGCTTGAGCACCGAGCCGCCCTTGGCGTACGTGATGCCGTCGAAGTTGACCTGCACGTCTTCCAGGTCGTTGATCTGGGCGACGACCGGGTGCGTCGAGGGGAGCTGGTCCTGGCGGTACGCCCAGGTCTTCTCCATCGCGTTGAACGTGGTCCACGCCTCGGTCCATTCGGTGGCCTCGGCGGTGGCGATCGTCGACGCCCACTCGGCGAACGACTCGTTGAGCCACAGGTCGTTCCACCACTTCATGGTGACGAGGTCGCCGAACCACATGTGGGCGAGCTCGTGCAGGATCGTGACGACGCGACGCTCCTTGACGGCGTCCGTCACCTTCGAGCGGAAGACGTACGTCTCGGTGAAGGTGACCGCGCCCGCGTTCTCCATGGCACCCGCGTTGAACTCGGGCACGAAGAGCTGGTCGTACTTGGCGAACGGGTAGGGGTAGTCGAACTTCTCCTCGAAGTACGAGAAGCCCTGGCGCGTCTTATCGAAGATGTAGTCGGCGTCCAGGAACTGCCAGAGGCTCTTGCGGCCGTAGACACCGAGCGGGATGACGCGGCCCGACGCGCTGGTCAGCTCCGAGAACGTCGCCTCGTACGGACCGGCGATGAGAGCCGTGATGTACGACGAGATGCGCGGCGTCGGCTCGAAGCGCCAGGTCGCCGTGCCGTCGCCGTGCTTCTTCGGCTCGGGAGTCGGGGAGTTCGAGACGACCTTCCACGGCTCGGGTGCCGTGACCGTGAACGCGAACGTCGCCTTCAGATCGGGCTGCTCGAACACCGCGAACACGCGGCGCGAGTCGGGCACCTCGAACTGCGAGTACAGGTACACCTCGCCGTCGACAGGGTCGACGAAGCGGTGCAGACCCTCGCCGGTGTTCGTGTAGAGGCAGTCGGCGTCGATGACGAGCTCGTTGTCGGCGCCGAGGTCGTCGAGCGCGATGCGCGAGTCGGCGAACGCCGCAGCGGGGTCGATCGAGCGCCCGTTGAGGGTGATCTCGCGCACGTCGCGCGCGATGAGGTCGATGAACGTCGCGGCACCGGGCGTCGCGGTGAAGCGGATGACGGACCGTGATCCGAAGACCTCGGCGCCCTTCGTCAGGTCGAGTGCGACTTCGTACGACTGCGTGTCGACGATCGCACGGCGCTCCTGCGCCTCGATGCGGGTGAGGTTCTCTCCAGGCACTGCTGTGACTCCCATGGGTGAGGATGACGGAGGTGGTCGATCGTCTCGTCGCGCGAGCGCTCGATCCGGCGGCCGCCACCAGCGCTGCTGGCGCCGGTGACAACCGTGCCAGCCTATGCCAGCGGGCCCGCGAACGCCCGATCCCGTGGCTGAAACCACCCGGGCGCGGTGTCAGGATGGAGGGGTGACCTCTCCCGAGCAGCACGTCGTCCCGTTCGCTTCTGCCGCCGCCGCCGGCGGCGCCCCGTACGTCGAGGAGCCCGTCGCGTACGACGGCATCCTCCTCGCCGGCTTCGGCGGTCCCGAGGGCCAGGACGACGTCATCCCGTTCCTCCGCAACGTCACGCGCGGCCGCGGCATCCCCGACGAGCGCCTCGAAGAGGTCGCCCACCACTACCGTCACTTCGGCGGCGTGAGCCCGATCAACGCGCAGAACCGCGCGCTCAAAGCGGCTCTCGAGGCCGAGCTCGCGCACCGAGGTCTCGATCTTCCCGTGTACTGGGGCAACCGCAACTGGGCGCCCTACCTCGGCGAGGCGGTGACGGATGCCGCAGCCGCGGGTCACACGAAACTCCTGGGTCTCGCGACCAGCGCCTACTCGTCGTTCTCGAGCTGCCGCCAATACCGCGAGGACTTCGCACGCGTGCTCACCGAGACGGACCTCGCGGGCCGCGTCACCATCGACAAGGTGCGCCAGTTCTTCGACCACCCGGGGTTCGTGCAGCCGTTCGTCGACGGGGTCCGTGACGCTGTGGCCGGCTTCCTCGCCGACGACATCGCTCCCGAGTCCGTGCGCGTGCTGTTCTCGACCCACAGCATTCCGACGGCGGATGCCGAGCGCTCCGGACCGCGCGAGGGCGACGAGCTGCACCGAGAGCTGGGCGAAGGCGGCGCGTACGCCGCGCAGCACCTCGCCGTGGCCGAGGTCGTCATGGCGACCGTCGCCGCGGAGGTTCCCGGTGCCGACCGCGTCGCATGGGACCTCGTCTACCAGTCGCGCTCCGGCCCGCCCAGCCAGCCTTGGCTCGAGCCCGACATCAACGAGGTCATCGCGGAGCTTCCGGGCGCCGGCATCCAGGCGATAGCGATCGTGCCGGTGGGCTTCATGAGCGACCACATGGAGGTGCTGTGGGACCTCGACACCGAGGCGATGGATGCTGCGGCCGAGGTGGGTATCCGCGCGGTGCGCACGCCCACGCCGGGTGTCGACCCCGTCTTCGTGTCGGGACTGGTCGACCTCGTCGAAGAGCGCCTGAACGGCACGCCTGTGGGGGAGCGGCCCCATGCGACCGACCTCGGCCCGTGGTTCGACGTGTGCCGGCCGGCATGCTGCGAGAACGTGCGCGCGGGCTTCAAGCCCGCCGCCGCCGGCGTCGCGCCCTGAGCCCGCGAACCGCCTGAGCGGACCGCTCACTGCGGCCGCAGCATCCATCGTCCTCCGCCTTCCGCCTCTCTCTAGGATTGAGCCCATGCGCATCCACATCGCGACCGACCACGCCGGCCTCGAGTTCTCGACGCAGCTGCAGCACCACCTCGCGGCCGCCGGGCACGAGGTCGTCGACCACGGCCCGATCGAGTACGACCCGCTCGACGACTACCCCGCGTTCTGCATCCGCGCCGCGCAGGCGGTCGTGCGCGACCAGGCCGCGGGCATCGAGGCGCTCGGGGTCGTCTTCGGCGGCTCCGGCAACGGCGAGCAGATCGCCGCGAACAAGGTCGTCGGCGTGCGGGCCGCCCTCGCGTGGAGCATCGCCACGGCTGAGCTCGCGCGCGAGCACAACGACGCCAACGTCATCGCGATCGGCGCACGTCAGCACACGTTCGAAGAGGCGGCGACCTTCATCGACCGCTTCATCGCGACCCCGTTCTCGGGCGAGGAGCGTCACGCCCGCCGCATCGCGCAGCTCGCCGCCTACGAGGAGGACGGTGCCCTCGAGCCCGACCCGCGTGCGGTCGCCGGGCAGCCCGACGTCTTGGCCGCCGACGACAGCTCGTTCGACCCCGAAGCCGGCTGAACCGATGCCGGAGGGCCATTCCGTCCACCGCATCGCCCGCCAGTTCGACCGCAACTTCGTCGGCCGGCGCGTGGCGGCGTCGAGCCCGCAGGGCCGCTTCGTCGAGGGCGCGGAGATCCTGAGCGGACGCACCGCGACGTCGGTGCGGGCCGTCGGCAAGCAGATGTTCCTCGAGTTCGACGACGACCTGTGGCTGCGTGTGCACCTCGGCATGTACGGCGCGTGGGACTTCGCGGGCGAGATCCTCGTCGACCCGACGATCGCCTCGGCGAACGGCCGCATGGGCCAGACGAATCAGCGGGGCACCGACCTCGACGCCCCGATCCTCGACAGCGCCGGCGAGAACTCGCTGACCTCGATCGGGGCACCGCGCCGCACCCGCGTGCATGTGCGCATGTCGGAGCAGACCACCGGGCTCGCCGACGAGGGCGATGAGTGGCCGCCGCCGGTCGTCGGGCAGGTGCGCCTGCGTCTGCTGACGGACGTCACGTGCGCCGACCTGCGCGGCCCGACCGCGTGCGAGCTGCAGACGCCTGACGAGGTCGCCGCGACGATCGCCAAACTCGGGCCCGACCCGCTCGTCGACGACGTCGCGGAGGGCGAGGAGCGCTTCACCTCGGTCGTGCGCCGCAAGCCGACGTCGATCGGCCTGCTGCTCATGGACCAGAACGTCGTCAGCGGCATCGGCAACGTCTACCGCGCCGAGCTGCTGTTCCGGGCGCGTCAGAACCCCCACACGCCGGGCCGTGACGTCCCCGAGGAGGTCGTGCGCGATCTGTGGCGCGACTGGGTGCGGCTGCTCGCGATCGGCGTCGAGACCGGCCAGATGATGACGATGGACGACCTCGACCCCGAGGCGTATCGCGCCGCGATGGCGAGCCGCGACGACCGCCACTGGGTCTACCACCGCGCCGGCCTGCCGTGCCGGGTGTGCGGCACCGCGATCGTGGTGGAGGAGGCCGCGGGGCGCAAGCTCTACTGGTGCCCCCGCTGCCAGGCGTGACGCCGATCCGCGGGGGCTGCGTGCGCGAATAGGCTGGGCGCATGCGTCAGAACCCGAGCTTCGCGATGTCGGATGTCGGCGAGATCCGCCGGCTCATCGAGCAGAACCCGTGGGTCACGATCGTCTCGTCGACCGAGGACGGGCTCGTCGCCTCGCACTACGCCGTGCTCCTCGACGCCGACCGCGACGATCTCACGATCGTGGGCCACGTCGGCAAGCCCGACGACCTCATCCACGGCCTCGGCGAGCGCGAGCTGCTGGTGGTCGTGCAGGGTCCGCACGCGTACATCTCGCCCGGCTGGTACGGCGATGTGCAGAGCGTCCCGACGTGGAACTTCGTCTCGGCGCATCTCACCGGTGTGCCGGAGCTGCTGACCCCGGAGGAGAACCTCCAGGTGCTCGAGCGACTCGTCGCGCGGTTCGAGAGCGGCCTGCCGCAGCCCCGCCTGATGTGGGAGCCGCCGAACGATCCGGAGTACGTGCGCCGGCTCGAGCGGGGCACCGTGGGCTTCCGGCTCACGCCGACGAAGGTCGTCGGCAAGCGCAAGCTGAGCCAGAACAAGCCCGACGAGACCGTCGAGACCGTCATCCTGGAGCTCGAGGCGGGTGCGAGCCCGTACGCCGACCCGCGCCTGGCCACGGAGATGCGCCGCGACCTCGAGACCCGGAAGGCCGCTCGGTGACGGCGGCGCGCGGCGAGGCGGTCGACGTCATCGCCAATGCGCGTCTCACCGGCTCCCACCGCACCGATCCTTTCGGCGCCGACTTGGTCGACGTGCACCTGGCCGAGGGCCTCCTCGTCGACATCGCGCCCGCGGGCGCGCTGCCACGCAGCGGACGGGTGATCGACGCCGACGGCGGCTGGGTGATCCCAGGCCTGTGGGACCACCACGTCCACACCGTGCAGTGGGCGCTCTCCGCCCAGCGCGTGCCTCTCGGGGGCGCAACGTCCGCGGCGCAGGCGGCGAGGCTCATGGGCGCGGCCGATCCGCTTGCCGACGGCCGCCGCGTCGGCAGCGGCTTCCGCGACGCGTTGTGGTCCGACACCCCCGAGCTCGCGGTGCTCGACGCCGCGACCGGCGAGGTCCCGACCTACCTCATCAACGCTGACGTGCACAGCGTGTGGCTCAACTCGGCGGCGCTTCGCCGCGAGGGCTTCGAGCCCGCCGACGACGGCATCCTCCGCGAGGAGCCCGCGTTCGAGATCTCGCGCCGGCTCAACGCCGTCGACGCGTCGGTGTCGGACCCGCTCGTGACGCGGATGGCGCAGGACGCCGCCGCCCGCGGTGTCGTCGGGCTCGTCGATCTCGACATGTCGTGGAACGAGGACGCGTGGGCCAGGCGCCTCACCGCAGGTTTCGACGCGCTGCGCGTCTCGTTCGGTATCTATCCGCAGTTCCTCGACCGCGCGATCGCCGACGGACTCCAGACCGGAGACGTCGCCCGGGGCGCAGCATCCGATCTCGTCCGTGTCGGCCCTCTCAAGGTGATCACCGACGGATCCCTCGGAACCCGTACGGCGGCGTGCTCACACGCGTATCCCGATGACGCGCACAACCACGGCCTGCTCACCGTGGACGTCGCGACGCTCGTCGACCTCATGACCCGCGCGACCGCGGCGGGCATCGCGTCGGCGATCCACGCGATCGGCGACGTGGCGAACTCGCACGCGCTCGACGCCTTCGCCGCGACCGGGGCGTGGGGCACGATCGAGCATGCGCAGCTCGTCGCGCACGCCGACATCCCGCGGTTCGCGCGACTGGGGGTGGGCGCGAGCGTGCAGCCCGAGCACGCGCTCGACGACCGCGACCTGACCGACACCGTCTGGGCGGGCCAGACGGCGCAGCCGTACCCGCTGCGGGCACTCGCCGATTCCGGCGCGAACCTGCTCTTCGGCTCGGATGCGCCCGTCGCGCCGCTCGATCCGTGGGCGGCGATGGCGTCCGCCGTGTTCCGCACGCGCGGGGGCCGCGATCCGTGGCAGCCGGCGCAACGCGTCGACGCCGCGACAGCGCTGGCGGCCTCCACGCGCGGAGGCTCCGCGGAGCCTGCACGGATCGATCCCGGCGACGTCGCCGATCTCGCGATCTGCGAGCACGATCCTCTCGCCGCCGACGAGCCGCGGCTGCGCGGGATGCGGGTCGCTGCGACGCTGCTGGCGGGACGACTCACGCACGTGGCGTGACCGTCGCAGGTACGGGGGGTCAGCCCCCGTACCCGTTCGGGAGGGCATCGGATGCCGCGGCACCGCGACTGTCGCGAAGCTGGGAGCATGAGTTCCGAGGGAGACACCGATGACCGCCGCCACCACTGAACCGGCCCCGCTCCAGCCGGTCGCGTCCCACACCGCCACGGGGTTCTGGGCATCGTACGGACAGGCGTGGGTCCGCACGCCGGGCAGTGCGCTGTACCTGCTCGCGGTCTTCGTGCTCGCCATGGTCTCGGTGAGCCTCCTCGCCTCGCTGTTCTGGACCGGCGTCGGCCTGCTGATCCTCGTGATCGGCCTGCCGCTGATCGTGCTGACCCTGCTGATCGCGCGCGGGTTCGGCGTCGCGGACAGGTTCCTCCTGCTGCTGACTGGCCGACCCGAGATCGCCGAGCCGGAGTGGAACCGCGATACGCCGGAGGCGACCGGCTTCTGGATGACGCTGACCCGTCCGATCCGCAATACGCACTACTGGCTCTACCTCGTGCACGGCATGATCGTGAACCCGATCATCAGCACCATCTCCTTCACCCTCACCGTGGTCTGGTAGAGCGTCGGTCTCGGCGGCCTCACGTACTGGTTCTGGGGGCTCTTCCTGCCCCGGAACTGGAGCAACGCGGACGGCTCCGAAGGGGAGTGGGGGCACTACGTCGCCGACTTCATGCCGTGGCTCTTCGGCGGATGGTCGAGCTGGGCCGTCGAAGTCGCGCTCTACCTCGTCGCCGGCATCGTCTTCACCGTCACGATGCCGTGGGTGCTCGGCGGCCTCGCACGCGGTCACCACGCGGTCGCGAAGGGCATGCTCGGCCGGTGGGAGTCGGACGAGCTCGCCGCCGAGGTGCGGGCTGAAGCCGCCGCGCGCGGCGCCGCGGTGCACGCCGAGGACGTCGCCCTCCGTCGCCTCGAACGGGACATCCACGACGGCCCCCAGCAGCGGCTGGTGCGGCTGCAGATGGACCTCGCCGCACTGGAGCGGCGTGCGGAGTCGGGAGACACGGATGCTGCTGCCGACCTCGCGCGGGAGGCACGCGGTCACGCGAAGGCGGCGCTGGACGAACTGCGCGCACTGTCGAGCGGCGTCGCCCCGCCGCTCCTGCAGGACCGCGGCCTCGCTGCCGCCCTGGACGCCGTCGCCACCGCGTCACCGCTGTGGGTGCAGGTCGAGATCGACCCGGCGATCGACCGCGCCGTCAGCCAGGAGGTGGCCCGCACTGTCTACTTCATCGTCGCGGAGCTGATGACGAACGCGGTCAAGCACTCCGGCGCCACCGGGGTCACGCTGCGCGCGTCGCTGCGACGCACGGCTGCCGGGGCGCCCACGCACCTCGACGTCTGGGTCGTGGACAACGGCCGCGGCGGCGCCGCCATCACGTCGGGTCACGGGCTCGAAGGCCTGCGCGAGCGCGTCGCCGGGCTCCGCGGGGTGCTGGTCGTGACCAGCCCGGTCGGCGGGCCGACCTCGGTCGGCGCGCACATCCCGCTCACGGCCCTGCCATGACCGGTCCCTATCCTGAGGGGATGGTCTCGTCGCCCGGTTCCGCCCCGCTTCGTGTCGTCCTGTTCGAGGACTCCGTCCTGCTGCGCGAGGGCCTCGTCCGGCTCTTCGACGAGGCGGGGTACGCGACCGCCGGTGCATGGGGTGACGCGGACGACGTGGTCGCTCGCGTCCGCGACGCACGAGCTGACGTCGCGATCCTGGACGTCCGCCTGCCGCCGGGGTTCCGCGACGAGGGCATCCGCGCGGCGCTGGCGGTGCGGGCCGCGCTGCCGGCGGTCGGCATCCTCGTGCTCAGCCAGTATGTCGAGGGCATCTACGCACGCGAGCTCCTCTCGACCGGCCAGGGCGGCGTCGGCTATCTCCTGAAGGATCGGGTCGCCGACGTCGACG
>JAVBUG010000293.1:0-8025 GCA_031555515.1 Microbacterium sp. | reverse complement strand
CGTCGAGCACACCGTCGGTCTGCTCGACGAGCGGCACCTGGGCGTACAACGAGGCGGCGGGTTCGAGGCGGGTCGAGGTCTGTTCCCCGGGCAGCAGGACGGGGATCGGGATCCAGGCCTTCACGGGGCGCTGCGCTCCGGCAGGACGCGTGGTGAGCACGTCGACCAGGTTCCGGACGGCACGTTCCTTGGTCTCCATGGCGTCCTCGTGCGGGGCCATCCGGTAGCAGGTGACGAGGTCGACGGCGTCGAACAGCGCATCCGACACGTTGCCGTGCAGGTCCATGGACGCCGACACGAGCGTGTCGGGGCCGAGCGCGTCGCGCACCGCGGACGCGAGGTCGCCTTCGGCGTCGTGCAGGCCGACGACGCTCATCGCGCCGTGGATGTCGAAGAAGAACGCGTCGAACGGGCCTTCGGCACGGATCCCGTCGACGATTGCCTGCTTCATGCGCGCGTACGTGTCGGGAGCGACCGCCCCGCCAGGCAGGGACCGCCCGTGGGTCAGCGGAACCCACTCCGCAGCATCCCTCAGTTCCTCCCCCTCGGCGAGGAACGGGTAGTACCCGAGCAGGTCGTCGCCCGTGCGGATCGTGAACGCCTCGTCGCCGGAGATGTGCGGCGAGAACGTGCTCGATTCGATCGAGATGCCGCCGATCCCGATGCGCGGGCGCGCGAGCCCCGCCGGGTGGAGCGAGCCCAGCGGGCCCTTCCAGATCTGGTCGTGGTCAGGACGCGACGTCACGGAGGAGCTCACCTTCTGCGAACTGTTCGGAGGGGAAGGAATGACCGGATGCTGCGACCAGCGCCGCGGCGCCGAGCACGACCGCGTCGCCGCGCAGCGTGCCGGGGACGATGCGCAGCGGAGCGCCCGACACCGGCGGATCCGTGAGCAGCGTGGCCTCGACGGCGGGCGCGAGGAGGTCCCAGGCCGAGGCGACACCGCCGCCGACCACCGCGAGCGGCACGTCGACGAGGGTCGCCGCCGAGATGCACGCGAGTGCGACCGCGCGTCCCGCGTCGTCGAAGACGGTCTTCGCGGCGGGGTCGCCGGCGCGCGCCCGTTCGGCCACGGCACGGGCCGAGGCGACCCGCTGGCCGGATGCCGTGGTGTAGCGGCGCGCGATCGACGTGCCTGAGGCCAAGGTCTCGAGGTGGCCGGTGCGCCCGCAGGTGCAGACCAGATCGCCGTAGCCGGGGGTGTGACCGATCTCGCCGGCGGCCCCGTACGGACCGTGGCGCAGCGCGCCGTCGAGCACGAGCGCGCCCCCGACACCGGTGCCGAGCATCACGCCGAGCACGTCACTGCCGCCTCCGGCGCCGCCCCACGCGGTCTCGCCGAGCAGGAACGCGTTGACATCGTTCTCGACCCGCACCTCGACGTCGAGCCGGTCCCCGAGCCGCTCGCCGAGCGGGAATCCGGCCCAGTCGACGAACATGTCCGACGCCGCGCGGATCGCGCCGCTGCGAGGGTCGACGACGCCCGCCGCGCCGACTCCGACGGCGCGGGGACGCACCCCGGCGCCGTCGGCGAGCTCCTCGACGAGGAGTGCCGCAGTCTCCGCCATGGCGGCGCCGCCGGTGCGGGCCGGGGTGTCGCGCGTCGCGCGGGCGAGCACCGTGCCGTCCGCGGCGACGAGGGCGCCGGCCGTCTTCGTGCCCCCGATGTCGATGCCGGCGACGACGGCGGGGGCCTGTGCGCACCCGCTCATCGGCCGCCCAGCCCGGCCATCGCGATGCCCTTCACCAGGTGCTTCTGCAGCACGATCACGAGGATCGTGGTGGGGATCATCGAGATGATCGCGGCCGCCATCTGCAGGTCCCAGCGCGTGCCGGTGAGACCCGAGAAGCTGGCGAGACCCACCGGGAGCGTGCCCAGCGTCGCGTAGTCGACCGTCACGATGAGCGGCCAGAGGTAGCTGTTCCAGAACGAGAGGAAGGTGAACACCGCCAGCACCGCCACCGCCGACTTCGACAGCGGGAGGATGATCTGGAGGAACGTTCGCACCGGACCCGAGCCGTCCACACGGGCAGCCTCTTCGAGCTCGAACGGGATGCCGCGGAAGAACTGGCGCATGAGGAACGTGCCGAACGCCGTGAACGCGAACGGGAAGATGAGCGCCTGGTAGGTGTTGACCCATCCGAACCACTGCATGACCTGGAACATCGGGATGACGAGCACCTCCGCCGGGACCATCAGGGTGGCGAGGAACAGCACGAAGACCGCGTCGCGGCCCTTCCAGCGCAGGCGCCCGAAGGCATACCCCGCCGTCGTCGAGACGATGAGCACGACCAGGGTGCCGGCGACCGCGACGAAGAGCGAGTTGCCGATGTAGGTGAGGAAGGGCCCGTAGGCGAAGACCTCCGCGAAGTTGCCCCACTTGATCTGCGAGCCGACCAGCGTGGGCGGCATCGAGAACATCTCCTCGTTGGGCTTGAGCGCCGAGAAGAAGGCGTAGACGAGGGGCGCGACGAAGATGAGCGCCGCGAGATAGATGCAGATGTGCGCGAGCACCAGGCGGATGCGCTCGCCGGGGGTGCGGGCGGCCGTGCGACGGCGTGCGGGCGGCTCCTCGACGAACTCGTCGTCCGAGGTCATCAGCAGCGTCTGCTCGATGGCCGACGCCTCCCGGTCGGTCTCGGTGTCAGTGCTCATAGTGCACCCACTTCCGCTGCGCGGCGAACTGCATGCCGGTGATGAGGATGATGATCGCGAACAGGATCCACGCCGCCGCTGCGGCGAGTCCCAGGTCGCCGAACGTGAAGCCCTGCTCCCAGATGAACATCACGAGGGGCTTCGTCGCGTTGCCCGGACCGCCGCCGGTGAGCAGCTGCGGCTGAGCGAAGACCTGCAGCGCCGTGATCATCGTCATGATGGTCGCGAAGAAGATCGACGGCGAGATCATCGGGATCATGACGCTCCACACGAGGCGGAAACCCCGGGCGCCGTCGATGCTGGCCGCTTCGAGCACGCTCTCGGGAAGCTGCTCGAGCGCCGCCGAGAAGATCAGCATGTTGTAGCCGAGTCCCTGCCACACGCTCATGGCGACCACCATGATCATCGCCCACGAGGGATCGGCGAGGAAGTTCGGCAGCGTGATGCCGAACCAGCTCTGCGCCAGACCGTTGAACAGGCCCTGCGGCTGGAGCATCATCTTCCACACCAGGACGTTGGCCACCATGGGCACGACGACCGGGATGAAGAACAGCACGCGGAGGGCTCCGCGGCCGCGGATGCGCGGCCCGAGCCCGATCGCCAGCGCGAGCGAGAGGGCGATGCTGAGCGGGACATACAGCAGCGTGTACACCGCGGAGTTTCGCAGCGCCGGCCAGAAGTCGGGGCTGCTGGTGAACAGCTTGGCGTAGTTCTCGATGCCGTTGAAGGCGCGGTCGCCGAACGTCGGCCAGTCGTAGACGCTCATCACGACCGAGAGCCCGACGGGCACGATCGTGAACAGGGCGAGCCCCACCAGGGCCGGGCTTGCGAAGCCCAGCGCCTGGCGGGCCTCGGCCCTGGCGAGCGACCCGCGACGTATCGTCGTCGTGGTCGTCATTGCTCTGCTCTCTTGCTCACGTGCGAGGGTTCGAGGACGAACCCGGTCAGTTGCCGAACTGCGCCTGGGCGCTCTCCAGCAGGTCCGCCATCTCCATCTGGCCGTTGTAGACGCTGACGAGATTCGGCTGGATGTAGCTGTCGAGCTTCTCCCAGTTCTTCGTCATGTACAGCGGCACCGTCGTGCCGAACGCCGACTCGAACACCGTCCGGACCTGCTCGCGGTACTCCTCGTCGATCGAGTCGAAGTACAGCGGCTGCGACTCGGTGCGCGCCGGGTACGAGCGGCCCGACGACGCGATGTAGTCCTGTGCGTCCTTGCCGAGGAGCGAGCCCATGACCTTGAGGGCCGCCTCGGGGTTGTCGCACGTCTTCGAGATGCCGTAGCCCGAGCCGAGGATCGGTCCCGAGTTGCCGTGGTCACCCGCCGGGAGCGGCGCCATGCCGGCGGCGAAGCCGGACTCGTTGTCGAGGTAGCTCACCGCGTTCCACGTGCCGTCGACCGCCATGGCGGCGTTGCCGCCGGTGTACTGGTTCTCGCCCCAGCCCGTGTCGGACGCCGACGCGACCGGCGCCGCGACGCCGAGGTCGGTGACGAGTCCCGAGTACCACGAGGCCGCGTCCACGAAGTCGGGGTCGTCGATGTGGAGCGAGCCGTCCTCGGACGCCGGCTGCTTGCCCGACAGCGCGATCGGCATCGACATCCACTGGTAGCCGCCCATGCCCATGCCGAAGCCGTACTTGCCGTCGGCGGTCGCGGCGGTGGCGATGTCTTCGAAGTCGTCGAAGGTCCATCCGATCTCGGGCGTGGCCGCACCGGTCGCGGTCAGCATGTCCTGGTTGTAGTAGACGAGCATGGTCGCGACGTCGAACGGGACACCGTACAGACCGCCTTCGAAGCTCAGGATGCCTTCGGCGCCCGGGTTGAAGTCGGCGAAGTCGAGCCCCGCCGTCTCGAGGTCGTCCGCCGTCAACTCGCGGAACCCGTCGGTGAAGCCACCGAGCTGCGCGCCGCTCATGCCGGTGACGCACGCCATGTTGCCGCTGGCCATGTTGGTGGTGAGCTTCGTGAAGAAGTCGTTCCACGGTGCCGTCTGCAGCTTGATCGTCACATCGGGGTTCTCCTCCTGTGCGATCGCCACCTGCTTCTCGAGCGCGGTCGTGTCGGCCTCGCTGCCTGCCCACATGTCGACGACGATCGTGGGCTTGCCGTCGGTGGAGCCTTCGCCACCGGAACCGCTCGCACACCCCGTCAGGACCACCGCTACGCCGGTGGCTGCGGCCACCGCGCCGACGCGCAACTTCTTCATCGAATGCCTCCTATGGCAGCCAGTTCAGTTCAGGTTATTTCGATAATCGAATCAACCTTGTACTCTTGTGTCGCAAGTCACCCTCGCAGGTTTCGATCGGTGACGCAACCCGAACATCGGATGTTTATCGGCGTGTGATACTTCGTCACGACTCGGAAACACAGCCCGGCCACCACCCGCGAGAGGGAACATGACCCCCGACACCGACCGCTCTTCCGCCGACGAGGACCTGTCCCGGCGGATCATCGATCTGATCGCGCGGGTTCTGCCTAGCTCGCGCAGCGCGCTCGCCTCAGCGCTGGGCCTGGCCCCGTCCACCGTGAGCCTCAGGGTGCAGTCGCTGATCGACGCCGGGCTCGTGAACGAGCGCGGCGACGGCACTTCGAGGGGCGGCCGCCGCCCGCGGCTGCTCGGGATCGACGAGGGCTCCGGCATCGTGCTGACGGTCGACCTGGGCGGAGGCCACGCCCGCATCGGGGCGCACTCGCTCAGCGGGGAGCTGCGCGAGACGCGCTCCATCCCGGTCGCACTCGCCGATGGTCCCGAGGCGACGCTCGACGCCGTGTGCGAGGTCTTCGACGAGCTGGCTCGCGACACCGCGATCCACGCGATCGGCATCAGCCTTCCCGGCCCGGTCGACATCGACCGCGGCACCGTCACCCAGCCGTCGCGCATGCCCGGATGGCCAGGATTCCGCGTCCCCGACTACGTGCGGCGCCGCTACGGCGTCCCGGTCGCGGTCGACAACGACGCGAACCTCGCGGCCCTCGGCGAGCACCGCGCACAGTTCGGCGCGAACGGCCACAGCATCACCGTGAAGGCCGGCACCGCGATCGGCAGCGGCATCATCGTCGACGGCCACATCCACCGTGGCGCGACGGGTGCGGCCGGCGACATCACGCACACCAGGATCGACGGCAGCGGCGACATCCCGTGCTCCTGCGGGAACACCGGCTGCCTCGAGACGGTGGCCAGCGGCGCGAGCCTCGTCCGGCAGATGCGCGAGCGCGGCCGGACGGATGTCGCGACCACGGCCGACGTGTTGGCGCTGGCCCGCGACGCCGAGCCCGAGGCGACCACCATCGTCCGCACGGCGGGCACGCACCTGGGTCAGGCGCTCTCGGGCGTCGTGAACTTCTTCAACCCCCACGCGGTGTTCCTGACGGGCAGCATGAGCGCGTCGGAGCCGTTCATCGCCGCGGTGCGCAGCCGCGTCTATGAGGCGTGCCACCCGCTGGCGACCCAGCAGCTGCGCATCGAGGCGGCGCAGACGCGCGCCGACGCCATCCTCCACGGCGCCGCACGGTGGGCGCTCGACAACCTCGAGCTGCCCACCGCCTGAGCCCGGTCAGTCCTCGGCAAGCGTGAGCTCGATGACCGGCACCAGCACATCGGGCCGCCGCACCGGGAGGTGGACGGTGAGGGTCCCCTCCGCCTCCCCCGCCGGCGTCATGAGGCTCGCCGACTGCGAGGGGTCGGTCACCGACGTGCGCAACCACGAGCCGTCGTCGAGCAGCCGCGCGTAGGACACCTGACCGGCGAGCCCGGGCAGGTGCACGAAGCCGAGCGGCCACGAGAACAGATGCAGGTACAGCTTCCCGTCCCGCTGCGTGTACACGCCCTCGCGAGGAGGCTCGAAGCCGGCATGCCCGGCGCCGACGATCGCACCCCGGTGCAGCCGCATCCATTCTCCGATCTCTGTCAGCGTGCGCTCATCCCTCCGGGCGATCGCGCCGCGGCCGTCCGGACCGATGTTCAGCAGCATGTTGCCGTCCATCGACACCGAGTCGGCGAGCATTTGCACGAGCAGCGTCGACGACTTCTGCTCGGTGTTGTCGCGGTGGTAGCCCCACGAGCCGTTGAGCGTCTGGCATGCCTCCCACACCTGGGGCACGCCGTCGACGATCAAGGGCGACGTCGGCTGGTACTGCTCAGGGGTGACGAAGTCGGCGGGAATGCCGAGGCGGTCGTTCACGAGCATCTCGGGCTGCAGCTCGCGGCACATCGCGAGCAGCGCCTCGGCATCCCAGTCCTCGGGCCCCTTGCCGGCGAGGCCGTCCTTGGACTCCGGGTAGGTGAAGTCGAAGAACAGGTAGTCGATCTGCCCGTACTCGGTGAGCAGCTCGCGGACCTGGGCGTGCAGGAAGGCACGGTAACGCGCCATGTCGCGTCCCTCATTGAGCGCGGCGATGTCGTCATCGCCCCGTCGAGGGTGGTTCCAGTCGACCGTGAAGTCGCGGTGATGCCAGTCGATGAGCGAGTGGTAGAGGCCCACCCGCAGCCCCTCGGCGCGCAACGCGTCGACGTACTCCCGCACGAGGTCGCGCCCGCAGGCTGCCACCGAGTTGAAGTCGCTGACCGCGGTGCGCCACAGGGCGAAGCCCTCGTGGTGCTTCGTCGTGAGCACGACGTAGCCCATGCCCGTCTCCTTCGCGCGGCGAGCCAGCGCCCGCGCGTCGAACAGGTCGGGGTCGAAGTGCTCGAAGTACTGCCGGTAGTCGTCGTCGGTGAGGAACTCGTAGTTCTGCACCCACTCATGCCGTGCCGCGCCGCTGTACAGGCCGAAGTGCACGAACATCCCGAACCGCGCCTCGTCGAACCACTGCTGTCGCATCCTCGCCCCACTCATCTCTCGTCTGTGCGTGCTCCCATCCTGACACAAACATCCGATGTCTCTCACCTCGACACCTCCGAGACGCCTCCGAACGCCAGAAGGCCCGGTCTCCATGAGGAGAACCGGGCCTTCGTGTGAAGCGGGGATCAGCGCGCGGCAGAGCCCTCGACGTAGTCCGCGTCCTGCTGCTTCCACGCGAAGAGCGAGCGCAGGTCCTTGCCGACCGACTCGATCGGGTGGGCGGCGGCCTTCTCACGGAGCGCGAGGAACTCGACGGCACCGTTGTCCTGGTCGTCGATGAAGCGCTTGGCGAACGCGCCCGACTGGATGTCGGCGAGCACGGCCTGCATGTTCTCCTTGACGTGCGGGTCGATGACGCGCGGGCCCGAGACGTAGTCGCCGTACTCGGCCGTGTCGGAGACCGACCAGCGCTGCTTGGCGATGCCGCCCTCCCACATGAGGTCGACGATGAGCTTCAGCTCGTGCAGCACCTCGAAGTAGGCGATCTGCGGCTGGTAGCCCGCCTCGGTCAGGGTCTCGAAGCCGTA
>JAVBUG010000033.1:0-6069 GCA_031555515.1 Microbacterium sp. | reverse complement strand
GCCTGGTTGAAGAAGATCCGCCCGAAGTGGTCGCGGTCGGGGAACACCTCGTCCTGCTTGGGCAGGAACGCGCCGCCGGAGTCGACCAGGTAGACGCAGGGCAGCCGGTTCTCGAGCGCGATCTCCTGCGCCCGCAGGTGCTTCTTCACGGTCAGCGGGTAGTACGTCCCGCCCTTGACCGTCGCGTCGTTGCACACCACCATCACGTGGCGGCCGTGCACCAGCCCGATCCCCGCGATCACGCCCGCGGCAGGGGCCTCTCCCTCGTAGAGGCCCTCCGCGGCGAGCGGCGCGACCTCGATGAACGGGCTCCCCTCGTCGAGCAGGCGGGTGACGCGGTCGCGCGGCAGCAGCTTGCCGCGCGAGACATGCCGTTCGCGCGACGCGGCGGGTCCGCCGACGGATGCTGCGGCCAGCCGCTCGCGCAGCTTCTCGGCCAGCTCCCGCTGGGCGTCGCGCGTGCGCGCGAAGCTCTCGTCGTGCACTGCGGCGGTGCTCAGCACGCTCATCCGGATCTCCCGCGCATCTTCCTCGACGTCACGATCGGATCACGTCCGTTGTCGGGACGCGATCGAATTGGTTAGTGTTCACTAACTGAGGTTCAGGTTAGCGAGCCTTAACTGGATTTACAAGCGGAGCAGCAGATGACGAACGGTGTCACCGACCGCGATCGCGCGAAGGCCGACCGCCACGCGGCGATCCTCCACGAAGCGGCAGCCCTCTTCGCCGAGCGGGGCTTCAGCGGCGTCAGCCTCGAAGACATCGGCGGAGCGGTCGGGGTCAGCGGACCCGCGCTGTACCGCCACTTCGCCAACAAGCAGGCGCTGCTCGGCGCGATCCTCGTCGAGGTGAGCGAGCGGCTGCTGGCGGGCGGGCGCACCGTGATCACCGCGCACGACGACGCCTCGGCGCAGCTGGACGCGATCATCGCATTCCATGTCGAGTTCGCCCTGCGCGACTCCGATGTCATCCGCGTGCAGGACCGCGATCTCGCCAGCCTCAGCGACGACGACCGTCACACCGTGCGGCGTCTGCAGCGCGAGTACGTGGAGGTGTGGATCGGCATCCTCTCCACCGTTCATCCGGAGCGCGACGAGGACGACCTCCGGGTGCGCGCGCACGCCTGCTTCGGCCTCATCAACTCGACGCCCCACACCGTGCGGGTGTCACGGTCACGCCCTGGCGAGCGTGATGTGCGTGGCATCCTCCGGACGATGGCCCGCGCCTCGCTGACGGCCTGATCTCGAGCAGGGCCTAGTCTGGATGGACCATGACGGGGCATGGCCAGCACGACGACGCCGGGGCGGGGCGCGTCGACGGCACCGATACGCCTGGTGATTCCCGCGCCTCCGAGCCGGGCGACGCGAGTTCGCGTCGGGATTTCCTGAAGCTCGGCGGTGTCGCCGCGGCCGGCCTGGTCGTGGGCGGCGCGGTCGGCGCCGCGGCCGGCGCCTCGATCGGTCACACGATCGGGTATCGCGAGGGGTCGGTGGACTTCGGCGCCGTGCCGCCGCGATCCGAGCCGGGGTTCGACCACATCGTTGTCCTCATGGGCGAGAACCGGTCGTTCGACAACCTCCTGGGGTGGCTCTACACGCCCGAGAACCTTCCCGACGGCGCCGCCTTCGACGGGCTCGCGTTCGGCGACTACGCCAACACCGCACCCTCCGGCGAGCGCGTCGCGGTCCATGCCTACTCGGGGCCGACGGACGACGTGATGGCGCGGCCCGACCCGGATCCCGGCGAGGAGTTCCCGCACGTCAACACGCAGCTGTTCGGCGTGGTCGATCCGAAGGACAACGCCGCGAGCCAGGTGGGCGACATGGCCCCGCCGTTCAACGCCCCGGCTTCCGGCACCGCGGCGACGATGGAGGGGTTCCTCCACGACTACTGGAACAACCTCACGCGGCTGCGGCACGGCAAGGAGCCGACCATTGACGAGGCGTCGCACATCATGGGCGGCTTCTCCCCCGAGCAGCTCCCGGTGCTGTCGACCCTCGCGAAGGGATTCGCCGTCTTCGACGCGTGGTTCGCGGCCGTGCCGTCGCAGACCTACTGCAACCGGTCGTTCTTCCATGCGTCGACGTCGCACGGGTTCGTCACCAACAAGCACGGCGGCGGCTACGACAAGTGGCTCGACGCGGCTCCGACGCCCACGATCTTCAACCGCCTCGAGGACGCCGGCATCCCGTGGAAGGTCTACTTCGACGAGATGCAGCTGGTGTCGCTCACGGGCATCCTGCACGCGCCGGTGCTGGAGAAGTACTGGCGCACCGGGCGCTTCGGGCACATGTCGGAGTTCTTCGACGACGCGAAGGCGGGAAAGCTCCCGGCCTACGCCTTCATCGAGCCCCGGCTGGTGTACAACCACAACGACTTCCACCCGCCGTTCGGCGCGCTCCGGGAGAGCGAGATCGACGGCTCGGCGGTGGTGGACTCGGCCGTGTCGGACGTGCGCGCCGGCGAGAAGCTCGTGGCCGACGTCTACGACGCCGTCAAGTCGAGTGCGACTCCGGACGGCTCGAATGCCATGAACACGCTGCTGCTCATCACCTTCGACGAGCACGGCGGCACGTACGATCACGTACCCCCGCCGGCCGCGACGCCGCCCGTCGCCGACGACGAGCCGGGCGAGATGGGGTTCGCGTTCGACCGCCTCGGCGTGCGCGTTCCCACGATCGCCGTGTCGGCGTACACCCGCGCCGGCACCGTCGTGCACGACGAGATGCATCACGCCGCGGTCGCCGCCACGCTCGCACGGCTGCACGGGCTGCGTCCGCTGACGCGGCGAGACGCCGAGGCGCGGGATCTTTTCTCGGTGGTGAACCTCGACACTCCCCGGGACCCGGTGACATGGCCCGTGGTCCACCCGATGTACGTGCCGCCGAACCCCGCCGAGGACCAGCTGAGCGACCTCAAGGACGGACCTCACAAGGACAAACCGCTCAGCCCGCCCGGACGCGGCCTGCTGGGCCTGTTGCAGGCGCGGTACGCCGCACCCGGCTCCGCGGAGCCCGAGACGTACGCCGAGGCGTACGACGTGCTGCAGAAGCACGGCCTCGGCCTGTTCTACCCGAAGAAGGACTGACCGGCCGGCCCCCAAGGTCCCGGCCGGTCAGTGGCCTTGTCAGCGCAGCAGCATCGCGCGCCCGGGCTCGCGCAGCACGTCTGCGACGTCCACGAGGAACCGCGACCCCTGCTCGCCGTCGACCAGCCGATGATCGAACGACAGCGCGAGCGTCATGACGTCGCGCAGCGCGATCTCGCCGCGATGCTCCCAGGGCTGGCGCCGGACCGCGCCGAGCGCGAGGATGCCGGCCTCCCCGGGGTTGATGATCGGCGTTCCCGCGTCGACGCCGAACACACCGACGTTGGTGATCGAGAAGGTGCCGCCCATCATGTCGGCCGGGGACGACTTGCCCGCCCGCGCGGTCTCTGCGAGCCCTCGGATCGCGTCGGCCAGTTCGACCAGGGTCAGCTCCTGCGCGTCGCGGATGTTCGGCACCACGAGCCCGCGCCCGGTCGCCGCGGCGATCCCCAGGTTCACGTAGTGGTGCTCGACGATCTCGCCCGCCTCGTCGTCCCACTTCGAGTTGAGGCCGGGGTGACGACCCAGCGCGAGGCACACGGCCTTCGCGGCCACGGCCATGATCCCGATCCGGTGCTCCTGCAGGTCGCGGTCGCCCTTCAGCGAGGCGATGAGCTCGCTCGTCGCGGTCACGTCGACCGTCAGGAACGTGGTGACGTGCGGCGCGGTGAAGGCGCTGCGCACCATGGCGTCCGCGGTCATTCGCCGCACCCCGCGGATCGGCGTGCGGGTCGTGCGCTCCCCCGCGGCGGCCGCCGTCGGCATCTCGAAGGTCTCGACCGGCTCGGCGGCGGCGGGCGCTGTCGCTGTGGCACCGACGCGCGTCGCGTACGCCTCGACGTCGGCGCGTGTGATCACGCCGGACGCGCCGCTCGCCTCGACGAGCGCGAGGTCGATGCCGAGCTGCTTCGCGAACTGCCGCACCGGCGGCGTCGAGCGCGGGCGCTCCACGGGGCGCTCCACGACGTCCGCGAACTGGATCGCGTCGTGCGGAGCCGCCTCGAGAACGGCGGTATCGGATGCTGCGGCCACGGCGCCCGCGACACGCGCACGGCGCTGCGGTCGGCCCGCGCCCTGGGGGGCCGCGCCGTATCCGACGAGGTTGGGTTCGGATGTCGCCGAATCGGCGCCCGCGCTCGCAGCAGCCTCGGGAGCGGAGGCCTGCGCTTCCGCGGCAGGCGTGGGGGGCGCAGCATCCGTTCCTCCGATGTCGAAGGAGATCAGCACCGAGCCCACCGCGACGACGTCACCGGCTTCGGCGTGAAGCGCCGTGATGGTTCCGGCGTACGGCGACGGCAGCTCGACGACGGCCTTCGCCGTCTCGACCGCGGCGATGGTCTGATTGAGGGTCACGGTGTCGCCCACCGCGACCAGCCACTGCACGAGCTCGGCTTCGGGGAGTCCCTCCCCGAGGTCGGGGAGCTTGAAGTCCTGCACCGCCATCAGTCCAGCACCCCGCTCAGGCTGTTCGGCCGGTCCATGACGCGATCGACGGCGTCGAGGATCCGGTCGAGGTCGGGCAGGTGGTGCTTCTCGAGCTTCGCGGGCGGGTACGGGATGTCGTGCCCGGTGACCCGCTGCGGAGCCGCCTCGAGGTAGTTGAAGCAGCGCTCGGTGACGCTCGCGATGAGTTCGGCGCCGACGCCCGCCTCGCGCGCTGCCTCGTGGGTGACCACGACGCGCCCCGTCTTGCGGACGGAGGCGGTCACCGTGCGGTAGTCCACCGGCGAGATCGAGCGCAGATCGATGACCTCGATCGAGACGCCGTCGTCCTCGGCGGCGGTCGCGGCGTCCAGCGCCGTCCGCACCTGCGAGCCGTAGGTGAGAAGCGTCACGTCGCTGCCCTCGCGGGCCACGCGCGCGAGCCCCATCGGCGGGGCGTCAGCGAGGTGGACGTCGAGGTCGACCTCGCCTTTGGAGTGGTACAGCCGCTTCGGCTCGAAGTAGACCACCGGGTCGTCGGACGCGATAGCCTGCCGCAGCATGACGTAGGCGTCCTGCGGGTTCGACACCGCGACGACCCGCAGACCCGACGTGTGCACGAAGTACGCCTCGGGCGACTCCGAGTGGTGCTCCGCGGCGCCCACACCACCGGCCCACGGGATGCGGATCGTGATCGGCATCTTCACGTTGCCGCGCGTGCGGTAGTGCAGCTTCGCGACCTGGCAGACGATCTGGTCGAACGCCGGGTACACGAAGCCGTCGAACTGGATCTCGACCACGGGCCGGTAGCCGCGGAACGCGAGCCCGACGGCGGTGCCCATGATGCCGGCCTCGGCGAGCGGAGTGTCGATCACGCGCTGCGCCCCGAACTGGTCGAGGAGGCCGTCGGTGATGCGGAAGACACCGCCGAGCTTTCCGATGTCCTCGCCCATGACGAGGACCTTGTCGTCGTCCGCCATCGCGCGGCGGAGCCCTTCGTTGATGGCCTTCGCCATCGTCAGCTGCGCCATCGTCACGCCCCCTCGGAAGCGGGGACGAACCCGTCGAGGTAGGCGCCGAACCACTCGCGCTGCTCGTCGATGCCCGAATGGGGCTCGGCATACACGTTGTCGAGCACGGTCAGCGGGGCACGGGTGGTCGCCGTCATAGCCGCCTCGCGCACACCGGCGGCGAGGTTGTCGGCGTCCGCCTCGACGCTCGCGACGAACGCGTCGTCGAACTCGCCACGCGATCGCAGCAGGGCCTCCACGCGAGCGATGGGGTCGCGGCGGCGCCACCTCTCGACCTCGTCCTTGTCGCGATAGCGGGTCGGGTCATCCGAGGTGGTGTGCGGGCCCATCCGGTAGGTGACCGCCTCGATGAAGGCCGGACCGTTGCCTCGGCGCGCGTTGTCGAGCGCCCAGCGCATCGCGGCGAAGCACGCGAGGACATCGTTGCCGTCGACCCGCATGCTCGGGATGCCGAAGCCCGGCGCGCGCCCGGCGATGGGGAACTTCGCCTGCACCGAGACCGGCTCGGAGATGGCCCACTGGTTGTTC
>JAVBUG010000090.1:0-10964 GCA_031555515.1 Microbacterium sp. | reverse complement strand
GGTCGCACGTCCACGAGCGACCCCTTGCGCGCACGGCCGATCGGCGAGCGCGCGGTGGCGACGATGTAGGCCTCGGTCATCGCTTCTCCTTCAGACGAGCGCCGGGTTCAGACGAACGCGGGGATGCCGGTGATGGCCCGGCCGACGATGAGGGAGTTCATGTCGTACGTGCCCTCGAACGTGTAGACGGCCTCGGCGTCGGCGAAGTAGCGGGCGATGCCGTAGCCGGCGGGGATGCCGAGCTGCTCCTGGCCGCCGAGCTGCACGCCGTTGCCGCCGCAGATCTCGCGGCACAGCGCCACGGTCTCGCGCACGCGCGCGCTCACGAAGGCCTTGGCCATCGCGGAGTGGTGGTCCTTCTGGAGGCCGTCGTCCTGCAGCTGCGACACCCGCACGCACATGCCGATGCAGGCGGTGATGTTCGCGAGCGCGTCGGCGAGCTTCTGCTGCACGAGCTGGAACGAGGCGATCGGCTTGCCGAACTGCACGCGCGCCTTCGCGTACGCGACCGCGCACTCGTAGGCGCCGACGGCGACTCCCAGCGCCTGCCAGGCCACCTGCGCGCGCGTGATCCGCAGCACGGCGGCGAGGTCGCGGAAGCCGTCGATCCGCTGCAGCCTGTCGCGCTCGGGCACCACGACGTCCGTCAGCACGATGTCGGCGTTCTCGACGGTGCGCAGCGACTGCTTGCGCTCGATCTTCGTGGCCTCGAAGCCGACCGACGGGGTGCGCACGAGGAAGCCCTTCACGTGGTCGTCGGCCACATCGCGCGCCCAGATCACGACGACATCGGCGAACGCGCCGTTGCCGATCCACCGCTTCGCGCCGTTCAGCACCCACTCGTCGGCGCCATCCGGACCGGGCCGGCGTTCCGCGGTGGTCTCGAGGCCCTTCGCCGTGTCGGAGCCGTGCCCGGGCTCCGTGAGGCCGAAGCACGCGATCTGCTCGCCGCGCGCCAGCACCGGCAGCCACTCGGCGCGCTGCTCGTCGGATCCGCCGACGGCGATCGAGGTCATCGCGAGGCCGCTGTGGACGCCGATGAACGTCGCGGTCGAGGGATCGGCGCGCGCGATCTCCATCGCCACCCACCCGCGGAACACGTTGCTGTTCTCGAACTGCCGCGTCTCGGGGAACGCGTTGCCATAGAGGCCGAGCTGCGCGATCCGCGGCACGAGGTGGCGCGGGCTCTCGGCGCGATCCCAGTGGTCGTCGGCGAACGGCCGCACCTCGGTCTCGAGGAAGCTCCGGATGCCGCGCAGGGCGCGCTGCTCGGCATCCGTCAGCAGCTCCTGGAACGCGTAGAAGTCGGCGTCGAGCACGTCCGCGGGCTGCACCGTCAGCTCGTCGGCGGCCGGCTCGGTCAAGGTGAACGTCATCGTGTCTCCTTCGGTGGTCGTGCCACGAGTATGCATCACTTTCGAGAATGTTGCACAACACTCTCGGAAACGTTGCACCCTCGTCTCCCGCGACGAGTAGAGTTCCCGCATGACCTCGACGGTGACGACGACGCCCACCATCGCGACGGTGGGGACGGATGCCGCGCCCTCGTGGCTGTCGGAACGCCTGGCGGGCGGCGCGCACCCCGACGCGCAGCGCGCGTTCGACGCGGCCCGCGCGACGCTCATCGGCGGTCGCCGCATCGACATGACGGCGCTGGCCGGCGCGCTGGGCGTGGATCGCACGTCGCTGTTCCGGTGGGCCGGCAACCGCGACGCCCTTCTGAGCGAAGTGCTCTGGTCGCTCGCCATCCCCACCCTGGTGCAGGCCGAACACGCGGCCGGCGAGCTCGAGGGCGGCGAGCGCGTCGCCGGCATCCTCACGCACTTCGTCGACGACCTCATCACCGCCGAGTACTTCCGGTCGTTCCTGCGCCGCGAGCCGGCACGCGCGCTGCGGCTGCTCACCACGAAGGAGAGCCCGATCCAGCGGCGCTACGTCGCGACGGCGGAGTGGCTCGTGCGGCGCGACCTCGGCGAGACTCCCCTCGGCGGCGCGATCGCCCCCGCCGATCTCGCGTACATCCTGGTGCGCCTGTCGGAGTCGTTCACGTACGCCGATCTCATCTCGGGCGACACCCCGAGCGCCGAGCGCGCCCGCGTCGCGTTCCGCCTGACGCTGCGGGTCGGCGGATGAGCGCGGCCTACCCGGTGCGGGAGCCGTTCGCGACCCGCTGGAACGACAACGACCAGTACGGGCATCTCAACAACACCGTCTACTACGCGGCCATGGACACCGCGATCAACGCCTTCATGATCCGCGAGGGCGGACTCGAGCCGGTCGGCGGCGAGGCGATCGCGCTGTGCGCGGCGTCATCGTGCGAGTTCCTCGCGTCGGCCGGCTTCCCCGAGCCGCTCGAGGTGGGCATCGGCGTCGAACGGCTCGGCACGACGAGCATCACGTGGGCGCTCGGCATCCTCCGCTGCGGAGAGGGCGACCCGATCGCGACGGGGCGATTCGTGCACGTGTTCGTGGATGCCGCGACCCGGCGCCCGACGCCGGTGCCGGCATCCGTCCGCTCGGCGATCGAGACGCGCATCCTCGCCGGCTGAGCACGGCACTGGCGGATTTCGGAACAAACCGACCATCCGGTATGCTCACCTCGTGACCCCCGAAGGCGGGGCTCGGAGGGGGTCGACGATGACCGCAGTTCCCGGATTGGATGCCGCGGGCCTGACCGCGTGGCTGGGTGAGGCGCATCCTGAGCTCGCGGCCGAGGACCTCGTCGCCACGGTGATCGCGGGCGGCCGCAGCAACCTCACGTACGCGATCGACGGAGCGCGGATCCCGCTGATCGTGCGGCGCCCGCCGCTCGGCCACGTGCTCTCGAGCGCCCACGACATGCGCCGCGAGCACCGGGTGATCTCCGCCCTCGCCGGCACCGGCGTGCCGGTCCCCCGCGCGATCGACATCGTCGACGACACCGCGTCCGCGCTCGTCACCGGCACCGTCTTCTTCGTCATGGAGCGGGCTCCCGGCCGCGTGCTCGCGCAGCGCGCGCAGAACGCTGCGTACACGGCCGAGGGCGTGCGGCGGCTGAGCCTCGACCTCGCCCGCCACCTCGCCGATCTGCACGCGGTCGACCCCGACGCGGTGGGGCTCGGCGACTTCGGACGCCCGGAGGGCTACCTCGTGCGCCAGCTCGCCACCTGGCGGCGACAGCTCGACGCCTCGCGGTCGCGGGCCACGCCGACGCTCGATGCGCTGCAGACCAGCCTCACGGGCGACGTCCCGGGTTCGTCCCGTGCCGGAATCGTGCACGGCGACTACCGGCTCGACAACGCCCTCGTGGTCGGCGAGCCCGACGAGCCCCGCATCTCGGCGATCCTCGACTGGGAGATGGCGACCCTCGGCGACCCGCTCGTCGACCTCGGCATGTTCGGCCTCTACTGGGACATCGCCGAGCTGCCGGGCGGCGCAGGCGTCGTTCCGAGCGCCGTCGACCCGAGCGCCGGCTACCCGGAGTTCGCCGAGCTCGTCGACGCCTACGCCGGGCGGGCCGGCATCGCGGTGCCCGACCTCAGGTGGTACCGCGCCTTCGCCGCCTACAAGCTCGCGGTGATCCTCGAGGGGATCCACTTCCGGTACCAGGCCGGCGACACGGTCGGCGAGGGGTTCGACCGCATGGGCGGCCTCGTCGAGCCGCTCGCCGAGAAGGGCCTCGCCACGCTCGACGCCCACGCACAGGAGGTGCGCTGATGGACTTCGCCCCCGACACCACGACCCGCGACCACACCGACCGCGCGCGTGCATTCCTCGAGGAGCATGTGCTCCCGGCCGAGCCGGTGCTCGACGCCCAGCTCGCCGCAACGCCAGACGAATGGACGGTGCGCCCGGTCGTGCGCGATCTGCAGGCGAAGGCCCGCGCGCAGGGTCTCTGGAACCTCTTCCTCCCCGGCGGGAGCGGCGGTGCCGGGCTCACGAACCTCCAGTACGCGCCCGTCGCCGAGGTGACCGGCTGGAGCCCGCGCCTGGCCCCGCCCGCGTTCAACTGCGCCGCGCACGACACCGGCACCATGGAGGTGCTGAACGACTTCGGCACGCCCGCCCAGAAGGAACGGTGGCTCGAGCCCCTGCTCGACGCCCGCATCCGCTCCGCGTTCTGCATGACCGAACCCGACGTCGCGTCCTCCGACGCGACGAACATCGGCACGCGCATCCGCCGCGACGGCGACCACTACGTCATCAGCGGGCGCAAATGGTGGTCGACCGGGGCGATGAACCCGGACGCCGCGGTCTTCATCGTCATGGGCAAGACGGATCCGGATGCTGCGCGCCACCGTCAGCAGTCGATGATCCTGGTTCCGCGCGACACGGCGGGCGTGCGGATCGCGCGCCCGCTCACCGTCTTCGGCTACGACGACCGCGACCACGGCGGTCACGCCGAGATCGCGTTCGACGAGGTGCGCGTGCCCGCCGAGAACCTCGTCGCCGGCGAGGGCGACGGCTTCGCGATCGCGCAGGCGCGGCTCGGGCCGGGGCGCATCCACCACTGCATGCGCGCGCTGGGCATGGGCGAGCGCGCCCTCGCGCTCATGGTCGAGCGGGCGTCGGCGCGGCACGCGTTCGGTCGCGCGCTCGCCGAGCAGGGCGTGGTGCGGGAGTGGATCGCCGAGGCGCGGATCCAGCTCGAGGCGCTGCGGCTGCTCGTGCTCAAGACCGCCTGGCTCATGGACACCGTCGGCAACCGCCACGCGATGACCGAGATCCAGGCGATCAAGATCGCCGTCCCCCGCGCCGTGCAGCAGATCGTCGACCGCGCGATCCAGCTCCACGGCGGCGCCGGCGTCTCGTCCGACACCCCGCTCGCCGAGCTCTCCGCCGGCGTGCGATCGCTGCGCATCGCCGACGGCCCCGACGAGGTGCACCTCGCCAGCCTCGGCCGCGCCCAGTTGCGCGACTGACGGGCGGCGGGCCGCAGCATCCATTCCCGGTTCGAGCGTCGAAGGAGACGACATGACCCACACCCCCGACCCCGCGATCGACGGCGCGGGTTTCGCGACGCTGTCGGTGGCGAGCATTCTCGCCGAATCGGCCGTGCGGCACGCGGAGCGCACGGCGTTCCACTTCGCCGGCACAACCATCACCTACCGCGAGCTCTGGGAGCAGACCCGCGCGTACGCGGGCGCGCTGCGCGCCCGGGGCATCGGTCGCGGCGACCGCGTCGCGATGCTCGTGCCGAACGTGCCCGACTTCGCCCGCGTCTACTACGCGGCGCTGTCGCTCGGCGCGATCGTCGTGCCGGTGCATCTGCTGTTCAAGGCCGACGAGATCGCGTACGTGCTGCGCGATTCCGGCGCCGACGTCCTCGTCGCCGCCGCACCGCTGCTGGGCGACGCGGTGCCGGCGGCCGCGGCAGCCGGCGTGCCGCTCGTCACGGTGCTCCTGCCCGGCGACGCCGGCGTCGACCTCCCGCGTCTCGAATCAGAGGCGGCGGAGGCCGCGCCGATCACGCGCCACGAGCCGGTCGGGCCGTCGGATGCCGCCACCATCCTGTACACGAGCGGCACGACGGGCACACCGAAGGGGGCCGTCGGCTCGCATCTGTCGATCGTCGAGCAGGTGCACACCACCCTCATCGACGCGTTCGATCTGCGCGCCGACGACGTCGTGTTCGGCGGGCTGCCGCTGTTCCACACGTTCGGGCAGACCGCGGTGATGAACATCGCGCTGCGGGTCGGGGCATCCGTCATCCTCCTGCCCCGCTTCGACGCCGACGAGGCGCTCGCGCTCACCGCGAGTCTCGGAGCGACGGTGTTCACGGCGGTGCCCACGATGTACGTCGGCCTGCTCGAGGCGGCACGCCGCTCGCCGGCGCGGCCGCCGCTGCGGTACGCGGTGTCGGGCGGCGCGGCGCTGCCAGTCGCCGTGCTCGAGGCGGTCCGCGAGGCTTTCGGCGCCGACGTGCACGAGGGGTACGGACTCACCGAGACCGCGCCGACGGTGTCGTCGAACCCGCTCGGCGAGCCGATCCGGCCGGGCACCGTCGGACGCGCGCTGTGGGGCGTCGACGTCGCGATCGCCGAGGCCGAGATCGAGGACGCCGTCGTGCTGATCGAGGATCCCGAGGCCCTCGGCGAGATCGTCGTGCGCGGCCACAACCTGTTCAAGGGCTACCTCGGACGCCCGGATGCCTCGGCCGCAGCCGTCGTGGACGGCTGGTTCCGCACGGGCGACCTGGGCACGTACGCCGACGGCGTGCTCACGATCGTCGACCGCAAGAAGGACATGATCGTGCGCTCGGGGTACAACGTGTACCCGACCGAGGTCGAGGCCGTGCTCGCGCGCCACCCCGGCATCGCGGTGGCCGCCGTGTTCGGCGTCGCCGACGACGTCCGCGGGCAGGAGGTGCACGCCGCCGTCGTCCCGCACGACGGCGTCACGCTCGAGCCGGACGAGGTGGTGGCGTTCGTCCGCGACCGCATCGCGGCCTACAAGTACCCGCGGGTGGTGCACGTCGTGCCGTCGCTGCCCCTGGGGTCGAGCGGCAAGGTCCTCAAGCGCGAGCTCGTCGCCGAGTTCTCCCCCGTGGCGTAGCTCCTCGCTCGCCGTTCCCGGATGCCTCGCGCCCGCCCGGGTGCGAGGCATCCGCCCTTCCCGCACCCGTGCGACGACAGATGGCCGCCGAGACCTTGGGTGGTCCCCAGGGTGTCGGCGGCCGACTGTCGGCTGACCGGGGGCGGGGGCGGGGGCCGGGTTCGAGGGGCGGGGGCGCGCGAGGGCCCGGACCCCGCGGGGGTCCGGGCCCTCCGGGGGGATCAGGAGCCGGGCACGCCCTCGCCCTCGAGCGCCACGGGGGCGGGATCCACCGCCGTCACCGAGCCGCCGTCGACGGCGTAGGTGGCGCCGACGTAGTCCTGCACGCCCTGATCGACGGTGGTGATGCCGACGCCGAGGTAGGCCGCGTGGCTGTCTTCGGCGAACGAGAGCGGAAGGATGCCGTTGCCCGCGAGCTCGCCGGACTGCACGGCGTCGATGAGCGACTGGCGGGTGGGGTTCTCACCCGCGGCCTCGAGCGCCTCGGCGAACAGGTACGCGACGCTCATGCCGTAGATGGTGTTGCCGTCGAAGACCGCGCCGTCGTTGTACTCGTCGTTGATCTCGCGGAAGAGCGCGACCCAGTCGGAGTCGCCGCCCGACGCCGGCAGGTAGTTGGTGCCGACGAGGCCCTGCAGCAGCTTGGGCCCGACGTCCTCGCCGAGGTAGCCGACGAGCGTCTCGTAGTTCGCGCCCGACGACGACGAGAACCACTTCGGGAACCACCCGAGCTGCGCCGCGGTCCCGACGGCGAGCGCGGTGAACCCGTTGATCGTGCCCAGGATGTTGATCTCGCACCCGGCCGCCTTGAGCGCGCCGATCTGCGCCGACACGTCCTGGTTCGACACCGAGTAGCGCTCGACGGCGGCGAGGCCGTCGGCGCCGAGGGCGAGTTCGGCGCCCTCGATCATCTCGTCGCCGAAGTCGTCGTCCTGCCCCAGCAGGCAGACGACCGCGTCGGGGTACTCGTCGGCGGCGTACTGCGCGAGCGCAGCGCCCTCTACGACATAGTCGGCGTTGAACCCGAACGTGTAGGGATACTTCTCGGGCTGGTTCCAGCTCGTCGACCCCGACGCGACGAACAGGTCGGGCACCTCGTTCTGGTTGAGGTAGTCGAGCACGGCGGTGTGCGTGGGGGTGCCCAGGCCGTTGAGGATCGCGAAGACCTCGTCCTCCTGCACGAGTTCGCGCACGACGGTCTGCGTGTTGGCCGGGTTGTAGCCGTCGTCCTTGACGATGTAGTCGATCGACCGCCCGTGCACGCCGCCGTTGTCGTTGAGGTACGCGAAGTACGCGGTGGCGGCGGCCGAGATCGACGAGTAGCCGGCGGCGGCCGGTCCGGTGAGCGGCGTGTGCGTGCCGATCGTGACGGTGTCGTCGGTGATGCCCGGGACGTCTTCGTCCGTGCCCGCGGGGGCCGCAGGCGTGCTGCACCCCGCGAGCGCGACGAGGACGGCGGATGCGCCGGCCATCGCCGCGACGCGGCGTGCGAGGGAGTGCTGTGACATGGTCACCTCTTTCTGTGTGGTGTGGGTCGTGCAGGGTTCAGACGATTCATGGATGCTGCGCACCGGCGCCCAGGGCGGCGACCGGCGCATCGGCGGGGGCCGGGTGAACGGTGGGGGCGGCCGCCGAGGGCCGCCGGCGGCGGCGCAGACTCGCGAGGCCGCCGGGCCAGGCGAGCATCACGACGATGAGCAGCACGCCGAAGACGAGGATCGAGAGGTTGCCCGACAGGCGCTGCGCGACCTCGGCCGGGAGCGGCAGGGCCGCCGTCGCGGTGGAGAGCAGCCACGGCAGCAGCACGATGAGGGCCGAGCCGATCGCCGCGCCGCCGATGCTTCCGAGCCCGCCGAGCACGACCGCGACGACGAGCAGCAGCGAGAACGCGAGCGTGTACGCGCCCGGGCTCACGGACTGCGTGACGAAGCAGAGCACCGCTCCGCCCGCACCCGCCGCCACCGAGCTCACCGTGAACGCCGTCACCTTCACGCGGCCCGAGCGCACGCCGTTCAGGCGCGCGGCGGTCTCGTCGTCGCGCACGGCGCGCATCCGCAGTCCGACGCGGCCGCGGGCGAACGCGGCGAGCCCGGTGACGACGACGCCGGCCACGAGGATCGCGACCCACGCCTGCCACTGCTCGACCGCGATGAGCCGCTCGAGGAGCGGCGGCACTCCGTCGTACGCGATCTGCACGCCCTGGTCGCCGCGCAGCACGCCGGAGAACACCGCGGCGACAGCGGGGACGGCGATCACGAGGGTCAGGGTCACGCCCGCGAGGTATGGTCCGCGCAGCCGCGCGGCGGCGAGCCCGAGCAGCCACCCGAGCGCGGCCGACACCACCACCGCGACCAGCATGCCGGCCAGGAATCTGGGAAGGCCCGTGACCGCAGCATCCGTCATCGCATTCGCGGTGAGGGCGTACCCGTAGCCGCCCGCGGCCATGAGCGCCGCCTGGCCGAGCGAGAGCTGCCCGCTCTGCCCGATGAGCACGGTCAGCCCCGCCGCGGCGCAGAAGTACGCGGCGATGGTCGCGAGCTGGAAGTTGCGGTAGGGATCGAGCAGGAACGTGGCCCCGATGGCGAGCACCGTGAGCGCGACTCCGAAGACGAGGGTGCGAGGGATGCCGCGGAGCGCGGGAAGCAGCCGGGTCATGCGCTCCTCGCCTCCCGCAGCGAGAAGATCCCGCCGGGTCGCACGAGCAGCACGCCGACGAGGAGCACCAGGACCCCGATCGGCGCGACCGTCGCACCGAGGTAGCCCGTGACGAGCGTCATCGCCACGCCGACGACCAGTCCGCCCAGCAGCGCGCCCACGGGCGAGTCCAGACCGCCGACGACGGCCACCGCGAACGCGTAGACGAAGAGCATGTCGGTCGCGTGGGGATTGAGGCCGAGCTCCGTGGGCACGAGCAGCATCGCGGCCAGTGCGGCGACGGCGGCGGACAGCATCCATCCGATCGTCACCATGCGGCTGACCCGCACGCCCAGCACGCGCGACACCTCGGGCGCGAACGCCGAGGCGCGCAGCTGCAGTCCGAGCGACGTGCGGGTGAACAGGAGCGCGAGCGCCGCCATCACCACCAGCGCGACGGCGAGCACGAACAGGTCGTAGGGCGACAGAAGCGGGACCCCGCCGACCATGATCGGGCTGTCGTCGAACGGCGCCCGCATCGGAAGGTACTGCGCGCCGAACAGGATGCCGAGCAGCGACTGCAGCACCATCACGAGCCCGATCGCGACGATCACCCCCGAGAGCGGGCTCGAGTGCGGGGCGAAGCGCATGAGTCCGCGCTCGACGCCGAGCCCGATCGCGGCCCCGGCGATCAGGCCGGCGGCGAGCCCCGCGCCGTACGAGCCGGTGAGCCCGGTGACGGCGAACGCGGCGTAGGTCGCGACGAGGGCCATCGCGCCCTGCGCGAAGTTGACGATGCGCGCCGCGCGCCAGATGAGCACGAGCGACAGCGCGAACAGGGCGAAGATCGCGCCGCGCGCGAGGCCGGTGGCCAGGAGGAAGAGCAGTCGGTCCATCAGAATCCCAGGTAGGCGTGTCGGAGGGTCTCGTCGGCGGCGAGTTCGGCAGCCGGGGCGTCGGCGACGACGCGTCCGAGGTCGAGCACGACGCCGCGGTCGGCGATCGACAGGGCGCTCGTGACGTTCTGCTCGGCGAGCAGCACGGTGAGCCCGCGGCTCGCCGCAGCATCCCGCAGTGTTCCCATGAGCTGCGCGACGACGAGCGGGGCGAGCCCCAGCGACGGCTCGTCGAGCGCGAGCAGCACCGGATCCGCGATGAGTGCGCGCCCGAGCGCGAGCATCTGCCGCTCGCCGCCCGAGAGCTGGTGTCCGGCGCTCGTGCGCCGGCGGGCGAGCGGCTCGAACAGCGCGTAGACCTCGGCGATCGCGCGCTCGCGCGCCGCTCCGCGGTGCCGCCAGAGCGCACCGAGCCGCAGGTTCTCGTCGACGGTGAGCTCGGCGACGACGCTCTGCCCGTCGGGCACGAGCGCGAACCCGCGGCGGGCGCGGTCCTCGGTGCGCAGGGCCGCGAGGTCCGCGTCGTCGAGGAGGACGGTTCCGGATGCTGCGGCCACGAGTCCTGCGAGGGTGCGCAGGAGCGTGGTCTTGCCGGCGCCGTTCGCGCCGAGGAGGGCCACGACCTCGCCGGGGGCCAGGGCGAACCCGACGTCGTGGAGCACCGGCGCGCCGCCGTAGCCGACGGTGAGGTCGTGGATCTGGAGCGCGCCGTGGCGTGTGGGCGCCTGGGTGGCGGTTCCGGCGCTCATGCTGTCGCCTTCACGCCGAGGTACGCCTCTTCGACCCGCGGGTCGGTGCGCACCTCGTCGGGTGTGCCCCGCGCGATCACCCGGCCGAAGTCGAGCACGACGATGCGGTCGGCGAGGTCCATCACGAAGTCGACGTGGTGCTCGACGAGCA
>JAVBUG010000253.1:0-7923 GCA_031555515.1 Microbacterium sp. | reverse complement strand
GGTCGCCGACGGCCTTGTGCACGATCGCTGCCGCCACGGCGGAGTCGACGCCGCCCGACAGCCCGCAGATGACGCGACCGGAGCCGACCTGCGCCTGGATCTTCGCGACCTGCTCGGCGATGACGTTTCCGCTGTTCCAGTCGGCCGGAAGCCCCGCCGCCTTGTGCAGGAAGTTCTCGATGACGTTCTGACCGTGGTCGGAGTGCTTGACCTCCGGGTGCCACTGCACGCCGTAGAAGCGGCGCTCGTCGCTGCCGAAGGCGGCGACGGGGGTGGCGCCGGTCGAGGCGAGAACCTCGAAGCCCTCGGGTGCCTTCGAGACCTGGTCTCCGTGGCTCATCCACACGTTCTGCTCGGCCGGCTGACCGCCCAGCAAGACTCCGCCGTCACCTGTGAGCGCAGCATCCGTCGCTCCGTACTCACGGAGTCCCGTGTTGGCAACCTCACCGCCGAGCGCCTGTGCCATGACCTGGAAGCCGTAGCAGATGCCGAGCGTGGGCACGCCCAGGTCGAAGACGCCGGTGTCGAGTGCCGGCGCGCCCGCTTCGTAGACCGACGACGGGCCGCCGGAGAGGATGATGCCGACCGGGTTCTTCGCCGCGATGTCGGCTGCCGTTGCGGTGTGCGGCACGATCTCGCTGTAGACGCCGGCCTCACGGACGCGGCGGGCGATCAGCTGCGCGTACTGGGCGCCGAAGTCGACGACGAGGACGGGACGCTGGGAGGTCTCGGTCTGTGCGGTCAACGCTTGTTCTCCGTCGGGATCGAGTGGGTGAGGGTCGAGTGCGCGGCCTGGGAGTGCAGCTCGGCTGCCTCACGCTCGGCGAGGTAGGTCTTGACGTCGCGGCCGACGCGCGCCTCCATGAAGAACGACAGGAGGGGCACGATGCCGCCCGCGGCGAGCATGCCCAGGCGCAGGAGGTTCCAGCGCATGAGGCTCCACACGCGGAAGCACGAGATCAGATAGACGACGTAGAACCAGCCGTGGGCGACGAGGATGCCGAGCGACAGGTTGAACCCGTCACCGGTCGACTCGAGGCCGGAGGCCGTCTCCACGACGGGGGCGAACCACAGGAACCCACCGGAACCACCGAGGAACAGCTCGTAGCCGACGACGTACTTGATGATCATCTCGGCGACGAGCAGCAGCAGCATCGTGCCCGTGATGATCGAGCAGACCTGGTAGAACGTGAGGGCTCCGCGGATCGCCGGAAAAGAGGCGAGCTTCGGGGCGCGGGGCATGACCCCCAGTCTACCCGCGGCCTTCCCGGGCGTTTCCCGCTCAGGATGCCGCGGGCTCGGCGTCGCCGTCGGCCTCGCGACGGTCGTCCTCGAAGTCCTCGACCTCCTTCTCCCACGCGTCCTTCGCGAGGCGGTACCAGAGGTAGAAGGCGAAGCCGGCGAACACGGCCCACTCGACCGCATAGAAGATGTTGAGCCAGTTGATCCCCGAGCCCTCGACGGGCGCGGGCGACGAGATCGCGTCGAGCCCCGCGAACGCGTCGATCGAGGCGATGTACGGGCGGTACACGAAGAGCGCGTCGACGTCGTGCCACTGCCCGAGCAGCGCAGCCGGCGACATGCGCGTCAACGTCTGCGGGTCTTCACCACGGGGCGGGAGAACCGGTCCTTCGTCCGAGATCAGGCGTCCCGTCACCTCGACGGTCTCGGAGACGGATGCTGCGCCCTCGAGCTCCTCGATGGCCGCACGTGCGTCTTCCTCGGTGGCGGCCCACCCGAGCGCCACCGCGACCGAGGTGGGCCCGACCGTCGCGCTGACGTCGGGATCGATGCGCAGCTGCCCGGTCACCCAGTAGCCCTCGACGCCGTCGTTGTAGCGCGACTCGACGACGATGAAGTCGTCGGGAACCCAGGTTCCGCGCGTCTCGACGCGCTGGCCCACGAGCGGCTCCGGCAGGTACTCGCTCGGCAGCGCCACGTCGGCGAGGGGCTGCACCTCCTCCGTCGCCCCCGGGGGCACCGGATTCGTCGTCACCGCACGACCCAGCTGCCACTGCCCGAGCCAGGCGAACACACCCGCGACGACGAGGCAGAGCAGCAGCATCCCGATCCATCGCGGGCGCAGCATCACCTCGCGCAGCGTGGGCGGGAACGCCTCGGGTGCGAGGTCGGCCGCTCCCGTGGGGTCGGGGTCGGTCATGGCACCCGTCATCCCGCGGCGTACGGTGCGACGACGACCTCGACCCGCTGGAACTCCTTGAGGTCGGAGTATCCGGTCGTGGCCATCGACTTGCGCAGCGCCCCGATGAGGTTCGCGGTGCCGTCGGCGACCGGCGCGGGGCCGTACAGGATCTCTTCGAGCGACGCGACCTGGTCGACCTTCACGCGGCGGCCGCGCGGAAGCTTGGCGTGGTGCGCCTCGGGTCCCCAGTGGAACCCCTGGCCCGGAGCATCCGTCGCCCGCGCGAGCGCCACGCCGAGCATGACGGCGTCGGCGCCCATCGCGATCGCCTTGACGATGTCGCCCGACGTGCCCACGCCGCCGTCGGCGATGACGTGCACGTAGCGCCCACCCGACTCGTCGAGGTAGTCACGGCGTGCGCCGGCGACGTCGGCCACCGCGGTGGCCATCGGGGCGTGGAGGCCCAGGGTCGCGCGCGTCGTCGACGCCGCTCCCCCGCCGAAGCCGACGAGCACGCCGGCCGCACCGGTGCGCATGAGGTGCAGGGCGGCGGTGTACGTCGAGGCGCCACCGACGATGACGGGGACGTCGAGGTCGTAGATGAACTTCTTGAGGTTCAGCGGCTGGTCGACACTCGAGACGTGCTCGGCCGAGACCGTGGTACCGCGGATCACGAAGAGGTCGACGCCGGCGGCGACCACCGTCTCGTACAGCTCCTGGGTGCGCTGCGGCGTGAGCGAGCCGGCGACCGTCACGCCACCGGCGCGGATCTCGGCCAGGCGATCGCGCACCAGCTCGGGCTTGATGGGCTCGGCGTAGAGCTCCTGCATGCGGCGGGTCGCGGCGGCCTTCTCGAGGCCGGCGATCTCCTTGAGCAGCGGCTCGGGGTCGTCGTAGCGCGTCCAGAGGCCCTCGAGGTCGAGCACGCCGAGGCCGCCGAGCTGGCCGAGCATGATCGCCGTGCGCGGGCTGACGACCGAGTCCATCGGGGCGCCCAGCACCGGGATGTCGAAGCTGAAGGCGTCGATCGTCCACGTGGTCGAGACGTCCTCGGGGTTGCGCGTGCGTCGCGACGGCACCACCGCGATGTCGTCGAACGTGTAGGCGCGACGCGCCCGCTTGGCCCGGCCGAGTTCGATGTCCATGCTCACGCGTCCACCCTACCTTCCGGTCTTCCCGCCGCCCGATCCGGCGTCCCCGCGCCCGATCCGGCGTCCCCGTCCCCCGCGCCCGATCCGGCGTCCCCGCGCCCCGCGCCCGATCCGGCGTCCCCGCCGCCCGATCCGGCTCCTTCCCGTCGTTCTCGTGGGTTTGGGGCGCATGTCCTCCGTTGGGGCGCATAATATGCGCCCCAACGGAGAGATCGCGCCCCAAACCCGGGATGAACGGCACGCGGGGGAACACGGATGCTGCGGGCCGCGGCATCCGTGATCCTCAGCGTGTGCGGGCGACGCGCGTCTCGTCCCAGACGGGCTCGGTGGACTCGAAGACGCGGCCGTCGGAGCCGAAGACCACGAAGCGGTCGAAGGACTTCGCGAGCCAGCGGTCGTGCGTGACCGCGAGCACAGTGCCCTCGAATCGGGCGAGGGCGTCTTGCAGCGCCTCGGCCGAGACGAGATCGAGGTTGTCGGTCGGCTCATCGAGGAGCAGCAGCGTCGCGCCCGAGAGCTCGAGCAGCAGGATCTGGAACCGCGCCTGCTGCCCGCCCGACAGGCTGTCGAAGGTCTGCTCGGCCTGCGCGACGAGCCCGTACCGGTCGAGCGCGCTCGACGCCGCTTCGCGAGGCAGGCCGGCCCGGGCGTCCTCACCGCGGTGCAGGATGTCGAGCAGCGTCTTGCCGTCGAACTCCGGGTGGCGGTGGGTCTGCGCGAACCATCCCGGCACGACGCGCGCGCCGAGGATCCCGCGCCCCGTGTGCACGACCGGCTCGAGCCCGGCACCCGTCGTCGTGAGATGCCCGAGCCGACCGTCGGGATCGGTGCCACCCCGGGCGAGCAGCCGCAGGAAGTGCGACTTGCCCGAGCCGTTCGAGCCGAGCACCGCCACGCGGTCGCCGAACCACACCTCGAGGTCGAACGGCTTCATGAGTCCGGTGAGCTCCAGCTGCTCGGCCACGACCGCGCGGCGCCCGGTACGTGCGCCGCGCAGGCGCACGTCGAGGTCCTGCTCCTTCGGGCGCTCCTGCGGCGGACCGGCCTCCTCGAACTTGCGCAGGCGCGTCTGCGCGGCGCGGTACCGCGAGGTGAACGTGTCGTTCGCGGTGGCCTTGACCTTCAGCGTCGCCACGAGCTCCTTGAGCTTGACGTGCTGCTCGTCCCACCGGCGGCGCAGCTCGTCGAGGCGCAGCATCCGATCCTCCCGTGCTCGGTGATACGTGCCGAACCCGCCGCCGTGCACCCAGGCCGTGCTGCCCGCGCCGCCGGCCTCGAGCGTCACGATGCGGTCGGCCGCGCGTGCCAGCAGCTCGCGGTCGTGCGACACGAGCAGGACGGTCTTCGGCGTCTCGCGCAGGCGCTCCTCGAGCCAGCGCTTGCCGGGAACGTCGAGGTAGTTGTCGGGCTCGTCGAGCAGCAGCACCTGGTCGGGGCCGCGCAGCAGCGCCTCGAGCGCGAGCCGCTTCTGCTCGCCGCCCGACAGCGTGGTGAGCTCGCGGAACCGCGCACGGGAGAACGGGATGCCGAGGGCCGTGGTCGTGCACGTGTCCCAGACTGTCTCGTACTCGTAGCCGCCGGCCTCGGCGTAGTCGGCCAGCGCGCCGGCGTAGCGCATCTGCGTGTCGAGGTCGTCGTGCTCGATGATCGCCGCCTCGGAGTCCTCGAGCTCGCGCGCGGCGCGGCGCACTCGGTCGGGTGCGACGGCGATGAGGAGGTCGTGGACGGTCTGCCCGGCCTCGCCGTGGCCGACGAACTGGTCCATGACGCCGAGCCCGCCGTCGATCGAGACGACGCCCGAGAGCGCCGGGGTCTCCCCCCGGATGATGCGCAGCAGCGTCGTCTTGCCGGCGCCGTTCTGGCCGATGAGCGCCGTCGTCGACCCCTCGCCCACGCGGAACGAGACCTCGTCGAGCAGCGGCCGGCCGTCCGGCAGCGCGTACGAGACGGCGGCGATGTCGATGTACCCCACGGTGTTCCCTGTCTGCTCCGGTGCGGCATCCGTCGCCGTTCAGGGAGCCGACCAGACTACCCCAGAGCTCAGGCGGCGGGGGCGGCGTACCGGCCCGAGCGGATCGCGCGCTCACGCGCCTTCGCGGCCTCGACCTCGCGGTTCTTCGGCGGCGCCACGGCGACGAGGTCGTCGAGCAGGTGCTGCGTGATGTGCGCGATCTCGTGCACGGCGTGGTCGAAGGCCTCCTGATTCGCCTTCGAGGGCTTGGTCGTGCCCGCGATCTTGCGCACGTACTGGAGCGCGGCGGCGTGGACCTCTTCGGACGAGGCGGCGGGCTCGAAGTTGTGGAGCGTGTGGATGTTCCGGCACATGCCCCCGACCCTACGCCGCACCCCCGACGCGGGCCAGGCCGCAGCATCCGTCCTCGTTCACATCGCGTGCTGTCGCCGAGGCGACCCGTTGTGCGCGCGAACGACGCATGCGCTCGGTGAGAACACGTGACGTGAACGGATGCTGCGGCCCGCAGCATCCGTCATCATCCGAGCGGAGCGACCTACCAGCGGTCGGTGCCGCGCGGGAGCACCTCGAGCACGTGCGGCAGCTCGGTCGGGAAACAGGAGCGGAAGAGCTCGGTGATCTGCGGGTCGGAGCCGTAGTCGTCGACGATGCGCAGGCCGATCATCGTCGAGATGAGCATGCCCTCGGCCATGAACGCGCGCGACTCGTCGGCATCGAGCCCCATCTCGTCGCGGAAGAAGCGCCAGACCTTCGCGAACCCCTGGCGCGCGGCGGCGCCGATGGCGGGGTGGCTGCCCAGCAGATAGGCGTGCGCGAGCGTCTGGTGCAGGCCGCGCACCGCGATGAGGTCGACGTAGGCCTGGCCGATGCGCTTGGCGGCCGCCTTCTCGGGCGTGATGTCGGGGTCGTGCGGGCTGTCGTCGGCGAGCGCCGCCCGGAAGCCGGCGAGCATGCGCGCCAGCGCGTCTTCGATCGCCGCGAGGAACAGGTTCTCCTTCGAGCCGAACAGCCGCACCACGTACGGCTGGCTGACGCCGGCAGCCCGGGCCACCTCGTCGGTGGTCGCGCCCTCGTAGCCGCGGGCGCCGAACACGGCGAGCGCGGCCACCAGGATCTGCCGTCGCCGCTCCTCGGACGACAGGCGCTTGCCCGGGTCGGCCGGTGCCTCGTCCACGGAGGCGCCGCTGCCTGCCACTGCCGGAGATGTCATGCCAAAAGGTTATCAGCGAATGACTTGACTTTGTAATCAGTCGATTACTACATTGATCTCCAGCAAGTAATCATCCAATTACAACCGGAGCCTCCCATGACCGATTCACCCCTCACCGCGAGCCGCCGCCGCGCCCGGCCGTTCGCGCTCGTGGTGGCCGCAGCATCCCTTCCGATGTTCATGGCCACGCTCGACAACCTCGTCATGACGAACGCGCTCCCGGTGCTGCACCAAGAGATGGGCGCGAGCGTCGAAGAGCTGCAGTGGTTCGTGAACGCCTACACGCTGGCGTTCGCCGGCGCGATCCTCATCGCCTCGGCGCTCGGCGACCGGTTCGGCCGCCGCACCCTCTTCGCGATCGGCATCGCCGTGTTCGGCGTGGGCTCGGTGCTCGCCGCGCTCAGCACGGATCCTGGTCAGCTCATCGCCGCCCGCGCGGTGCAGGGACTCGGCGCCGCGGGCGTCATGCCGCTGTCGCTGGCGCTTCTCAGCGGCGCTGTCGCCCCGGCCAGGCGCGCGCTCGCGATCGGCATCTGGGGCGGGGTCTCGGGCCTCGGCGTCGCGGTCGGCCCGCTCGTCGGCGGGGCGATCATGGAGGGCTGGGACTGGCAGGCGATCTTCTGGATCAACGTGCCCGTCGCGATCATCGCGATCCCGCTCGCGCTCGTCGTGCTCAACAACGACTTCGGAGCGCATGCGCGCATCGACGTTCCGGGCGCGCTGCTCGCGGCAGCCGGCGTGCTGGCGCTCGTCCACGCGATCGTCCGCGGCAACGACGACGGGTGGGACTCGATCGGGGTCATCGCCGAGATCGTGCTCGGCGCGCTCCTCGTCGCCGCGTTCCTCTGGTGGCAGACCCGCGCGACGGCGCCTCTCATGCCGCTGCGCCTGTTCCGCGACCGCTCGTTCTCGATCACCAACATCGTCGGCTTCGCGTTCAGCTTCGGGACGTTCGGCGCGGTGTTCATCCTGATCCAGTACCTGCAGGTCGTGCAGGGGTCCACGCCGCTCGAGGCCGCCGTGCAGACCACCCCGTGGACGCTCGCGCCGATGATCGTCGCCCCGATCGCCGGCATCCTGGCCCCGCGCGTCGGCACCCGCATCCTGCTCGTGCTCGGTCTCGCACTCCAGGCCGTCGCGCTCACCTGGATCGCCGCCGTCATGTCGACCGACCTCGAGTACCCCACCCTGATCGCGCCGTTCATCATGGCGGGCGTCGGCATGGCGCTCGTGTTCGCCCCGTCGGCGACGGCGCTGCTCGCGACCCTCGGACTCATCGACCACGCCAAGGCGTCGGGGGTGAACTCCACCGTCCGCGAGCTCGGCGTCGCCCTCGGCACCGCCGTCATGACCGCGATCTTCGTCAGCGCCGGCGGCGAGTTGCTGCCCGACATGTACGTCGACGCCGCGCGCCCCGCCGTGTTCACGGGTGCTGCGGTGCTGTTCG
>JAVBUG010000106.1:0-5211 GCA_031555515.1 Microbacterium sp. | reverse complement strand
GGCGCCGCCGGGAGCCTGCGCGCGGCCCTTGGCCGAGGCATCCGCCATCACTCCCGCGAACGAGCCCGTGAGGCCCTTCAGCGCCTCGGTGAACTCGCTCGGGATGATCCAGAGCTTGCTCGACGCGCTGTCGGCGATCTTCGGCAGCGTCTGCAGGTACTGGTACGCGAGCAGCTTGTCGTCGGGGTTGCCGGTGTGGATCGCGTCGAAGACGGTCTGGATCGCCTCGGCCTCGCCCTGTGCGCGCAGGACCGCGGCCTGCTTGTCGCCCTCGGCGCGGAGGATCTCGGCCTGCCGGCGTCCTTCGGCCTCGAGGATCTGCGACTGCTTCGAGCCCTCGGCCGTCAGGATCGCGGCGCGGCGATCGCGCTCGGCGCGCATCTGCTTCTCCATCGAGTCCTGGATCGAGTGCGGCGGGTCGATGGCCTTGAGCTCGACACGCGAGACGCGCAGGCCCCACTTGCCGGTCGCCTCGTCGAGCACGACGCGCAGCTGCCCGTTGATCTCGTCGCGGCTCGTGAGCGCCTCTTCGAGGTTCAGGCCGCCGACGACGTTGCGGAGAGTGGTGGTGGTCAGCTGCTCCACGGCGCTGAGGTAATTGGCGATCTCATACGTCGCCGCGCGGGCGTCGGTGACCTGGAAGTACACGACAGTGTCGATGGACACCACCAGGTTGTCTTCGGTGATCACCGGCTGCGGTGGGAACGAGACGACCTGCTCGCGCATGTCCATGAGCGGCCGCAGCCGGTCGATGAAGGGCACCAGGAGGTTCAGGCCGGGGCTGAGCGTCTTGTGGTACCGCCCGAGGCGCTCGACGATCCCCGCAGTCGCCTGCGGGATGATCCGGATCGACCGGAAGATGACCACCAGCACGAAGATGAAGACGGCGATCGCGAGGATCCACCCGATCGCCGTCGGGATGGCCGAGGTGAAGTCGTTCATGCGAGCGGGTCCTCCGGTGCGGGGGCGGGCAGTTCGGGGGAGTCGGAGCGGACGACCGCGGTCGCGCCCTCGATGCGGCTGACACGCACCCGCGCGCCCGGCTCGAGATCGCCGGACTCGGTGCGCGCGGTCCAGATGTCGCCGTTGGCGAGCTTGACCTGACCGCCGTGCGCTCCCACCGACGAGACGACGGTGCCGCCCAGCCCGATGAGGGCGTCGACGTTCGACGGCGTCGGGTCTTCGCCGCGCCGAAGGCGTCTCAGAAGGGGTGGCCGCAGGAGCAGGACCAGGGCGGCGGCGACGCCGGCGGCGATGATCACCTGCAGCCAGATCGGCGCGCCGAGAAGGTCCGTCACGAGGCCCGCGAGCCCGCCGATGCTGAGCATCAGGAACGTGAAGTCGAGAGTCAGCATCTCGATCACGAGGAACACCAGGATCAGCACCAGCCAGCCGATCCATGCCCACTGTTCGACGACCTCGATGAGCTCCACGGTGCGCCTCCTCAGTCCGAACCTAGCAGGTAGGGTCTACACGTGACTCAGACTCTGACCCCGCTTCCCGAGAGCTCGCTGAGCGGCAAGACCGCACTCGTGACGGGCTCGTCCCGCGGCATCGGCGCCGACACGGCGCGGTACCTCGCACAGGCCGGGGCGAACGTCGTCATCAACTACCGCAACAAGGCTCCGCGCGCCGAGAAGCTCGCGACCGAGCTGCGCGAGCTGGGCGTCCAGGTGCTCGTGGTCGGCGCCGACCTCACGGACGCAGCATCCGTGCAGGCGATGTTCGACGAGGTCGCGAACACGTTCGGCTCGCTCGACATCCTCGTGCTCAACGCGTCAGGCGGCATGGAATCCGGCATGGCCGAGGACTACGCCCTCCTGCTCAACCGCGACGCGCAGGTCAACGTGCTCGAGACCGGACTGCCTCTCCTCGGCGACGGCTCGCGCGTCGTGTTCGTCACGAGCCACCAGGCGCACTTCATCCGCACGACCCCGACGATGCCCGAGTACGAGCCGGTCGCGCTGTCCAAGCGCGCCGGCGAGGACGCGCTGCGTGAGCGCATCCCCGCGCTCACCGAGCGCGGCGTCGAGTTCGTCGTCGTCTCCGGCGACATGATCGAGGGCACCATCACGGCGACGCTGCTCGAGCGGGCCAACCCGGGCGCGATCGCTGCGCGTCGCGAGGACGCGGGCAAGCTCTACAACGTGTCGGAGTTCGCCGCCGAGGTCGCCCTCGCGGCCCTCGATCCGGTGCCCGCCGACAACACCCGCCTGGTGGGCGACGTCTCGTCGTTCGAGGCGGAGTGACCCGATGAAGGCGAACGACATCGAGACGCTCGTCTCGGTCGGGCGTCCCGAGATCGCCGCCGACGGCTCGTTCGCCGTCTTCGCGACCTCGCGCCCCGACATCGCTGCCAACCGCAACGTCGGCCAGATCTGGCGCGTCGATCTGCCCGACGGCGCGCCGCGCCGTCTCACCCGCGGCATTGCCGACGGCTCGCCGAAGCTCTCACCCGACGCCACGCGGATCGCGCTCGTGCGCGGCGATGCCAAGGGCAAGCCGCAGGTGCACGTGGTGGCTGCCGCCGGCGGCGAGCCGGTCCAGGCGACCGACGCCGTGCTGGGCGTCGAGGACTTCGCCTGGTCGCCCGACGGTGCGAGCATCGCGTTCGTCGCTCGCGTGCCCGAGAAGGGCCGTTACGGGAGCGTGGAGGGATTGGATGCTGCGGCCGAGGCGCCGCGGCACATCACGGGGGTGCGCTGGCACGCGAACGGCCTCGGGTACATCGGGGACCGGCCCGCCCACGTCTTCGTCATCGCCGCGCCGGCGGTCGACGCCGAGCCGTTCTACGAGCCGGCAGCCGCGGTGCGGCCCGATGACGAGACGCCGCCCAAGAAGACGCTGGTCGCCGCGGAGGCGCGACAGCTGACGGAGGGCACGGCGTCGCACGGCGGGGTCGTCTTCACCGCCGACGGGCGCGAGATCCTCACCGTTCCCGACGAGATCGAGGCGGACCGCCGCGATCTGCGCGACAGTCTCATCGCTCTGGCCGTGGACGGCTCGGGGCAGCGCGAGGTGCTCGGCACCGACGCGGGGATCGCGATCTACGAGGCGGTCGTCGCCCCCGACGGGACGATCGCGCTCCTCGCGCACGAGGTCGGCGACGGCGTGGACTTCGTCGCCCCCGGCGTCGGACTGTGGCTCGTCGAGGACGGCGCTGCGCGCCGCATCACCGACGCCGACGAGCGGAACCTCGGCGAGGGACACCTGCGGGTGGACGACGACGGCTTCCTCGTGCAGGACGCCGCGCGCGGTCGCGTGCGACTGCTGCGGGTCACGCGCGACGGCGGGGTCACCGAGCTCCTCGGCGGCGAGGTCGAGGTCGGCGGTCACGCCACCGGCGGCGGCCGCATCGTGGCAGCGGTGTCGCAGCCCGACTCGTTCGGCGAGCTCGTGCTCATCGAGGACGCTGCCTCGCGGACCCTGACCTCATTCGGGGCTCGGGCCGCAGCATCCGGAATCGCCCTCCCGCGGGAGCTGACGGTCACCGGGCGCGACGGTTACCCGGTGCACGGATGGGTCGCGACGCCGGAGGGCGAAGGGCCGTTCCCGGTCATCCTTCAGATCCACGGCGGACCCTTCGCCTCCTACGGTGTGCACCTCTTCGACGAGACGCAGGTGCTCGTGGATGCGGGCTACGCGGTCGTCTACTCGAACCCCCGCGGCTCTGCGGGCTACGGGCGCGCGCACGGGCGCAGCATCCGTCAGCAGATGGGCACTGTCGATTTCGCGGATGTCATCGACTTCCTCGAGGGTGCGATCGCCGATGACACGCGCCTGGACGGCGAGCGGGTGGGCGTGCAGGGCGGGTCGTACGGCGGCTACCTCACGGCATGGGTCATCGCGCACGACCACCGGTTCGCCGGGGCGATCGTGGAGCGGGGCTTCCTCGAGCCGCTCTCGTTCCAGGGCACGAGCGACATCGGCTCGTTCTTCGGAGACGAGTACGTCGGCGTCTCGGTCGAGGACATCGCGCGACAGAGCCCGATGGCCGTCGTCGGCCAGGTGACGACGCCGACGCTGGTGATGCATTCGGAGCTCGACTTCCGGTGCCCGCTCGAGCAGGCGACGCGGTACTACTCGGCGCTCAAGCGCCAGGGCACCGAGGCCGAGCTGCTGGTGTTCCCCGGCGAGAACCACGAGCTGACCCGCGCGGGTCAGCCCCGTCACCGCGTGCAGCGCTTCGCCGCGGTGCTCGACTGGTGGAGCCGGTACCTGCCGGTCGGCTGATCCGATCGCAGACACGAGTCGGCCCCGGGAGCTTGTGCTCCCGGGGCCGACGACGTTTCAGGCGCGGATCAGATGTCGCCCTTGAAGGTGAAGGCGCGGACGATGTTGATCACACCGAGCACGACCAGCGAGATGCCGAGGATCCACCAGAGGATCGCGACGCCCCAGACCGGAGCGAAGAGCACGACGATACCGGCGATGATGCTCAGGATCGCGAAGAAGATCGACCAGCCCTTCGACGACGCGTCGCCGAGGGTCGACAGTGCGACGATGCCTTCGACGATCCACATGATTCCGATGAGGATTCCGAGGAACAGCGCGAGCCACGCGGTGGTCTGACCCAGGTTGAAGAGGGCCACGACGCCGGCGATGATGAACAGGATGCCGAGCGCGATGTGGCCGACTCGGGCCCAGCCGCCCTTGGTCTTCGAGAAGATCCCGAGACCGGCGTAGACCAGACCGGCGGCGATCGCGTAGATCGCGATGATCGCCGTGATGACCGCGGCGGTCTTGCCCGGCCAGACCAGGATCAGGATGCCGACGATGATGGCGAGGACGCCGCCGACGCCGAGCGCCGTGCGGATTCCGTTGACGGCCGACTTCTCGGCTTCGGATGCAGTGGACATGAGGGGCCTTTCTGAGAGTTCCCTGTACGTGGTGCGGCTAAAGCTTAGACCCCACATCGAACTTGCAAGCGATCGTGAACGTGTGTTGCCCGATGCCCATCGCCTCGGCAGGCCGGTGCGCGCTAGCGTGAGCGTGCGTGACCGTGAGCGTGCGCGCCCGACGGGGCGCGCAGGAGGAGGGTTTCGATGGCCGTCGTCTCGAGAGGGTTCGGAGCACGTCGTCGCGAGAGCGATCCGCGGCTGCCGCCCGGTCAGTATCTGACCGAGGACTTCCCGGTGCTGTCGGCCGGGCCGACCCCTCGGATCGAACAGGACGACTGGCGGTTCGGCATCCGCACCGAGGGCGGCGACG
>JAVBUG010000024.1:0-20418 GCA_031555515.1 Microbacterium sp. | reverse complement strand
CCACACCCTCAAACACGCCACCGCCTGGCGCGTCCGCCAACTCGGCGACGGCATCCTCGAATGGACCAGCCCCACCCAACGCCGCTACCTCGACAAACCACCAGCCACCGTGCAATTCGTCCCCTCCACCGTGTTCGCACGGTTCTTCGCCACCCCCTACGACGGCCAAGCACCCTTCTGATGACCATCGCTGACGCCGGCGCCGGGCGCGGGAAGGTTGAAGATCAGCCCAGCAGTGACGCGAGCACGGTGAGATCCTCCTCGCCCTGGCCCTCGCCCTCGCCCTCGCCTCGGCCATCGGGCGGGGCGAGCGGTGCGACGACATCCGGCAGGAGAACGTGGTTGCCGAGTCGCTCGCGCATCACGCGCAGGAACGGGTCCGAGGCATCCACCCCGCCACGCAATCGCGCGGCGGCGATGAGCGCGCGGCGGGCGTCGGCATCCCGTCCCGTCGTCGCCAGCCAGCCCGCGATCGACACCGCGACATCCGCGACGATCGGGTGGTCGCCACTGCGTGCGGCCGCCGGCAAGGCCTCGGCGAGCAGCCCGCGCGCCTCGTCGCCGCGTTCCTCCAGGAGGAGGGCCTGCGCGCGCCGCGAGCCCGACCACGCGATCAGCTGGTCGGGGAACGACGGGAGGATCTCGGCGGCGACGGCGTCGAGATGCCGCAGCGCCGCCGACCCGTCGCCGACGGCGATCTCGATGGCGGCCGCGTCCATTTCGGTCTGCGCGATCGCGCGCGGCGAGTCCTTCGCGCGAGCGAGTTCCTGGGACTCGTGCAGGCGCGCCCGTGCCGCGTCGATACGACCGAGCCGCAGCAGCAGACCGATGCTCTGCGATCGCTGCTGTACGAGATCGTTGATGGAGGTGAGGCCGAGCAGACCCGCCGACGACGCGTCGGCCACGGCCAGCGCCTCCTCGAGCCGGCCGGCGAGCTGCAGCCACTCCGATCGCATCTGGCTCGCGAACGCGGTGCCCCAGACGTCACCGAGCTCGCGGAACATCGACACCGCCTTCTCGCTCTCGACGCCGAGGGTCTCGTTGTCGCCACCGTTCTGCGCGATCGCCGCGCGCAGCATGCTGATGAGCGCACGGGTCCACGGGGGAGCATCGTCAAGGCCCTCGTCGCCGATCGAGACACCGCGCGACCAGGGAGTGCCCGGACGATGGTTCTGCGCCGCGACGAGGATCGCCGTCAGCAGCGGCTCCAGGGCCGCGGAGAGTTCGCTCCGATGCTCGCCCGCGGCCTCGACCACGGCGGGCACCTCGCGTGCGAAGCGAGCCAGCCCGGCCGCCGTCGGCTCACCCGGACGTGCGTCGGTGCTTCCGGCAGCCGGCGCGGCGCTGTCGAGGTCGAGGTCGAGATCGACGGACGGCGCTCCGCCGGTCTCGGCCGCGCCGTCAGCCGCGGGAGTCCTGAAGACCGTGCCGAGCAGAGAGATCGCCCGCACCACCACGGCCGCTTCCGAGTCGAGGCTCCCCGCGGCCTCGCCGAACCGCATCACGCCGGACTGCAGTTCCTCGAAGCGCTCGCGCATCAGCCAGGTCCAGAGGCACGCGCGCACGAGGCGCACGCCCACGCCCTCCAGCCCAGGCTGTTCGGCGCACGCGCGGAGCGCGGCGCTGAGGTTCTCGTCGTCGGCGTCGAACCAGGCGAGGGCCTCGCGCACCTCGGGTCCGCGCAGGCGCGCATCCTCGCGCGCCGCCAGCCCGGCCATCGCCCGCGCCTGCGCCGCGCGGAACCCGGCCTCGCGACCCTCGGTCCGCAGGCGGTCGATGCCGTATTCGCGCACGGTCTCGAGCATCCGCAGTCGCCGGTCCGCGCGCCGCAGCAGCGACTTGTCGACCAGTGCGTCGAACGCCGCAGCATCCACGCCGAATGCATCGGCGATCGCCGGCACGTCGCGTACGTCCACTCCGTCGGGGAACACCGCTGCGGCGCGCACGGCGGTGCGCTCGGCATCCGTCAGCGTCTCCCAGCTCCAGTCGATCAGCGCCCGGAGCGTCTGATGCCGCGCCTCGACCGCCTTCGGCCCCGTCGCCAGCAGTGCGAAGCGGTCGTCGAGACCGCTGTCGATCTCGGCGATCGTGAGCGTGCGGGACTTCGCCGCGGCGAGCTCGAGGGCGAGCGGCAGGCCGTCGAGGCGCGTCACGATCCGCTCGACGGCGGCCTCTTCGCCGGGCGCGGGCGCGGTGCCGCGGGCGGCGCGCACGCGGCGCGAGAACAGTTCGCGGGCATCGCGGTCGGGGAGCGGACCGAGGTCGACGAATGCCTCGCCCGCGAGCCCCAGCGGTTCTCGGCTGGTCGCCAGGATCCGCGACCCCGGAGCACTGCGCAGCACTTGGAGGGCGACGGCCGCGGCCTCCGCCGAGACGTGCTCGCAGTTGTCGAGCACCACGAGCACGGTGCGTCCGGCCAGGGCTTCCGCGACACGGTCGCGCGCGCTCGTCGAGACGAGTTCGCCGACACGGATGCTGCGTCCCACCGCTCCCGCGACCGCCGCCCACACTTCGCCCGGCGCCGCGGGCGCGAGCTCGACGACCACCGCGCCCGAGGTGCGCCGAGCGGTCTCGAACGCGAGGGTGGTCTTGCCCGCGCCGCCGGGCCCGATCAGGGTCACGAGCCGCTCGTCGCGGAGCTGCTCCGCGATGAGCTCCAGCTCGCGCTGCCGCCCGATCAAGGGGGTGAGGGCCGCCGGTACGGAAGGTTCGGCGTCGGGCGCCGGAGCACCTGCGACGCCGCGGTTCCGCACAACCGGAGCCGCGGCATCGATTCCTTCCGCACCCGTCGCCCCCGCCGCGAGGATGCGCTCGGCATGGGCACGATCCTCGAGGAGGTCGCGCACGACCCAGTCGAAGCCGTCGCCCGGAGTCCAGGGGTCGCCGCGCCAGAGGTCCAGCGCCGCGCGCGCGTCACTCGCTGCCGCGGCGGGGTCGGCCGCGCGCCGCGCCCGGGCCACGAGGTCCTGGAACCGCGCCAGGTCGACGTCGTCGCGGGCGACCGCCAGCCGATACCCGCCGGGCACCGCTTCGAGCGTCCCGGAGGGCAGGCCGCGGCGCAGGCGCGACGCGAGGGACTGCAGCGAAGCGCGGGGATCCTCGGGGAGGTCATCGGGCCAGACGTCCTCGGCGAGCGAGCGATACGCGACAGTCGTGCCGGCGTCGAGAGCGAGGCGGAAGAGCAGCGCCTCCTGGCCGCGGCCGCGGATCTCGAGCGGAGCGCCGTCCGCCTCCGCGTCGAGTCCCCCGAAGAACCTCAGCCGCACGTCGTCAACCTTAGGACTCGCCACCCGGGCAGCCGCGGAGGCCGATCGGGGGTCAGTCCGTGACGGTGTAGGTCGTGTCGCCGGTCTCACCCGCGAGGACGCGGCGGTAGTCCTCGGCGACGATCTCGCGGAGCACCGCGGTGTCGACCTGGTCCAGGTCCTTGAGGTACAGGCAGCTGACGCCGGTTCCGTGGGGTCCGAGCTTCGCGAGCCGCTCGGCGTGCGCGGCGGTGCGCAGTGTGTACACCGTGGTGGATTCGCGCCGCGGCGAGAACGCCGCGATCGGGGCATCGCCCTCGCTGCCGGCCGCCGAACGGTAGTGGCACGAGCCGAAGCCGATGATCGTGCCCCAGAGTTCCGGCTCGCGACCCGTCACCTCGCGCAGCAGGTCGATCATCGCGACGGCATCCCGCTGACGCTTCGCCGGTCGCACCGCGGCGACGAACTCCTCGACGTCCCCTCCGGTCTTCTTCATCTCGCGAGCCCCGCGTCAGCCCTTGGCGGCGGCCTTCATCGCCCGCTTGTGCTCGCGCACCTTCGTCAGCGACTCGGGCGAGACGATGTCGGCGACGCTGCGGAACGAGCCCTCGTCGCCGTACGAGCCGGCCGCCTCGCGCCAGCCGGCGCCGGTGAAGCTGTACTGCTTGCCGAGGAGGGCGAGGAAGATCTTCGCCTTCTGCTCGCCGAAGCCCGGGAGTGCCTTCAGCCGCTTCAGCACGGTCGGGCCGTCCGGCGGCGCGTCGGAGCCGGCAGCCGGGCGCGTCCAGATCGCCGCAGCATCGCCGCCCCAGTCCTGCTCGACCGCCGCGCACAGCGCCTGCACGCGTGCCGCCATCGAGCCGGGGAACCGGTGCACCGCCGGCGTCGTCTTGAAGAGCTCGGTGAACGCTTCGGGGTCGAAGCTCGCCAGGGCCGCGGCATCCAGCGTCCCCGCCCGCTCCGAGATCTTGAGCGGTCCGGCGAACGCTGTCTCCATCGCGACCTGCTGGTCCAGCAGCATGCCGATCAGCAGGGCCAGCGGGTCGTCGGTCAGCAGGCGGTCGGCAGCGTCGTCGCCCGTGATGTGGAGGCTCATGCGCCCAGTCTCCCACCGGCCGCCTCGGCCGGCACAGTTCCCGGATGGGAGGATGGATGCCGTGACCGTCCCCGCGGAGCCTTTCCAGGAGCTCGTCGACCACGCCCGCGAAACCCGCGTGGTCGTCATCGGGGGAGGCATCGCCGGGCTCGTCGCCGCATGGGAATGCGCCAAGGTCGGCTTCGCGGTGACGCTGGTGGAGGCATCCGATCGCCTCGGCGGCACCATCGGGTCCGCCCGGATCGCGGGGCTCGAGCTCGAGACCGGCGTCACCTGCTGGTCGACGCGCGGCGGCACCGTGCGCGGGCTCGTCGACGAGGTGCTGCCGGATGCCGCGATCGTGCGCCCGCGCGACGAGCGCGAGTGGATCGCGGGCCTGCCGAAGGGCGCGGCGGCACCGCTGCCCGCCGAGCAGGTGCTGGGGATCCCCGCCAACCCGTGGGACGAGAGCGTGCGCCGCATCATCGGCTGGGGCGGCACGTGGCGCGCGTACGTCGACCGCCTGCGTCCCCCGCTCACCATCGGCGCCCAGCGCAGCCTCGGCCGCCTCGTGCACGGCCGCATGGGCGACAAGGTCCTCGACCGCCTGGTGGCACCGCTCACCATCGACCGCTTCGGTCTCGACCCCGTCGACGTCGACGTCGAGATCGCGGCCCCCGGGCTCAGCAACGCACTCACCCGCACGGGCTGGCTCGGCGGTGCCGTCGCCGATGTGCGTGTCGACGCCCCCGGTTCCTCGATCGAGGGAATGGAGGGTGGGATGCCGCAGCTCACCGCCGCGCTCGCCGACAGGCTCGCCGAGCGCGAGGTCGCGATCCACACCGGTGCGCTGGCGACGGGTCTCGTCCGCGGCGACGGACGATGGACGGTGGAGCTCGCGACGATCGCACCCGAGGGCGCCGCTGCCGCGCCGGACCGGCTGCACGCGGACGCGGTGATCGTCGCGACCGACGAGGCCGCAGCGCGCACGCTCCTGGCCGCCGCGCTCGGAACCCCCGCGTTCGCCGACGTCGCCGCCGCGGGGACCGCCCGCGACGTCGTGACGCTCGTCGTCGACGCCCCCGAGCTCGATGCCGCACCGCGCGGCGTCCACATCCACGCCGTGCCGGGCGCGCTGCGCGCGACCGGCCTCGTCCACGAGACCGCCCGGTGGGAGTGGCTCGCGCGCGCAGCGGGCGCCGGACGCCACGTGCTGCGCGTCGCCTTCGGCGCCCCCGGGATCGCGCCGGCGACCGAGGGACTGACCGACGCCGATGCCGCGGTGATGGCCGCGGCCGAGGCATCCGTCCTCCTCGGCGTCGAGCTCGACGAGGGCCGGATCGCCGGCTCGCGCCGCGACGCGTTCACACTCGTGCCCCCTGCCTCGACGCTCGGCCGGCGTGACCGGACGGACGCCGCCCGTGCCGCGATCGCCCGCGCTCCGGGGCTCGCCGCCGTCGGCGCCTGGCTGTCGGGAAGCGGCCTCGCGCAGGTCGTCGCCGACGCCCAGGAAGAGGCCGATCGCCTGCGCCACAAGGCGCTGTGGGGTACCGCGGCGGCGGAGTGAACCCTCCGCCGAAGCGGCTGTCAAGAGTGGATGCCGGAATCGGCATACAGGGCTACCCTGGGAGGGTCGTCAGGTCACACCGAGCGTGAGGAGACCTCATGAAGGGCAAGGCTGGACTCGTCGTCGGACTCGCGATCGGGTATGTGCTCGGTACGCGCGCGGGTCGTGAGCGCTACGAGCAGATCAAGACGCAGTGGCTCAAGGTGTGGAACACCGAGCCCGTGCAGGCGCAGGTCGGCAAGGTCAAGGACTTCGCGAAGTCCCAGGCGATGGCGCTCCCGTCGACGCTGTGGGACTCGGCCGTGAAGGTCACCCAGGCCGCGGGCGCCAAGGGCACCCCCGGGCAGAAGCTCGACGCGGCCATCAAGGTCGGCAAGGACTCGGCCGACGACGTCGGCAAGGCCGCCCAGACCTCGGCCAAGGCCGTGAAGGACGCGGTCGACGACGCCGTCGAGGACGCCTCCGAGAACGGTCGCGGCGGGGCCTGACGTGATGACGACGCCCCGCGGCTTCCGCGACCGCGCGGACGACAGCCTGCTCACCCTGCTGGGCGAGATCCCGGAGCTCGTCCGCAACCTCGTCATCGCGGAGATCGACGCCGCGAAGGCCTGGCTTGCCAAGACCGCGAAGGACGGCGGCTGGGGAGCCCTGTGGGTCTTCGCCGCGCTGTTCGTGCTGTTCTGGTCGGTGCCCGTGTTCGGCACCTTCGTGATCGCCGGCCTGTCGTCGTGGTGGCCCGTGTGGCTGTCGGCGCTTGTCGTGTTCTTCGCGATGTTGATCGTCACCGCGGTCTTCGCCTTCATCGGCGTGCTGTACTTCCGCCGGATCGGCGAGCGCCGCAACCCGGTCCAATCGATCGCCCTGGACGTCAAGGAGGTGCGCGATGAGCTCTGACGCGCCCGTGCCGCTGTCGAAGAACTCCGTCGCAGTGCCTCGCACCGCCGTTCCGCTCGGGATCAGCGATCCCGTCGAGCAGGCGCGGACCGAGCTCAAGGCGGCGCTCGCCGCCATCGAGGAGAAGGCGAACGTCCCCCGCCGGGTCGAGCGGGCCCTCGATGAGAACATCGAACGCGCCCGCGCGTTCAACCGCCGCAACCCCGCGCTCACCGCCGTCGCCGTGATCGCGGGTGCCGCCGCCGTGGGTGCGGCGGTCTGGGGCTTCGTGCGTCTCTATACCCGCTGATCCGCCTGCGTTCCCGCCTCCCACGCCGCCGGGGCAACCGCGCCCGCGATCGGGGGTATGCTCGGGAGGCAAGGCAGTGCAATGGTGCGTTAGCTGCCGATCGCGCGAACCCGATTCGAATCGCGCATCGGCTGCCTCGAGTTCCTTGGGCGGCCGACTGAGCATCATCGAGAGTCGACCCCCCTATGAACACCGCCGCAGCTCAGCACCAGTCCGTCAAACCATTGACCGGCTGGCGCGTTCTCGTGCCCCGCGGCGGCCCGTGGGGCGACGGCGTCGCCGCGACTCTGCGACGCCAGGGTGCGATCCCCGTGATCGCCCCGCTCATCAACTTCGCGCCGACGAACGACCAGGCGTCCCTCGACCAGGCCCTCGCCGACCTCGCCGCCGGCAAGTTCGAGTGGCTGACGGTCACGAGCGCCACGACTGTCGACGTGCTTTATGCGTACCGCGCGGTCGTCCCCGCGACGACGAAGGTCGCCGCCGTGGGCGAGACGACGGCCGCGGCGCTCCTCGCCGTCGGGTACCGCGTCGACCTCGTGCCCGAGCGCGACAACTCCGCGGCGGGCATGGCCGAGCAGCTGATCGCCCTCGAGCCCGAGGCCCGCGACATCCTCACCCTCCGCAGCGAGATCGCGAAGCCCGTCCTCACCCGCATGCTCACCGAGGCGGGGCACCGCGTCCGCAGCGTCGTCGCCTACCGCACCGTCGGGGTGCCGGTCACCGAGCGCATCGCCGAAGACGTCCAGTCCGGCCGCATCAACGCGATCCTCGTGACGAGCGGCTCGGTCGCCCAGCAGGTGCACGAGCAGTTCCCCGAGATCCCCGACACCACCCTCATCGCCGCGATCGGCCCCCGCACCGCCAAGGATGCTCGCCGCGCGGGCCTCGACGTCGATGTCATCGCCGACGCGCAGACCGTCGACGCCCTCATCGACGCGGTCGGCAAGTTCTCCCTTCCGCACGCGGCCGACGAGTTCGCCCCGAAGACCGGCGTGATCCCGCGTCTCGGCGGCCTCGACACCCGGAACTGACGCGCCCGTGACAGGCACGCCCCGCATCGTCGTGCTCGCGGGCGGAGTCGGCGGGTCCCGCTTCGTGCTCGGCGTCCGAGGCGCGCTGCGCGCCCGCGGCATCGACGACACCGCCGCCGCACTGACCGTCGTCGTCAACACCGGCGACGACATCTGGCTGTCGGGCGTGCGGTTGCAGCCCGACGTCGACTCGATCACCTCCGCGCTCGCGGGCGCGAACGACGCCGAGCGCGGTTGGGGCCGGCAGGGCGACACCGAGCGCGTCAACCACGAGCTGCAGGAGTGGGGCGCCGGCTGGCCCTGGTTCACCCTCGGCGACCTCGACCTCGGAACGCACCTCGCGCGCACCGGCTGGCTGCGCGAGGGTCTCACCCCGACCGAGGTGCTCGAGCGCATGTCGCACCGCTGGGATCTCGGCGCCCGACTGCTGCCGATGACCGACAGCGAGGTCGACACCATCGTCGTGCTCGACGACGGCACGCGCCTGCACTTCCAGGAGTGGTGGACCCGCCACCGCGCGACCCTCGCCCCCGCCCGTTTCGAGAACCCCGGCATCCGCGCGGCCATCGCAGCGCCGGGCGTCGCGGAGGCGATCGCCGAGGCCGATGCCGTGCTGCTCGCCCCCTCGAACCCGGTCGTGTCGATCGGCCCGATCCTCGCCGTGCCGGGCGTGCGCGAAGCGCTGCGCGCGACGGCCGCTCCGGTCGTCGGCGTTTCGCCGATCATCGGCGGCAAGGTCGTGCGCGGCATGGCCGACGTGTGTCTCGCCGCGATCGGCGTCGAGACCTCCGCTCCGGCCGTGGCGGCTCTATACGGCGCCCGCGCGAGCGGGGGGCTGCTGGATACGTGGCTCCTCGCCGAAGAGGACGAGGCTCTCGCCACCGAGGTGGCCGGACTCGGCATCCGTCCGCTCGTCCGCCCGCTGTGGATGACGGATGCTGCGCGCCAGACCGCTCTGGGCGAAGCGGCGCTCGTCGGCGCCGGACTGTGAGCATGCCCGAACTCGCGTGGTGGGCCTGGGCTTTGCTCGGCATCGGCGCCGTCGTCGTGGGCCTGTCGAAGACCGCCGTACCGGGCGCCGGAACGATCGCGGTCGCGATCTTCGCGGCCGTGCTTCCGGCGAAGCAGTCGACCGGTGTGCTGCTCCTGCTGCTCATCGTCGCGGACATCTTCGCCGTGACCATGTACCGCCGGCACGCGGATTGGCGCACCCTGGTCAAACTCGCGCCCGCGGTCGTGGTGGGCGTGCTGCTCGGTGTGGTGTTCCTGTGGTTCGCCGACGACGTGTGGGTGAAGAAGTCGATCGGCGTGATCCTGCTCGCGGTGATCGCCATCACGCTGCTGCGGCGTCGGTTCGCCGCCGAAGTCGAGACCGGCGGCTCTCACCGCGTCGCCGCCGCGACCTACGGCACGCTCGGCGGCTTCACCACCATGGTTGCGAACGCGGCCGGACCCGTGATGTCGATGTACTTCCTCGCCGCCCGGTTCGAGGTGAAGGCCTTCCTCGGCACGGCGGCATGGTTCTTCGCGATCGTGAATCTGTTCAAGGTGCCGTTCTCGATCGGCATCGGCATCATCACCGTGCCCGGACTCCTCATCGACCTCGTGCTCGTGCCGGTCGTGGTCGTCGCCGCGTTCGGCGGCCGCTGGCTCGCCGACCGCATGCCGCAGTCCGTCTTCGAGAAGCTCGTGATCGCCTTCACGATCGTCGGCGCGGTCTACCTGCTGATCGCGTGACCCGTCGCGCTCATCCCCACGGGGAGGGGCGGTCGTTGTCGCGCGTGCTGTCGTCGGGGAGGTGGGGGAGTTCCTCGCCGCCGGCGCGGATGCAGAGCCACCGCAGCTGCTCGGCGCTGTCGGGCGTCGCGCGCCACGTGCGCCACACGCCCCGCCCGACCCGCACGACGGTACCGGGGCCGACGTCGACGATGTCGTCGTCGAGGCCCATCTGTCCACGGCCGGCGAGGAACACGTAGAGCTCCTCGACGCGACCGTGCGAGTGCCAGTAGCCCGCCTGCTCGCCGGGCTCGAAGGCGTTCGCCGTCATGCCGATGTACTGCATCGTGATGTCGTGGTCGACGACGCGGCGCCCGTCGCGCGAGCGGTCGGGCGTGAACCCGCCGAAGTGCGCCCGCCACTCGTCGAGCCCGCCCATCTCCAGCACCTGGTAGTCGCTCATGCGCTCAGGCTATCCCCGCCTCGGGTTGGCCGGTGCGGTCGCTCCCCGGCCGTGTTGCGGCGTCATGGGCCGACCCGGTCGCGGCGGAGGTACGTTTCCGGGGGTTTGCCACCCCCGCAGGTGGCCGGAGTCAGGCCCGCGGGGCGGAGGCGAGCAGCGCCGCGGTGCGCGGGCCCAGACCCAGGGCACGGGCGGTGTCGAGCTGGGCGGCGGTGTCGACGTCGCGGCGCAGGGTCGAGGCATCCGGGATCTCGAGAGCCTGGCACCCCAGCGCGACGTGGCGCGCGAACGAGCCGTCGCCGAACGACGACTCCCACGGGGTGCCCGGCCCCGCGGTGACCAGGGTCGATCCGGTGCCCTCCGCATCGGGCACGACGCCACGGGGGACGGATGCTGCGGCCCCCAGCGCATCGGCGAGGTCGGCGGGTCGCAGCGCCGGGAGGTCCCCGAGAAGAGCGGCGCGCGGCATCCGTCCTCCCGGATCGATCGCGGCGACGCCGGCGGCCACCGCGGCGTCGAGCCCGCGGGCGTCGCCCTCGGGCACGAACCGCAGCGCCGGGATCATCGCCGCCTCGCGCGCGAGCGCGGCGTCGTCGGTCACGACCACGACCTGCGCGACGAGCTCGCAGGCGCTCGCCGCCGCGAGCGTGTCGAGCGCGATCGCGCGGGCGAGGTCGGCGCGGCCGACGCCCTCGACGTCGAGCCGTGACTTCCCCCGGGCCGAGGGCTTGACCGGTACCACGACGACCCAGCGCGGCGTTCCGAACTCAGGACCGGAGGCCGCGGAAGCCGCCGACACGCCGGTCGAGAAGGATTTCGGGCTCGGCTGATCCTGAGAAACGGCACGCGGACGCCGGCCGAACAGCGGGCTCACGCGTACTTCGCGCGCAGGCGCGGGAGGATCTCTTCGCCGTACATCCTGAGGAACGCGCCCTGGTCGTGCCCCGGGTCGTGGAAGACGAGGTGGCGGAAGCCGAGGCCGATGTACCAGGCGATGCGCTCGACGTGCTCGTCGGGGTCGTCCGACACGATGAACCGCGACGCTGCGCGCTCGATCGGCAGGGCCTCGCCGAGGCGCTGCATCTCGATGGGGTCGTCGATGCCCATCTTCTCCTCGGGCGTGAGCGCCAGCGGCGCCCAGAAGCGGGTCTTCTCCTTCGCGGCCTCGATGGTCTCGTCGAGCGACACCTTGATCTCCATCAGCGTGTCGATCGCGTCGGCCGGGCGGCCGGCCTTCTCGAGCCCTTCGTGCAGTGCGGGCAGCAGCGTGTCGGTGTACAGCTCGCGCTTCTTGCCCGACGTCGTGATGAAGCCGTCGGCGATGCGGCCGGCGAGGCGCGTCGCCGCGGGACCGGCGGCGCCGATGTAGATCGGCACGGGCTCGGGGAGCTTGTCGTAGATCGTGATGTTGCGGGCGTGGTAGTAGGTGCCGTCGAAGGTGACGCGGTCCTCCGACCACAGCCGGCGGATGAGGCCGATGGCCTCCTTGAGCCGCTGGAACCGCTCCGGCGGATCGGGCCACGTGATGCCGAGGTTCGCCTCGTTGAGCGCCTCGCCGGTGCCGACGCCGAGGATCACGCGGCCCGGGTACATCACGCCGAGCGTCGCGAAGTCCTGCGCGACGACGGTCGGGTTGTAGCGGAACGTCGGCGTCAGCACCGACGTGCCGATCAGCACCTTCGAGGTCTTCGCGCCGAGCGCTCCGAGCCACGGAACGGATGCCGGGGCATGCCCGCCGTCGTGCAGCCACGGCTGCAGGTGGTCCGAGATGAACACCGAGTCGAACCCGGCCTCCTCGGCCTGGATCGCGTACTCGAGCAGCTCGGCGGGGCCGAACTGCTCGGCCGAGGCCTTGTAGCCGAAGCGCAGAGGAACGGTCATGCGGGGCTCCCTTCGAGAGCGGACACGGGGAGGAATTCGGAACCGTCGGCGCGGGCGAGGCGCTGCCGGAAGGCGTCGACAGTGCCGGGCCACAGCAGCGCGAGCCGGCCGGAGCGTTCGTCGACGTACCAGTTGCGGCATCCGCCGGTCATCCAGCGGGTGGATGCCGCGGCCTGCGCGATCTCGTCGGTGTAGGCCTGCTCGGCGTCGGGGTCGACGCGCAGCACGCGGCCGGCGCGGTCGTCGAGGACGCGGGTGACGTAGCCCGCCTGCTCCTCGATCATGAGCACCGACGACGAGTGGCCGAGCGAGGCATTCGGGCCGTTGAGCACGAACAGGTTCGGGAAACCCGCGACGACCGTCGAGGCGAACGCCGTCATGCCGGCCGACCAGTGCTCGGCGAGCGTCGTGCCCCCTTCGCCGGTGACGAGCTCGGCGTAGGGCTGGCGCGTCGAGGCGAAACCCGTCGCGAGGACGAGGACGTCGACCTCGTGGCGGGTGCCGTCGGAGGCGACGAGGGTGGAGCCGTCGACCTCGACGAGGGCCTCGGGCACGAGGGTCACGGCGTCGGAGGCGACGGCGGGGTAGAAGTCGTCCGAGAGCAGCACCCGCTTGCAGCCGAAGGCGTAATCGGGCGTGAGGGCGGCGCGCAGCGCGGGGTCGGCGACCTGGCGCGCCAGGTGCGCGCGTGCCACGGCTTCCGCCTCGGCGGCCGCGGCGGAGTCACCCGAGCGCGACGCGAAGCGCGCCTCGCCTTCGGCGTAGAGGTCGGCCCGCAGCGCCTCGAGCGCCTGCGGCGTCGCGGCGAACCGGGCGCGGTCGGCAGCGGAGTAGTCCTCGCCGCCGCGCGGCACGATCCACGCCGGCGTGCGCTGGAAGAGCGTGACGTGCGCCGCCGTGCGGGCGAGCTCGGGCACGATCTGCACGGCGCTGGCGCCGGTGCCGACCACACCGACGCGGGCTCCGGCGAGTTCGGCGGAGTGATCCCACCGCGCCGAGTGGAACAGCGGCCCCGGGAAGTGCTCGAGCCCGGCGATCCGCGGGATCGTCGGCTCGGTGAGGCGTCCGCACGCGAGCACGAGCGCGTCGGCCGTGATGACGCCGGACGGCGTGGTGAGCCGCCACACGTGGTGCGCAGCATCCCATTCGGCCCCGCGCATGGGGGTGCGGAGCCTCAGCCGATCGCGCAGGCCCTCGGTGTCGACGACGTGCTCGAGGTAGGCGTGGATCTCGGCGCCCTTCGCGTACGTGCCCGACCACGTCGGGTTCGGGTGCGCAGCGAAGCCGTACAGGTGCGAGGGCACGTCGCACGCGATGCCCGGATACGTGTTGTCGCGCCACGTACCGCCGACGGATGCCCCTCGCTCCAGGACGACGAAGTCGTCGCGGCCCGCGCGTCGCAGCGCCGATGCCGCGCCGATGCCGGCGAATCCGGCTCCGACGATCGCGACCTCGACGCGGGTCACCGCGGGCCCACCTGACCGTAGGTCGTGGTGCGCACGCGGAACGGCCGGAACAGCCGCGCGACCATGGCCGACGCATCCGTCACGGGCAGCTCGAGGCCGTGCTCGATGCCCGCCTCGGGCTTCACGCGGCCGTCGAGGAGGGTGCCGCCGAGGTCGTCGCCGCCGGACTGCAGCAGTGCGACGGATGCCTCGCGCCCGACGCGCGTCCACGGGATCTGGAGGTGCGGGATGCTGCCCGACAGCAGCAGCCGCGAGACGGCGACCATGGCGCGATGCTCGTCGAGCGGTGCGCGGCCGGGGACGAGGGGAACGCCGCCCGCAGCGCCGGGGAGCGGGATCGGCACGAACTCGCTGAAGCCGCGGGTCTCGTCCTGGATCGATCGGAGCTGACGGAGGTGCGCGATGCGCTCGGCGGCGGTCTCGACGTGACCGTAGAAGATCACGCTCGTCGAGCGGAAGCCGGCGCGGTGCGCGGCGGTGATGCCCGCGACCCAGCGGTCGATCTCGAGGTCGGTCGGCGCGACGAGCTGCCGCACGCGCTCGCTCAGCACCTTGACGCCCGTGCCGGGAACGGTGTCGACGCCGGCCTCGCGCAGGGCGGCGAGGGCCGCGTCGAGAGAGCGACCGGAGCGGTCGGCGAGGTCGCGCACGTCCTGAGGGCGGTACGCGTGGAGATGGATGCCGGGGGCCGCGGCCTTCACCGCGCGAGCGATGTCGAGGTAGCCCGACGGGTCTTCCGACGCAGGGAGGAGCCCCTGCACGCAGAGCTCGCTGGCACCGAGATCCCATGCGTCGGCTGCGATCGCCTCGACGTCGTCGAGCGTGAAGGTCGCCGGGTCGTCGGTCGCGGTCGCGCGGAGCCCGGAGGAGGTGAGGTTGCGGTTCACGACGAGCGTGACGGCCTCGCCCACGGTGTAGCGCCGCACGTCGTCGGCAGTCGCCGCGAGCACGTCGAGGTCGTCCCCGGTCGCCTGGAGGAGTGCGACCCACTCCGCGTCGTCGAGCGCGAGCGGGTCCGCCGCCGCGGCCTCGGCGAGGCGGCGGACAGCGGCGCCTCGTTCCGTTTTCAGGACCGGTGTCGCCCGGTCTCCGTCTGCGGCTGCGCGCACGCGCGGAATTCCGCGCTTCTCTTCCACCGCACTCGGAATCGATCCTGAGAACGGTCCGGGCGTGGCCGGTGACGCGGCAGCGGCAGGGGAGCGCGGCGCGGGAGCGTGCGACGCGGGGAGGGCAGAGGCCAGGCCTGTCTCGGGGTCCGCGAGCGCGGCGACAGCGGGGCGCAGCGCGGGGTCGATCCACGTCTCGGCGCCCAGCACGAACTCGGGCTGCGCGGTCAGGCGCTCGCGCAGCTCGAACCCGAGCTCCGCCGTCATACGGGCGAGGTCGTCGAGGTGCGGCCAGGGACGCTCGGGGTTCACGTGGTCGGCGGTGAGCGGCGAGACGCCGCCCCAGTCGTCGGCGCCGGCGCGCACGAGCAGGCCGAACTCGGTGGCGTCCGACAGGTTCGGGGGCACCTGGATGCGCATCCGCGGGCCCATCACGAGCCGGGCCACGGCGACGGCGGCGACGTATTCGAGCAGCTCCGCGTCGGGCGCGCCCTGCATGGCGGTGCGGGGCTTCGCGCGGAAGTTCTGCACGATCACCTCCTGCACGTGGCCCTGCCCGTCGACCTGGTGGAGTTCGTGGGCCTCGCGGATCGCGAGGAGGGACTCGGCGCGGTCGCGCACGGTCTCGCCGATCCCCACCAGGATCCCGGTGGTGAACGGCACGCGCTCGCGCCCGGCCGCGTCGATGACCTCGAGCCGCACTGCCGGGTCCTTGTCGGGCGAGCCGAAATGCACCTGCCCGGGCTCTTCGTACAGGCGACGCGAGGTCGTCTCGAGCATCATGCCCATCGACGGCGCGGTGGGACGCAGCATCCGCAATTCGTCAGCGCTCATCACTCCCGGGTTGGCGTGCGCGAGCAGGCCCGTCTCGGCGGCGACCAGGCGCGCGATGTGCGCGACGTACTCGATCGTCGAGGCGAAGCCGTGGTCGTCGAGCCATGCGCGCGCCTCGGGCCAGCGATCCTCGGGGCGATCGCCGAGGGTCAGCAGCACCTCCTTGCAGCCCATCGCCTGCCCCTGTCGCACGACCGCGAGCACCTGTTCGGGAGACATGTACGCGGGCTTGTGCTTCTTGAGGAGCTGCCCCGGAGTGTCGACGAACACGCAGTAATGGCAGCGGTCGCGGCACAGCGTCGTGAGCGGAACGAACACCTTGCGCGAGTATGTGATGACTCCGGGACGACCGGATGCTGCGAGCCCCGCGTCGCGCAACGCGCCGGCGATCTCGAGCAGGCGGTCGAACTGCTCGCCCGAGGCGCCCAGCAGCGTTTCGGCGTCGTCCGCGCCGAGGCGCCCGCCCGCCGCGGCGCGCGCGAGCGCGGCGTCCACGGCGGCGGAGGCGGAAGGGGACGAGGTGACGGAGGGGGACACGACGGTCACCGATCCAGTCTTGCACCGCCCGCGGGTGCCGGGGCGAAGGATCGTTGCCCTCCCGTAAGCAAATGAGCCCGGTTCCGACCGCCCGCGCTGGCAGACTGGGCACATGGTGACGCTGCTGCTCGACTCGACGCAGCTCGAGGTCGTGCTGTCGGTGTCTGAGCGCGCGCTGTCATTCCACAAGGGGAATGTCGTCATCGAGCGCTCGACGATCACCAAGGTGCAGCTCACCGACGACGCGTGGACGTGGCTGCGCGGCATCCCGAGCCCCGGCACGCACGTGCGCGGCATCATCGCCGCGGGCACCTGGCGCTCGGCGGGTGGCGACGACTTCGCGATCATCCGCCGCCACCGGCCCAGTGTCGTCATCGACCTCGAGGGCCACCCCGAGTTCCAGCGCGTGATCCTCACCACGCGCCACGGCCTCGCCCTCGTGCAGGCATTGCGCGTCGAGGTCGCCGCCGAGCCGACCGACGTCGTCGACATCGCGGCCGAGACCGGCACCATCCCGGTCGTCCCCGAGCGCAAGCCGCGAAAGCGCAAGACACCGGCGACGGCTCCCGCCGTCTGACGCCGGGTCAGCTGACGTCGCGGCGCCAGCTCACCAGGTGGCCGAGCACGACGAACACGATGGCGTAGCCGAGCAGCACGAGTCCGCCCACCCACCACTCCAGCGGATCGGCCGAGCCCTGCGGGATCGTCGCCGCGTAGACGCTCGCCCCGACCAGCGCGTCGCTCGCCGCTCCCGGCAGGAAGCGCGTGACGTCCGACAGGCCCTCGACGAACGCGGCGGCGGTCCGCCCGATCGGCTCGATGAACTGCGTGAACACGAGGACGCCGACGATCGCGCCCACCTGGTTGCGCACGAGGGCGCCGACGCCCACGCCGATGAGCGTCCAGAGGACGTAGGCGAGCAGCATCCGTCCCAGCATCGCCCAGGTGTCGGGCGAGGTGATGTCGGTCTCGAGGCCGAAGCCCGCGAGGAACGCCGCCGACGTGCCGACCGCCGCGACGATGCCGACGACGCCCAGCAGGACGCCGATGAGCACGCCGACGGCGAGCTTCGCGACGAGCACGCGGCCGCGGCGCGGCGTCGCGAGGAACGTGGGAGTGAGGGTCTTGTGGCGGAACTCCGCCGTCACCATGAGCGTGCCGACGAGCAGCGGGACGACGTAGCCGACCGTGGTCGCGGTGCTGTACAGCGTCGCGGCGAGGCCCTCTTCGGGCAGGGGCGGCGCGTTGCCGGGGAGCGAACCCGTCGCGGCCGCCGCGTAGACGAAGCCGAGCGCCGCGGCCGTGAAGGCGACGTATGCGAACAGGACGATCGCGAGGATCCACCAGATGCTCGTCGAGAACAGCTTCGTGCTCTCGGCGCGGGTCGCGGCGGTGAGGCTCATCGGTCGACCCCTTCCTCGTCGGCGGGTGCGGTGACGGCGTCTGCGGTCGGTTCGGCTTCGGAGGGGACGGATGCTGCGCCTTCGGCCTCTTCCGCGGGTTCGGCGTCGTCCGCGGGCGGAGCGGGGACGGCTGTGCCCTCGAAGGCCTCGGCCTCGGGGGGTACCCAGGCTTCGGGCTCGGGCTCGGGCTCGGGCTCGGGCTCGGGCTCGGGTTCGGCCTCGGCGTCGGCGTCAGCGTCGGGCTTGCGCTCGGGGTCGGCGTCGGGATCGGACCCGCCGTGGGGGGCGGTGTGGTCGAAGGCGGCGAAGAAGGCGTCGGCTTCGATGTCGGAGTCGGTCTTGACGTAGTGCTCCCACGGCCGGTCGTCGTCGGCGTCGGGCGGCTCGGGGGTCGAGAGCTCGTCGTCGATCTCGCCGATCGCTTCGACGTCGGGGTCGGCGTCTTCAGGAGCCCACGGGTCGGCGGGGGCGGGCTCCGCCTCGGCCGCGGGTTCGGGTTCGGACGTGGTGTCCGATGCGGGTTCGGGTTCGGGCTCGGGCTCGGGCTCGGGCTCGGTGTCCGATGCGGATTCGGGCTCCGGCTCGCCCAGGGAGCCGGACTCGAGCCCCGGTCGTTGAGCGGAGGGCGCTCCAGCGCCCGCAGACGAAACGCCTGCACCAGGCGCAGACGTGTCTTCCGGGCCGTCGTCCGCGCCGGGTTCGGCGCGTTTCGCGGACGGCACGATGTCGATCACGCCCGTGCTCGCGACCGCGTAGGCGACGGGCGCCGGTGCGGCGGGCGCTTCGGGCTCGCTGTCCCCGCCGGGCTCGGCGCGTTTCGTCTCTGCGTTTCGACTCGCAGGCTCGCTCAACGACCGCGTTCCTTGCTCGCTCAACGACCGGGGGTCGGCGGGGGCTTCGGGCGCCTCGGGCTCGCTGTCTTCGCGGGGCTCGTCGCGCTCGGAGACCCAGGCGGCGCCGGCCGCGGCGGCGAGGGCTGTCGCAGCCCCGGGTGCGCCCGTGGCTTCGGCGTCGAGCGCGGCCGCGGTGAGCGCCGACTCGGCCGCCTCGTCGGATTCGGACCCTGTCTCCGCCACCGGCGCCGGGGACGCAGCATCCGGAATTTCCAGCTTGCCGGCGGCGCTCGGGTGCACGCGCGTGCCGTTGACGAGGTCGAGGAAGACCTCCTCGAGCGCGGGGCCGCGGCGGTGCAGCGCCGACAGCGCGACGCCCCCGGCAGCGGCGGCCGCGCCGACGGCGACAGGGTCGACGCCGCGCACGGTGAGGCCCGAGCGCAGCACCTCGAACGGCACGCCGGCGGCGGTCAGCGCCGCCGTGAGCGCGGCGCGGTCGGGGGAGTCGACGACGGTGGCGTACTCGCGCGGATCGGTGAGCTCGTCGACGCCGCCCTGGAAGACCAGACGACCGCGCGAGATGATCAGCAGCGCGTCGACGGTCTGCTGCACCTCGGCGAGCAGGTGCGACGAGACGAGCACGGTCCGGCCCTCGCTCGCGAGCTGGCGCAGGAACCCCCGCATCCAGCGGATGCCCTCGGGATCCAGCCCGTTCGCCGGCTCGTCGAGCACCAGCACGCCCGGGTCGCCCAGCAGCGCGTACGCGAGGCCGAGGCGCTGGCGCATGCCGAGGGAGTATCCGCCGACCTTGCGGTTCGCAGCATCCGTCAGTCCCACGAGATCCAGCACCTCGCCCACGCGGGCCTTCCCGATGCCGGCGGCCTGGGCGTAGATCGTGAGGTGTGCGGCGGCGGTGCGGCCCGGATGGAAGCTGGATGCCTCGAGCACGGCGCCGACGGTCTGCAGCGGCCTGTCGAGCTCGGCGTAGCGCTTTCCGCCGATCGTGGCGTGGCCGTCGGTCGGCTTCTCGAGACCGAGGAGCACGCGCAGCGTCGTCGTCTTGCCGGCGCCGTTCGGGCCCAGGAATCCGGTGACCATTCCCGGTTCGACCCGAGCCGTGAGTCCTGCGACCGCCGTGACCGCGCCGAAGCGCTTGGTGACACCTGAGAACTCCAGCGACTGGCCGTCGGGCATGCCGAACCCTCTCTTGGTCGTGGGCGACACCCCGTGGGGCAATGAACGGGGCCGCTCCATTGCGGACTCAATGCAGAACTCCGTCCCATCCTGGCGGAAATCCGGTCTCAGCGTGGGAGAAGTTCGCCCTGCCGGTAACGTTGCGCTCGTGACCGACCTCGCCGAAGCAGCCGCGGAGCCCACCGTCCTCGTCAGCACGAGCGGCGGCCTCGGGCGCCTCACCCTCAATCGGCCCCGCGCGATCAACGCGCTCAACCTCGGAATGGTCGAGCAGCTGCACGCGACGCTCGACGCGTGGGAGCACGACACCGAGGTCGACGTCGTGCTGCTGGACGGCGCCGGCGAGCGCGGGCTGTGCGCCGGCGGCGACGTGCGCGGCCTCGCCGAGCAGGTCACCAGCGGCCGCGCCGAGGACGCCGCCGTGTTCTTCAGCGCCGAGTACGCGATCAACGCGCGCATCGCCGAGTACCCGAAGCCGCTCGTCGCGTTCGCCGACGGCATCACGATGGGCGGCGGCATCGGCGTCGCCGGTCACGCCGCGATCCGCATCGTGACCGAGCGCTCGCAGCTGGCGATGCCCGAGACCCGCATCGGCTTCACCCCCGACGTCGGCGGCACATGGCTGCTCGCCCACGCGCCGGGCCGACTCGGCGAGTATCTCGGGCTGACGGGTGCGGTGATGGATGCCTCGGACGCGATCTACGCCGGATTCGCCGACCACTACGTGCCCCACGAACACCTCGATGCCGTGCGCGACGCGCTCGAGACGCGCGCCGACCCGTCGTCGCCGACCGAGCTCGTGCTGCTGTTCGACGAGACGCCCGCGCCGTCGCGGCTCGTCGCCGCGCGGGAGTGGATCGACGATGCCTTCGCCGGCGACA
>JAVBUG010000037.1:0-15594 GCA_031555515.1 Microbacterium sp. | reverse complement strand
GAACGTCGAGGTCGCGTCATCGGTCACCGGCAGTCCGCCCGCGAGGGTCGTGCCGGCGATGATCGCCTGCTCCTCGGGGTGCGCGCTCCACATCAGCAGGCGGTGCTCGTCACCGGCGCGGGTGAGGGCGCCGACGAGCGCGGCCGGGTCGACGTCGCCGCCGGAGAGCCTCTCGAACACGGCGGCGGCGGCCATGGCGAAGAAGGCGTCCTGATCGGCGGGGCGCGTGTAGCGGGCGTAGACGTCGTTGAGCAGCAGCTGCACGGCGGTGTCGGGGGCCAGCACGTCGCCGGTCGGCAGCGTGATCGGGCCGGTCGCCTCGAGCAGGTACGACAGCGCCACCGGGTCGAGCGAGATCACGCCGTCGACCTGCTGCCCGCCGTGCTGTCGCGCCCACATCTCGCGGGCGAGCGCGCCGCTGATCGCGAAGTCGGGCACCTGCGTGACGTTCTGGATCCACCGGCCGGGCCGCTCGCCGTAGATCGCGGTGACCTCGTCGCCGAGCGGCAGCACGGCGTCGTCGTAGCGCGGGTAGTCGCTCGAGGATTCCTGCGCCGCGAGGCTGAGCGCGCCGCCCTCGGTGTGGATGAGCGCCATCGCTCCGGGGATCCCGCCCAGCGAGCGCCACTCGGCGTTGTTCTGGAACAGCACGAGGTAGTCGCGCGGCGCGTCGGCGCCGAGCATCGACGGCAGCAGCTGCGTGGCGCGCGCGAGTGCGTCGGTGGCGATCCCCGCCTCGGTGAGGAGGCCGTCGACCTCATCCACGGCGTCGCGGACGGGCGCGACGAGCGCGGTGCGGTCGATGGACGAGATGGATGCTGCGGCAGCACCGACCCCGTCGCTCGCGGTCTGCGCGGCGCCGCTGATCTGCTGCAGCGGTGCGAGATCGAGGCGTCCGGCCTGGGGCTTCAGCGTGTCGACGCTGAACGAGGCGGCGACCTCCGAGAGCGGACGCAGGGCGGTGCTCGTGACGCCGTCGAGGGAATCCGCGACTGTCGCGACGGCGGCGAGCTGCGGGCCGATCCAGGGGAGGCCCTCCGCGAGCTCCCACACCGGGTCGGAGGTCAGCGCGTGCGCCGCGCCGGTGTCGGCGGCGAGGGCCGAGATCGCGTCGCTCGCGGCGGCGGGATCGGCGAGGTTCTCGCGCACCGCCGCAGCGGTCTGCTGCGCGTCGGTGAGGTGGCTGTAGGCGAGGGCGCCGCGGATGCCGACCCAGGCGGTGCCGACGACCGCGAGCACGAGCAGTCCGCCGAGCACGGAGGCGAAGACGACGCCCCCGATGCGCGCGGAGCGGGGCAGGGGCGAGTCGGTCACCGGTCCACCCTACGGGGCGCTCCCGAACATCCGCTCCGGGCCGCGGTGGGTCAGCGGGTGTCCGCCCCCGCGTAGTCGCCCTGGTACTGGTAGCCGTAGTACCCGCCGTTCTTGCGCGGCACGCGGTTCAGCACGACCCCGAGCACGCGGGCGTTGGCCTTGCCCAGGTTCGCGAGGGCCTTGTGCAGCATGTCGTAGGTCGTCTTGCCGGCGCTGACCACGATGAGCGCGCCGTCTGCGGCGGTCGTGAGGACCGCAGCATCCGTCACCGGAAGCAGGGGCGGGGAGTCGATGATGACGAGGGCGTGCTCGGTGAGGCTGCGCACCAGGGCCTGCATGCGGTTGGAGCCGAGCACCTCGCTGGGATTCGGCGGGACGCGGCCGGCGGTGATGACGGCGAGGTTGCGGCTCGCGCCGACGTTGTGCACGACGTCGTTGAGCTCGGCGCGTCCCGAGAGCACGTCGGTGAGGCCGGCGCCGTCGGGAAGGCCGAACACTGTCGAGACCATGGGGCGGCGCAGGTCGGCGTCGAGCAGCACGACGTGACGGCCCGCGGCGGCGAGGCTGACGGCGAGGTTGGCGGCCATCGTGGACTTGCCGTCGCCGGGGAGCGGGCTCGTGACGACGATCGCGCGGGGCGGGTTGTCGACGTCCATGAACTGCAGGTTCGTGCGCAGTTCGCGCATCGCCTCGGCGAGCGGGGCCGACGCGGAGTGCTGGCTCTCGAAGTCGGCGAGGCCGCGCTCGACGCTGAGGCCCTTGTCGACGGGCAGGGTTCCGACGACGGGGACGCCGGTCTCGCGTTCGATGTCGCGCGGGTCGCGCAGGCGCCGGTCGAGCACGTGGCGCACGACCGCGTAGCCGATGCCGAGGGCGAGGCCGACGAGTGCGCCGAGGGCGAGCGCGAGGCGCACGTTCGGCGACGACGGGGCGGTGGGGAGGCGCGCCGAGTCGCCGGTGACGAGCGTGACGGCGGCGGTGCCGGTCTCGTCGGTGCCCTCGACGTTGTTGATCTGCTCGACCATGCACCCGAGCCACGACTCGGCGAGGTCGCGGGCCTCTTCAGGGCTCGAGGCCGTCGCAGTCACGCGCACGATGACGGTGTCGAGCGGGTTCGAGACGTCGACGCGGGTGACGAGGGACTCCGGGGTGGTCGACAGGCCGAGCTCGTCGATCGCGCACTCGGCGACGGCGCGCCACGATCCGAGCTCGACGTACGAGGTCACCTTGCTGCGGGCGAGCTGGTCGCCCACGAGCGAGGACCCGGTGTCGGAGCCGGCGTTGGTCGCCGTGACGATGCCGCTGGCGTTGGCCGTGTAGACCTTGGGCTGCAGGGCGGTCCATCCCCACGCCACGACCACTCCCAGGAGGGTGAGGATCACGATGGCGAGCCAATGTGCGCGCAAGATACGCAGGTAATCCCGCAGCTCCATGGGCCCCCTCCCAGTCCCCCGTACACTACCGCGTGTGCCCGACAACCTCGTGATCGATGCGCTCGGGGTGCGGGTGGGCATCGTGTGCGATGGTCTGGACGCGGATTCGCGGGCTGCCGTCGAAGAGGCATGGACGGATGCCGCGGCACCGGGTGACGCCGACCTCGAGGTGGTCGCGGGTGCGGGTGGCAGCATCCGTTCTCTGCTGTCGTCGTTGTCGCAGCGCGTCACGCTCGCGGCGATCGAGGCGCAGCGCGGACGCATGTGGATGCTCCACGCGGCCGGCGTCGCGCTGCCCGACGGCAGGGTGGTGGCGCTCATCGGTCCGAGTGGTCGCGGCAAGACGACGGCGTCGCGCGTGCTCGGCGAGGAGTTCGGGTACGTGTCGGACGAGACCGTCGCTGTCGACTCGTCGGGTCGCGTCCACGCGTTTCGCAAGCCGCTGTCGATCATCGAGCCCGGTCAGCCCGAGAAGGCGCAGCGTTCGCCGTCGGCCCTGGGGCTGGGTTCGTTGCCGTCCGCCACGCTGCGACTCGCGGGGATCGTGCTGCTCGATCGCCGCGAGGGCGTCGCGGGGGCTGTCGTCTCGGACGTCGACCTCGGCGACGCGCTCGACGAGCTGGTCGCCCAGTCGAGCTATCTCACGAACCTGCCGGCGCCGCTCCGCACGATCGCCGCGCACGTCGCGTCGGTCGGTGGCGTGCGTCGGGTGTCGTACACGGATGCTGCGGCCCTCGTGTCGGTTCTCGCCGAGCTGGCCGCGGTCTCGCCGTCGGAGCCGCAGGTGTCGAAGCCGGCAGGTGTGGGGCATGCCGCGGTGACTGCCGGGTCAGGGGAGCGGCTCTTCGGTCGCGTCCCGCCCCTGGATGAGCTGCCGCTGGCTGATCCCGATCGCCTCGCGCTCCTCCACGTCGACGCCGACCACGCCGGCATCGTGCGTGTGCTCGCGGGTATCGCTCCCGCACTCTGGCGCGCCGCCGACGGTGTCGGTCTGGATGCGCTGGTGGCTGCTGCAGTTTCTGCCTACGGCACTCCTGGGGATAAGGACGCCAGAGTCGCCGTCGAAGCCGCCGTCGAGGAACTGGTTGCCGCCGGCGTGCTGAAGGTCTCGTCGCCGTTCGTCGCCCCGATTCCCGCGCTGTGGCGCATCCACGACGACGTCGCCTGGACGGGCGAGTCCCCGCGCGTGGTGGTGCTGGCGCTGGCGAATCCCGCGGCTTCGCCTCTGGCTCTCGAGGGTTCAGCAGCGCTGATCTGGACCGCGCTCGCCGCAGGTCCGGGCCGTTCGGACGACATCGTGGCCCGCGTCGCCGAAGCGGCCGCTGTCGACCACGACACCGTCCGCCCCGACGTCGAGTCTTTCCTCGGAACCCTCCGCGATCAGGACCTGGTCTTCACCGGCTGACGGTGGCGAAGGCGGGTCCTAGCCGCATCAGAAGCTGCCTCTGCGTGTGGCAGGTGCGTAGGCGACGCCTCCAAACAAGAACTCGATGGTGAATTCATGAACGTCGCCGGTGTTCTGCTCATGGAACTTGGGGAATGCGACGGATGGCGTCGTTGCGGGCAAAGACCCGGATGTGGCGATGAGATAGTTATCGCTGCCGACGGTCTGGTTGCTGAGATCCCAGGCTGTGTCGCCGATGAAGCGATCCTGACTGTGGGTTCGCTTCACAGACATCTTCGCGATCATCGCCGCGTTGGTCGCCGTGGCGACGGTAACTGCGACCTGCTTACTGGTCGACCCAGTTCCGAGTTGGAAGCTGGGCTCGCCGGAGATAACGGCGCTCGTGGTCGCAGTCGCGACCTGCGCGGTGACCACACCCTTCACCGTCGTCCCATCGACACTCCCGCCGGTAACCGTTGCGCTCGTGCTCGCCTGCCAGGCGCGTCCCACAGTGGCTGAGAACCCGGCGACGCCGGGCATGGTGAAATCGAGTGTGCTCGCCGCTTCGGGGGCGAGCGCCGTCGGGTGGGAGAAGGTGTAAATGAAGTTCGTTCCTGACTCGACCGGAGGCGCCGACGACCAGCCCGCAGACAGGTTCGTGGGAGCCGTCTTTTGCAGCGAAGCGGAATCGATAGTCAGTGTGACGGTTATGCCTTCTGCACTCGTGAGCGGTCCAGCGCTCTGCTGCAGCTTGATCGCCACCGAACCGGCGATTCCGGTGAACTTGGAACCGTCATTGATGTAAGACACACCGGACGCGGTCACGTTGAGATTCTGCACCGGGGTCGTGGACGGAGACGAAGCCGCGGCAGGCGTCGCGGTCGCCAGCACCACAACAGGTGCTGCCCAGATGCCCATCTTCAGAAGCTTCCGGCGGTCCATGCCGGTGTCATCGGATTCGAGCGCGCGCGCGAGCGTGTCGGACACTGTGTTCCCCCAGAGAACAGTCGTGGCTGACGGGCGTTCGGGCTCCCACAGCCGTGAACAGAACGGGCGACCCCTCGCCCGCCGTGCGGCTGCCCCAGGCAGCCGACGTGATGCTCACCCTAGCGGAGACTCAACCCCGCGCCGTCAACAAGCGGTAACGTCTCCCGCTTGCTTGGGCGATCCTGAGGCGTCTGCGGCAATTCGTTACACGCACGTCCTCGTCCGGCAACCGCGCGCGCGTACGGTCGGGCCGAGACGATGGCGTCGCGCACCTGGAACATCAACGAGTGGGGGCTCGACATGGCACATCCACGACGCCGGCGGCGGCGCTACGAGATCGGACAGGAGCCGTGGCTCCTCCGCGAGTACGGCGGCGCGCCCATGTGGCTCATCTGCGTGGCGGCCGCCTTCCTCGCGGCGGTCTGCGTGCTCTGGCTCGTCATGAGCTGACGCCGCGGCGGTGGGTCCAGACGGCCCGCACTCCGGCAGGGGCGGAACGGATGCCGCGCCCCCACCGCGCCAGCCGTGCTCGCGTTCGCCCACGGAACGTGTCGGTCGTCTCGGGCCGTGCGACGAGCAGATCATGACGGGTGGGCCAGACCGCCCGCCAGAGGATGCGCGGGCGATCGCGCCACCGGGACTTCCGCAGCGCCAGCAGCCAGAAGTAGGAGCCGTGCGACCCGGCGCTCACCCGTTCGCGCCAGTCGCGCAGGTCGGGTGACGCCAGCTCCGTCGCCGACGGCTCGACGTGGACCCCCATGCGGGGCAGCACGGTCTCGAGGGTCGCGACGCATCCGGTCTCGCGGGCGAGCGCGCCGAGGTCGGCGCGTTCGTCGGCGGTGAGAGGGGTGCGCACGAGCTGTTCGAGCTCGTCGAGGTGGCGAGCTTGAATGGTGGCGCCGCGCAGGGAGTGCAGCCCGAGGACGAGGGCACCGGCGACCTTGTCGAGCCCGAGGCAGTCGCGGTGTGCGAGCGGCAGCGTCCACCGGTGCCGCCAGAGCGCTTCGAACACGTCGGCCGGACTGGCGAGGAACCCCGGAAAGAAGCTGTGCACATCCAGATCGCACGGCCACCCGTCGCGCAGATAGGTGTTCGAGTGCAGCGTGGTGAGTTCGCTGATCAGCCCGCCGGGTCGCTTCGTCCACCCCGATTCCTCGATCGCCTCGCACAGCTCCTCGAACCGCGCCGGCTCGACGAGCACGTCGACGTCGGCCGACACCCGCTCCTCGCGGAGGCCGTGGAGGTGCAGTGCCGGCCCTTTGATGAGGAGGGCGCGGATGCCGCGCCTCTCGGCCAGCGCGCACACCCAGGCGGCGGCGAGCTCGTCGGCTTCGTCCAGGCGCAGCAGTACCGTCGCTTCGGTCGAGGCATCGGTGGACACGGGCCCACGATAACGGGGGTTTCAGGCGGCGAAGTCGTAGCGGCGGCGCCCGCCGAGGCGCGGAGTGCGCGCGGGGTCGACGTAGGCAGGTGGGATGAGCCACACCCTGGCTTTTCTGCCGGTGCCTTCGACCTGTATGTCCCACCCGTTGTCATGTATGCGGTGGTGACAGGATTCACAGAGGAGCACCCCGTTGTCGAGGTCGGTGGGGCCGGCGTCTCGCATCCACCAGCGGATGTGATGCACCTTTGTGAACTGCGGCGGTAGTCCGCACCCCGCGCACCCGCCGTCGCGCTCGCCGAGGGCCAGCTTCTGGGATGTGGAGTAGAGGCGCCGCTCGCGGCCCCAGTCGAGGATCTCGCTGTCGCCGCCGAGCACGACGGGGATCACCGAGGCGCTCGACGCGAGCTTGCGGGCGGCGGAGGCGGAGATCGGGGCGTCGATGCCGTCGATCTCGGCGGTGCCGATGCCCTCGCGGAGCGTCTCGAGGTCCATGCGCACGATCACTGTGACCCCGTTCAGGGGGAGTTCCTTCTCGTCGCACCCGAGGGCGTGCTCGCAGATGCTCACGAGCGCATCGGCCTGCATCTGCGGGATCGTGCGGGACGCAGCATCCGTCGTCTCATCGAGCAGGGGTGTCGAAGGTGCGTCGGTTGCCGGCGCGACGCGGCCGTTCTGGGCATCGCGCTGGGCCCGGAGTTTCGCGGTGACCATGCCTTCGAGGGCGGTCACGACCGGCGCGCCGCTGACCGGGTCGAACTTGCCGTTGATGATGATCATGCCGGAGCGATCGCGGCGGATCGTCAGCGCCGTCTCGGCGGCCAGATCTGCTTCACGGGGCTCGACGCCGTCGGGGTCGAGCCAGGCCTCGGCGCGGAGGATGAGCTTCGACAGGGCGTCGAGGGGGAGGCCGGCGGCCTGTTCGACGAGGAGCTTCTCGGCCTCGTCGACCTTCTCGGCGCCGGCGCGGATCGCCACGCGGTCGAGCATCGCGATGATCGCCGACGCGGCCTGCGCCCCGATGCGGCCGTCGCTCAGACCCTGCCCGACGTGGGGATGCCGGGCGGGTGCCTTGTCGCCCGACAGCAGCATGCGCGGAGTCGTGGCCTCGCCGACCTTCACGAGCCGGGCGGCGTCGCCGGTGGTCGTGCCCATCGTCGCGGCGATGAACTGCGTGGGATTGCGGAAACCCTGGATCTTCGCGAGGCTGTCGGGCCCGAGCTCGGGCCGTGACTGCCGCTGGATCTCGGACGCGACCAGAGCCTGAACGCTCTCGGCGAGGCGCTTGCCGCGCCCGATCTGCTCGTTGAGTGCGATCAGTTCCGCCGGTGCGAGCGACGCGATATCGCGCTCGTCGGGCAGGATTCCCCGCGCAACGTCGATCGCCTCTGCGAGGGACGACAGTGCGCTGGTCATGGGTCCAGGATAGCGGTTGCGGGTTCACAGTGTCAAACATTTGTTCTATTTCCGATCACAGTTTGGGGGGGCACCAATTGCTTCACTGGAGTCGTGTGAGCCGGAAGTTCATTAGCGTATTCGACGGTATTCGTCGTGCGAGCGATCGCCCCCGACGGCCCCGGCAGAAGTCGCCGACGACCCCTTCGCCGTTCGAAACATAACAATCGAACAAAGATTCGCAGATGAAGCGTCTCCCACCCCCGCGGTAGACTCGCCGCACTGCGCGGCAGTGTCGCCGGCGCCCGATCGAGGGGAGCCCGCCATCGCCGATGCACCCTCTTTCGTGCCCGCTCAGCCCTCCACCGCGGCTGTCGCGACGCTGCACCTGCGCCGCACGCAGGGGCGCAGCATCCGTCTTCTCGTCGTCTACGGTGCGATGCTCGCGCTCATCGCGTTCTGGCCGACGCCCGTGGATCGCGGAGCGACGGGCTTGCTGCGCGCGATCTCGCAGGCGGTGCCGTGGCTGACGTACGACCTCATCGAGACGACAGCGAACGTTGCGCTCTTCGTGCCCTTCGGGGCGCTGCTGGCGCTCGTGCTTCCGCTGCACCGCGGACTCGTCGTGCCGCTCGCGCTCGCCACCACGCTCGTGATCGAGTCGGGGCAGGCGCTGCTGCTCGCCCAGCGCACGCCGAGCCTGCGTGACATCGTCGCCAACGTGCTCGGCGCGGTCATCGGCCTCGCGATCGTGCACCTGAGGGAGCGGCGCAGGATTCCGGATTGACGGATGCCGCGGCCCCGCGGTCGACGTAGGCTCTTGACTCGCCGCCCGCGCAGGGCCACGATATGCGCTACTTGGGGAATTCCGGGAAGCGGTGGGGGCCGTTATGCCTGGTTGGCGACGTGTTTCGGGGATGGCCGGCGTCAGCGCTCTCGTCGGGGGCGCTGCGACGGTGGCGTTCGGCCCGGCGACGCCCGCCGTCGCTGCTGAGCGCACGTGCGATGCCGCCGTCGCTCTGGCGAAAGGGGGCGGCGACGACGCACTGCGCGTCGCTGCCGAGCTGCTGGAGAACCAGGGCTGGAGCGCCGCGCAGATCGCGACGTGCCTCGCTCCCGCCAAGACGGAGACGGAGTACACGGGGGTCAGCCTCGGGGAGCTCTGGAAAGCATTCAGTGAGACGGTCCAGGTTCTCGCACCGATCCTGGTGTTCGTCGGACTCTTCGCGCTCGCACTGCTTGTGCTGGCGCGGCTGTTCGCGCTTCTCCCGAGGGTGCGCAATATGAGATCGATGCGGAGCTGGCGAGTGATGGCGTGGATCGTCGGCCTCGGTCTTGCTGTCGTCGTTCCGGCCTACGTATCTCTTCGCGGCATGTGGGTGATGGCACAGGGCGGCCCGGTAAGCCAAGCCGATGTCGATGGTGAGAACTATCGCTTCGAGCAGTTCGTCCCTGATGTGCTGCTGCGTTCCGGCGCGTGGTGGGGCGTGTTGCTCGTCGCTGCACTGACGGTCGCGCTCCTTACATTCGCGTTCGCGACCAGGCAGGGCGTCACCATCAAGTTGAAGAGCAAAGACGACGGGAAGAGCCTCGACACCGCGCACATCATGGCAGCGATCGATGGGATGGCGGGGCGCACCAACCGGGGTCTCGAGTTCCCGGTCGGCACCGATCTGACGTCGGCCGCCGCCGCGGTGAGCGAGTTGTCGGATAACAAGTTCGTGGCGACCCTGCAAGTGGCGGTGAGCGCGATCCTCGGCTCGACTCCCTGGACCTTGACAGTCGAGAACGAAGGCGAGAACGCAGCGTCGGTCACCATCTCGCGCAACGGCGCCCTGATGAAAGCGAAGCGCGTCAAGATCGGCGACACCCTGGCGGATGTGAGCGAGCTGACCTCCGTCGAACTGCTCGCAGCGCTCATCGGCGGAGAACTGATCGCGACGCTCCGCACGAGGTACCGTTCCGAATTCGACGCCGACCTCTCCGGCGCGACCGACGGCGAGTCGATCGCGCTCCACTACATCGCCAGCAGTGCCCTCTCTGCCAACCGTGCCGCCCGGGCGAAAGGCATCCCGATCCTTGCTCGCGCCGTCGATCTAGACCCGCAGAACCGCGCCGCCTGGACGACGCTCGCCAACTACGCCTACCGCGACCCGAAGTTCCAGGATCCGAAGACGCCGAAGCCCCACGAGGCGTACCGGGAATTCCTCGATGGGGCGATCCTGGAGGAACTGCGGCGCGGTCGCAATCTTTGGGATGTCGCGCGTACGTCACTCCGTGACGACCTGCGCGTGGGCCGCCGAGGCCCTGATGCCGGTCTGTCCGAGTTCGTGATCGCCCAGCGGGATGTGCGCATGTGGAGGATGAAGCGCAACGGGCTGCTGGTGCGCCTGTTGCAGACCCGCGTCGTCGCAGCCGTCAATGCTGACGCCGCGAACCGAGCGAGCAGCGTCGATCGGGACCCGGCTGATGTCGAGAAGCAGGCGGGTGCAGACGCGGAGTACGTGAGGCTGCGCCGCGAGACATTTGGGGGGCCGCCATCGAAGCGCGAACCGCGCAAGACCGCGATTCGGCGACGCCAACTGCTTCTCCTCGACGAGTTCCGTGCTGCACAACCCGACGTCGCCTCCCTCGAGCCGCCGGAGATCCTGTACCACTCGGCGTTCGTCGATGAGCGGCTGGCGTGGGAAGCCGTCGCGCTGCGGCACAGCCCGACTGACGTCGTGACGTCTGCCGACCGCGTCGCTTGCGAAGAGGCCGCTCTGGGAGCGACCGGGAACTACGCCCGCGACCCGGTCGTCGCGTATTCGCTCGCGTGCTTGCGTGTGACCCAATTCGCCACTGCGGAAAGGAGCCGGCAATGAGAGCTTTTCGTGCTGGAGAGCGCAGACACAGGCGGAGGCGTCGGCGCAGGGGCAATGCTCCGGCGCCGGCCGCCGTCGAGGCTGCGGCAGACCCGTCGGCCGGCGCCATTCCGAACATCACGGCGCTCAAGGACGCCGCGCGCAATGTGAGCAGCGGCGCAGGCAGGCTGAAGGTGGCCGCCGTCGACTTCGCGCTGGCCACCCCTGAGCTCGAGCGCCTCACCGAGGCCTACGTCGATACGGTCGCAGCCCTGTCCGAGGTCGACGCCGCGGTCCGTGACCTTGTCGAGGGGTCCCCCTATCTGAAGGATGTCGACGACCTGCTCGCCGTCGCCGCGCTCAGCGAGTCGCTGCGCGAGTGGTTCCCCGTCGACCCCGAGATGACGTCCGTGCGCAACACCGTGCTGGTGCCGAGGGCGATGACCGATACGAAGGTCGAGCCGCCCGATCCGCAGAAGGCGACGGACAAGAGCCTCGACGTGCTCTTCAAGGAGCTGCTCGCGAAGCTCGCGAAGTAGGTGGGGGCGCCGAAGCGACGTGCGTCAGCTTCCGAAGTACTCCCGCGCCGACCGCGTGTACAGCAGGATCAGCCCGATGATCGACAGGATGCTGCCGCCGATCGCCGACCAGAGGCTCTCGCCGTTGAACATCCCGAGCACTTCGAGCACGATGTTCGCGACGAACACGATCGTCGCGATCGTGCGCGCGGTGTGGTTGCCGCGCCAGAGGCCCACACCCACGGCGAGGGTGACGGCGCCGATGATGAGGCTGATCCAGCCGACGATCGCCGGCCACGTGATGAAGAGGCCACCGATGATCACGAAGATCGACCCGATGATCTGCAGGAAGCCCGAGATCCAGGCGATGATGGCGACGAGCGTGACGCCGAGCGGGCGCTGAGACATTTCGTATCCTCCGTGGCGAGACAGGAGCCGGCAGTGGCTCCACGGTAGCGGCAGGAGAGAGAGGACTCGCGAACTTCGGATGGCCGGGGTCCGAAATGGCGCGTTGCCGCAGCGTCAACGGGAGATCGTTAGGAGTGAGCCGAGCCGCTGTCAACCCCGGAACGCACATGACGTGGTCGCCCTTACGGTGATGCCTGCAGCGGCTCTCAGAAACAACTCTCCCCCGAGCCTGAGGGCCGCTGCTTCGGCGGGCTTCGAGTCCATTGCCGGCACGATCCTGGCGGAACGCGCTCGTAGGATCGAGACATGCTCATCGGCCGTATCCGCCCTGTCGAAACCCGCACCGTCGAGGTGGAAGGCTCCTCGCTCGAGGCCCTGAGCAGTGCCGTCGCGGCGCAGCTGCCCGCGGGGTGGGTCGCCACCGACATCCCGGCCGCGATGCCGAAGGGCTCGCAGCTGCTCACGTCCACGGCGACGATGGTGCGCCGCGACGACGTCCAACAGATCGAGGCGGACGACATGGCCGCGCTCGAGGCCAAGGTGCCCGAGGGGTGGCAGCTCCTCAGCGTCCACGCGCTCTGACCGACGAGAGCACCTCTTTCACGGAGGCGCGCGCGGCGGTCCATATTGTCCACGGTCGACGTGGCTCGTCCATGACCTGGAGGCGGCCGTCTCGCCTGACGATCACGGTCTGCGGGAACGCAGGAGATGGACGCCTCCCGGGCCCGCGGTTACGGCCTCCCCATGCCGTGGTAGCTGAATCCGGCGTTGCGCCAGGCGGCAGCATCCCATCCGTTGCGTCCGTCGATGACGATGCGGCCGCGGGTGAGGGTGGCGGCGTGTTCGGGGGTGAGTTCGCGGCGGTATTCGTCCCATTCGGTGACGAGGATGACGGCGTCGGCTTCGCGGAGGGCTTCGTCGCGGTCTTCGACGTAGTTCAGCTGCGGGTGGATGCGTTGGGCGTTGTCGATCGCGGCGGGGTCGGTGACGGTGACCCAGGCGCCGAGGCCGTGCAGGCGGACGGCGACGTCGAGGGCGGGGGAGTCGCGGATGTCGTCGCTGTGGGGTTTGAAGGCGGCGCCGAGCACGGTGATGTTCTTCTTGAACACGGAGCCGCCGAGTGCGTCGACGACGAGGTCGACGGCGCGTTCGCGGCGGCGCAGGTTGATCGCGTCGACTTCGCGGAGGAACGCGACGGATTCGCCGCGGCCGAGTTCTTCGGCGCGGGCGGAGAACGCGCGGATGTCTTTGGGGAGGCAGCCGCCGCCGAAGCCGATGCCGGCGCCGAGGAAGCGGCGGCCGATGCGCACGTCGTGGCCGATGGCGTCGGCGAGCTGGGTGACGTCGGCGCCGGTGACCTCGGCGATCTCGGCCATGGCGTTGATGAACGAGATCTTGGTGGCGAGGAAGGCGTTGGCGGCGACCTTGACGAGTTCGGCGGTGGCGAGGTCGGTGACGATGAACGGGGTGTTCTTCGCGACGGAGGGGTGGTACACCTCGCGGAGCACGTCGGCGGCGGTCTCGCCGGCTTCGCCGGCGGGGACGCCGACGACGAGCCGGTCGGGGTCGATGTTGGCGTTGACGGCGAACCCTTCGCGGAGGAACTCGGGGTTCCACACCAGGGTCGCGCCGGTGGCGTCGACGCGGGGGGTGAGGTCGGCGGCGGTGCCGACCGGGACGGTGGACTTGCCGGCCACGATGTCGCCGGGCGACAGGTAGGGCAGCAGGCCGTCGACGGCCGCGTTGACGTAGGTGAGGTCGGCGGCGTAGCCGTCTTTCTGCTGCGGGGTGCCGACGCCGACGAAGTGGACCTTCGCGCCCTGCGCGGCGGCCATGTCGGTGGTGAAGCGGAGGCGGCCGGAGGCGATGCCCTCGGTGAGGATCTCCTGCAGTCCGGGCTCGAAGAACGGCGCCTCGCCGCGGGACAGGGAGGCGACCTTGCGCTCGTCGACGTCGATGCCGACCACGTCGTGGCCGATCGACGCCATCGCCGCGGCATGGACGGCTCCGAGATACCCGCAGCCGATGACAGACAGACGCATAGAAGTGCCCTTCCGGGATGGGACTAGTTGGTCGACCGGACGGACGACCGAGAACGGGAAGGGGCGGCGGCGACCCAGCTGACTGCGATCTTCGCATGACTCGCCCCCGACGCGGGAGTCAGCACACCGCGAACCGCGTCTCTGTGACGAAGATTCGCCCCGTCGAGCTGCCGGAAGTCCAGCGCGAGACCCGCGCCGAGCGCCTTCGCGTACGACTCCTTCACCGCCCACAGCTGCGTGAGCCAGGCCCTTCGCTCGGCGCCCTCCAGCTCGTCGGCGCGGCGGCGTTCGGCAGGAGTGCAGAGGCGACGGGCGAGCGACGGTTGGTCGAAGACGGATGCTACGAGCTCGACGTCGACGCCGATCCGCCCGTGCTCGACCACCCCGACGACGAGCCGGTCGCCCGCGTGGGCGATGCTCACATCCAGCGTCGAGTCGGCGAGCCGCGGCTTCACCCCGCGCGGCGTCGCCTCGAAGCCCCGCCACGGACGCCGCAGGCGCACGGTGACGATGTCGCGCACCCATCGGCGCGCCGTCAGGTACGACGCGACGCGGGTCTCGTCGAGCGTGCCGAGGGTCGCAGCATCCGTTCCGAGAAGCTCTGCGGCGTCGTCGGCGTCGAAGCCGGACGCGACGGCGGGGAGGCGGCCGGTCACGACGTGCACCCCGCGCGCCGAGATGAGCGTGCGCCGGGCGTCACTCATCGGCACGCTGCCGGATGCCCTCGGCGAGCTCGCGGATCGTGGGGTGGTCCCACACGATGGTCGGGTCGACCTCGAGCTGGAACTCGTCCTCGATGTCGCCGCAGAGCGTGAGGGCGTAGACCGAGTCGAGCCCCAGTTCGGCGAGCGGCGTGTCGACCGTGAAGTCGTCGGCCTGGATCTTGCCGTAGGCGACGACGCGTCCGACGAGCCACTGCTCGATCTCGGTGGTGGTCAGCTGAACGGGCATGTGTCGTCCTTTCGGTTTCAGGTCAGCGGCACGGTCGCGCGGGCGGGACCGATCGCCATCTCCTCGCCGCTCGCGGCGCGGGCTTCGGCGTGCGCGACGAGTCGCGCCACGAGGTCGGCGGGAAGAGGCGGCTGGCGCCGCACCACCCGCCCGCGGATGCGCCTCAGGCACGCCTCCATCGCGAGCGGGTCGCCGGCGATCGCCTCCGAGCCGCGCGCCTGCATCCATCCGGCGACGACGGCGGCGGCAGCGGTGAGCAGCGACACCCGGTGGGCGAGCTCGAGCGCCGCGTGCGCGTCGACCGGCTCGCCGGCTTCCGTGGCGGTCTCGGCGGCAGCGGCCGCGAGCGCGACATGCACCTCGACGGCGCCCGGGGCGTCCGCGGCGATGGCCGCCATAACCTCGGGGCGCAGCAGCGAGGCCGGGGCCGCAGCATCCGTCTCCGCGCACCAGGCGCCCAGCCCGTCGAGCGCCGCGGGGAGCGGGTCGGCGAGATCGGGCACGAGCACCGCGAGGGCCGAGAGGTCGCGCACGTGCTGCTCGATGAGCTCGAACGGCGCGATGCGTGCGTAGAACGTCGAACCGGCGAGCACCGACACCTGCTGGGCCGCCTCGGCGAGCAGCAGGCACGAGAGATGCGCGCTCAGTGCGACGGCGACGGATGCTGCGGGGGCATGGGCGTCGGCAAGGCACACGGCCGCGCTGCTCAGCGCGTCGGCGGTGAGGGCGTCGGCGAGGGCCGCGGCCAGCAGGCTGCGGGCATGCGGGATGTCGAGCACGGTCCCGCCGTAGAGGTGGCGGGCGTGCGCGTAGCGCACGGACTCGCGGAGCGCGGCGTCGAGCGCGCCCAGGGCCGCCGCAGGAACCGCGGCCCGGACGACGGTGGGTGGGGTCGGGACTGTCGCGTCGGCCGCCTCTGTGGCATCGAACCGGTAGCT
>JAVBUG010000160.1:0-3562 GCA_031555515.1 Microbacterium sp. | reverse complement strand
GGTCGCCGTCGCGATGGCGTACCCGATCGCGCTGCGGCTGGCCCTGCGCCCGATCGGGGTGGCCGCGGTAGCGGCGGCGCTCGCCCCCGTGGTCGTCGCCGCCCTGTCGACTCCCCTCGCTGCGGGTGCGACGTCCGCGGTGACAGGACTGTACGGCGAGGCGACGCCCGTCATCGCGGTGCTGCTGCAGTGGGTGGGTCTGGCGACCCTCGTCGCGGCCCTCGCACTCCCCGTCGAGCGTGCGAGTCGCACCGGCCTGGCCGCAGCCGCCGAGGTCCTCGTCGCGATCGGACTGGTCGGCGCCTTCGCACCGGCCGCGGTGAACCCCGCCGCCGTCTCGGAGAACGCGCTGCTGACCGCGATCGGCGAGCCCGGCCTCGGGATCGTTCGCGGCGCGCTGCTGCTGGCGGGCCTCACGGTCGTCGCCTTCGGCGTCACCCGCATCGCGGGGGCGCCCGCGATCCTGGCCGCGGCGCTCACGGCTCCGGTCGCCGCCGCGACCGTCTACGACGTGCTCGGAACGCTCGACGTGCGCGGCGCGGACTGGGCGCCGCTCGCCCTCACCGCCGCGGCGGTCGTCGTGCCGCTGGTCTCGGCGCTCACCGCGTTCCGGCGCGGCACCGTGGTCGTGGCTCCGCCCGCGCCCGGCTCGCAGCGGCCGGCCGACATCGCACCCGCGGCGCCCCGACCGCGACCGCGTCCGGCGGATCGCACGCTCCGCCGGCTCGCAGCCGACCTCGGCGCGGCCGTCACGGTGCTCGTCGTGGTGTGGCCGGCGACTCCCCGGCTCGCGTGGGCCGCGCTCGCGATCGTCGCCGTCGGCTTCGCTGCGGCATCGGTGTCCCGTGGCTGGGTGGGACCGGTCGCGGCAGACCCTGCGGACGATCGCTTCGCGACGAAGCGCGAGGGGATGCCGCTCCTCGACGCCCCGCGCCGCCTGCTGGCGTGGCCGGCGGTGGTCGCGGCGATCGCGGCGTGGTGGTCGTGGCTCGATGCGGGGACCCCCGACTCCTCCTCCACCGTGGAGTCGTACGTCGTGCCGTCGGCCGTCGTGCTCGTGGTCTTCGCCTCGCTGCTGGTGCGCCTCCGCCGCCGGGTCGAGGCGAGCATCGCACTGGCGGGCGGTCTCGCCCTCGGCCTGTGGGTGCCCGCGGTCGAGGGATGGACGGGCGAGGCGCTGCGAGGCGTGGTCATCGCGCTCGTCGCGGTGGCGGTGTGCCTGGCGCTGTCGTTCACGCCGGTGCGCAGCATCCGTCCCGCCGCTCCCCTCGGTGCCGCGGTCGCCGTGATCGCGATCGGACTCGTCGCCGTCGAGCGCGCCTTCGAAGGGCGGGGGTCGCAGGTGCTCTGGCTCGTGCTGCTGGTCGCCGTCGCGTACGCGTCGGGCTGGGGCATGACGCTGGCCCGCCCGAGCCGGCTCTCGTCGCGGCTGTACGCGCTCATCGTGCCGCCGGCCGCGCTCATCGCCGCCGTCGTCGCGATCGTGCCGGTCGCCGACGAGCCGCGCATCGTCGCCGGAACGATCATCATGCTCGCCGCTCTGCACCTCGCGGCCGCGGGCCTCGACCGCCTGCCGCTGACCGCCGCCACCCGCTGGATCTCGCTCGCCGGCGCGTTCGTCGTCGGAGTCGCGGGCTGGTTGCTCGGGGCGGCGACCGAGGTCGAAGCCGTGTCGCTCCCGGTCGCCGCGATGTGCCTCATCGGCGCCGTGCTCGGAATGCTCCGTCGCCGGCGCGCCGGCGCCGTCTGGCCGGGCGCGGAGGGACCGGCGTGGATCGTGGGCCTCGTGCTGGCGACGGCACCGAGCCTCCTCGTCGCCACCGAGCCCGCGCGGGTCTGGGCATACGTGGTGCTCAACCTCGGGGCCGCGGCCGGTGTGGCCGCGGTGCGCGAGCCGGCGCGCGAAGTGCGTGCCGGTGCGGCTCCCGTCACGCCGCCCGCGCCGGTCGAGGCCCCTGTGGCGGCACCTGCTCCCCGCGCGCCAAGATTCTTCGACGCCTGGACGCTGCGCACCCCGACCGCGATGCTGCTCGGCGTCGCCGCCGTCGTGATGGGGCTGCGAGGGCTCGTTCCGCCCGGGTTCGCGGGCGACACGATCGCCGCGATCGTCACGGCCCTGGGTGCGATCGTGGTCGCGATCCTGCTGACGGCGCGCGGGTCCACGCGCGCCGGTGCCCGCGCGGCCGCCGGCCTGGCGGGCGCGGGAGCCGCGCTGCTGGTCGCGATGTCGCTCACGCGCCCCGAGGCCGATCTCGTGCTCACCACGATGACGGCCGTCATCGGCGGAGTGCTCGGCGTCGCGGGCGCCTCGGTGCTGGGTCTTCGTCGCTGGGCGCCGCTGGGCGGCGTGCTCGCGGTGGGCGGACTCGTCGTCGCGGTGGTCGCGTGCGGCGTGCGGTTCCTCGAGATCGCTCCTGCCGGCGGCCTGGAACCCGACCTGTGGGCGGTGGCCGGTGCGGGGATCGCGGGGGCGATCGCCCTCGCCGCGCTCCGCGCCACACCGTCGCGCGCGGTCGGCCTCACCGCCGGCGCGGGCTTCGCAGTCGCATCGGTGCTGTTCGCCCTCGCCGAGCTGCAGTTGCTGCTCGTGCAGCAGACCGGCGACGAGCTGCGCACCGCCGCGGTGATGACGGCGCTGACCGCGGCCACGGTCGTCGGCACTGCCGCACGCGCCCGGCTGGGGCTCGCGCTCGCGATCGCGGCGGCCATCGCGGGCGTCGGCTTCGGCATCCTGGCGCTCACGGTCGGCGACGTCCGCCCGATCGAGCTGGTCACGGTGCCGCCCGCGCTCGGCGGCATCGCGTACGGCGTGCGCACCCTGCGCCGCGAACCGGCGTCGCGCACGTGGCCGACGCTCGGCCCGTGGCTGGCGCTGCTGACGGTGCCGCCGCTGCTGCACGACTTCGGCGGGTCGGCGATCCCGGGCGCCCCCGGCGAGCCGTGGCTGGGCGAGCCCGAGCTGTGGCGCATCGTGTCGCTCGGCGTCGTGGCGATCGCGATGGTCGTGATCGGCGCGATCTACCGGCTGCAGGCGCCGCTCGTGCTCGGTTCGGCGGTGCTGATCGTGCACGGCGTCGCGCAGCTGTGGCCGTGGATCTCCACCGCGTACGTCGCGGTGCCGTGGTGGCTGTGGCTCGGCCTCGGCGGCGCGCTGCTCATCTTCATCGCCGCCCGGTACGAGAAGAACATGAAGGCGCTGCGCACGGGCGTCGTCGCGGTCACGTCGCTTCGCTGACCCGACGGGACCCGGGGTGTGCGGCGCGCTCCGTCGTTTCGTCTCGCTCGTTCCTCGCTCGCTCAACGAACGGTGGGTCACCGTACCTGCGCCTCGGGCCCTTCGCTGACCTCGCGGGCGCCGCGGCCCCAGCGGAAGGGCGACACCGTGGGGTCGTCCGGGATCCAGTAGCGCCACGGGAACTCGGCGGTGCCGGCCACGCCCGCGACGCCGACCCGCGGTCCCGACGCCACCTCGGCGAGCGGGTCGGCGAGCAGCTCGAGGCGTGCCACGGCGCCGTGCAGCGGCACACCGGTGATCGCGTCGATGCCGTCGTGCAGCGGATGC
>JAVBUG010000264.1:0-2891 GCA_031555515.1 Microbacterium sp. | reverse complement strand
CGTCGCCTCGACCGGCGAGCTGACGGCCGTGCTGCCCAGCACGGCGACCGGCCCCGTCGCCACGATGGCCGAGGTCGACAACGCCGGCAGGCTCCGCAGCGCCACGCAGCGCCGGCGCTCGCGCGGCGCGTGGCTCATCGTCCTCGTGATCGCCCTCGCGGCGCTCGCCGGCGGCCTGGGCTGGTGGTTCGGCTCCGGTCCCGGCTCGATGGTCGCGGTCGCCGACGTGACCGGCATGACGTTCGATCAGGCGTCGGCACGGCTTCAGGAGGACTCGCTCGTCGCCGTGCAGCAGGGCGAGTACAGCCTCGAGGTCGCGACGGGCCAGGTCATCCGCAGCGATCCCGGCCACGGCATCCGCGTCGACAAGGGCGCCGAGGTGAACGTCTACGTGTCGCTCGGTCCGCAGGAGGCGACGTTCGCGTCGTTCTCAGGGATGCCCGACGCCGACGCGCGCGCCGCACTCCAGGCGCAGTCGGTGTCGGTGCCCGATGAGAGCGCCAAGTTCTTCACCGACGCCGCCCCCGACGTCGTCATCGGCGTCTTCATCCGCCCCGCGGGCGCGCCGGACGACGGCTCGCAGGACGTCGCCTGCATGGACGGCTGCACCGTGCACCAGGGCGACACCGCACGCCTGCAGGTCTCGCTGGGCCCGCTCCCGAACGTCGCGGGCGAGAGCGAGGGCAAGGCGCGCAGCACGCTCGAGGGCCTCGGGCTCGTCGTCGCCGACCCCAGTCAGTTCGAGTCCAGCGACTCGGTGAAGGCCGACCGCGTCATCCGCGTGATCGGCAAGGAGGACGCCGGGTGGCTCGCCCCCGGCGACACGGTGACTCTCGTGGTCTCGACCGGCCCCGCGCTGTTCGAGGTCCCCGACTTCGAGGGCATGACGCTCGCCGAGGCCCGTCAGGCCGCCGCGGACGCCGGATTCACCATCGACTACGACGACCGCTGGGACGCCTTCCCGGACCCCTTCACCAAGGTCGAGTCGCAGAAGCCCGACGCCGGCGACATGGAGCCCAAGGGCACCGTCATCTCGCTGCGCATCGCCGCCGCCCTCTGACGCCGACCCGCGCGAGACGTCGCAGAGCACCCGCCTGGCGCCCCGGGCGGTGCGATCGTGCGGAATCCCGAACCTCGCAACGCCTTCCGTGCGAGAGCGTGGAGGATGAAGGATGCTGTGTGCCGAGGCATCCGCTTCCACGACGCAATCGCGACGAGACCTCACAACAGCACCACGGCGCGGCGCCCTGCGGTGCTATCGTGCGGTCTCGCGGCCTAGAGCGCGCCCTACACGGCCGGCCAGGGCGGAGCAGTCGGGCTCGATGTCGTCAGCGCCGATGAGGAAGACCTCGTATCCGGCGTCCTGGAGGAGCTGCACACGCGTCAGATCGCTCAGCCATCGCCTGCGCGACGTGCGGTGCTCCTCGCCTTGGTACTCGATGAGCAGCTTCTGCTTCGGGTACCCCAGGTCGGCATGCCGCGGACCCTCCGCCGTCTCGACCCGCACCTGCACCTCGGGCTCGGGCAACCCGTGCGCGACCAGGCCGAGGCGCGTGCGGGTCTCATAGGGTGAGTCCACCGGAGAACGCGCGTCGGCAAGCGCACGGCGCAGCGCGGCGGTGCCTCGTCCGCGGCCGCGGCGGGCGATCGCGGCCTCGAGGTCTTCGACCGTGCACGGCGGCTCAGCCCGAGTGCCGTCGGATTGCCGCCTGCCGGTCAGCAGGAAGTCGGCGGCGGCCACGAGCCATTCGTGTTCGATGAGCTCCCCGCCGACGACCGCGCCCCGCTGTGCGAGCTGACACCAGACTTCCGCCGCCGAAACCACCGGCAGCAGGTCGAACATCTCCCGCTGCACCTCATCGTCGGCCGTCACCCAGCCGATGGTGCCGGCGTGGCGCAGCGCCACCCGCGCGTTCACCGACAGCACATGCAGTCCCTCCGTCGCGGAGTACGCGGGCTTGAGAGGGATCCCCCAGATGCGCGCGGCGGTCCGGTGACTGAACCAGTGGTTCGGGCCCAGTGCGAGGATGAGCCGTTCACAGCGCGCCATGATGTCGTCGTCTGTCGCCGACTCCGCAGCGATGTGGATCCCATGGTGCGGGTTGACGACATCCTCCCCGCGGAGTCTGCCGCGGTCCACACCGTGGTCGCGCGCATCAGCCGTGGTGAACGCGAATCCTGTGAGCTCTTCGGGGAGTTTCCGGCGCGGCATCCCTTGATCCTGGCCCGCCCACGTCCGCGGAGCTGGGAGTTATCCACAGCCGCCACCCGGTGAGACCTCACGATCGCACCATCCGCCCGCTCACTGCGGTGCTGTCACGTGGTCTCATCGCAAAGGGGCACAGCCTGACGGCCGGCGGGCCGCGCCCCGGTCAGCACGCGAGCTGGTTCCGGATGACGCGTGCCGAGGCATCCTTGTCCGCCCGGCTTTCGCGACGAGACCTCACAACAGCACCGTCGACCTGCCGTTGCGGGTGCTCTTGCGAGGTCTCATCACGAAAGGCGCGGGCGCGGGAACGCGGCGAGCCTGCAAAGGAGAGGAAGAACAAAGAAGATCCCGGATGCCTCGGGGCGAGGCATCCGGGATCTGCGGGCGTGTCAGGCGCGCGTGGTCAGCGCTTCTCGAGCTCTTCGGCCACGAGGAAGGCGAGCTCGAGCGACTGCATGTGGTTCAGGCGCGGGTCGCACAGCGACTCGTAGCGGGTCGCGAGGGTGGCCTCGTCGATCTGCTCGGAGCCGCCGAGGCACTCGGTGACGTCGTCACCGGTGAGCTCGACGTGGATGCCGCCGGGGAACGTGCCCACCGCGCGGTGCGCCTCGAAGAAGCCGCGGACCTCGTCGACTACGTCGTCGAAGCGACGCGTCTTGTAGCCCGTCGGCGTGGTGATGCC
>JAVBUG010000294.1:0-9557 GCA_031555515.1 Microbacterium sp. | reverse complement strand
CGTCGCGCCGGTCACCGCGTCCCGCAGCGTCGCGTCGCGTCCGGTGACCGCGACGGCTTCGACACGGGTGAGGATGGATGCCCCGTACCCGGCGGCCGTCCGCGCGACGGCGATGACGAGCCGAGCGTCGTCGATGAGCTGCCCGTCCCAGCCGCGCACGCCGCCGCGCAGGCCGTCGGCGCGAACGGCCGGAGCGAGCGCGAGCGTCGCGTCGCGGCCGATCGCGGCCGGCGCGCGCAGCAACGATCCCGGGGTCCCGACGGCGCGGCGCAGGCCGTCACCGAGCTCATAGCCCATGCCGCTGTCGGCGCCGCGGGCGAGGTGCCCGGGCTCGTGCAGCGGCACGACCTGCGCGAGCGCGCGCGTGAGGTGCGGCGCGGTGCGGGTGAGGAGGAGGTGGCGCTCGGCCGCGCTCTCGTGCGCGATCCCGACCTGTCCCGACGCGAGGTAGCGCAGGCCGCCGTGCACGAGCTTCGAGCTGAAGCGGCTGGTGCCGTGCCCGAGGTCGTGCCGCTCGACCAGCACGGTGCGCAGGCCCCTGGCCGCGGCATCCAACGCGATCCCGGCCCCGGTGATGCCGCCGCCGATGACGAGCAGGTCGATCTCGCGCCCGTCGGCGAGGGCGTCGAGCTCGCGCGCACGGCGCGCCGCCGACAGGGCCGAAGAGGAGGGCGTGCGCCCCACGATGCGCGTCTGCACCCTGACATGATGCCCCACGCGCCGAACCCGGGGCGCGACCGGGGCGATGCGATACTGGCCGGATGCCGACGACGCCCGACCGCCCACTGCCGACTCCGGGGCGGCCGATCGCCGTTCCCGCGCCGCGTCCACGCGGCGACTGGGACGCGTGGGGATCCGAGCCCGCGCGCCTCCCGGCCGCCGCGAAGGCGATCGTCGCGACGCTGCTGCCGGGCAAGACCCACCCGGTGCCGCACCGCGACGCGCCCGTCCTCACGCCCTCGCTGCTCCCCGACGACGACCTCGCCGCCCTCGGCGACCTCGTCGGCCCCGAGGCGGCGACGCGCGACGACGCGGTGCGCACGATGCACCTCGGCGGCAAGAGCACACCCGACCTGCTGCGGCGCCGCCTGGACGTGGGGCAGGCCGCGCCCGACGCCGTGGTCTCCCCCGCGACCCACGACGAGGTCGCCGCGGTGCTCGCGGCGTGCGCCGACCGCGGCATCGCCGTCGTGCCGTTCGGCGGCGGCACCTCGGTCGTCGGCGGCGTCGACCCCGTGCGGGGCCCGCACCGCGCCGTGATCGCCCTCGACCTCAGCCGCACCGCCGCGCTGCTGGACCTCGACGAGGTGTCGCTGCTCGCCACGTTCGGCGCCGGCACCACGGGCCCCCAGGCGGAGGAGCTGCTCGGCGCGCGCGGATACACCATCGGCCACTTCCCGCAGAGCTTCCTCTACGCCTCGCTCGGCGGCTATGCGGCGACCCGCTCGAGCGGCCAGGCCTCGCGGGGCTACGGCCGCTTCGACGACCTCGTCCACGCACTGCGGGTGGCGACGCCCGCCGGTGACCTCGACCTCGGCCGCGCGCCCGCGAGCGCCGCGGGACCGGACCTCCGCGAACTGTTCCTCGGGTCGGAGGGCGCGTTCGGCGTCCTCACCGAGGTCACGGTGCGCATCCGTCCCGTGCCGGAGGTCGTCCGCTATGGCGCGTGGAGCTTTCCCGACTTCGCCGCCGGAGCCTCGGCGTTCCGCGAAGCAACGCAGCGCGGCATCCGTCCCACGGTCCTCCGGCTGAGCGACGAGACCGAGACCCGCGTGAACGCCGCGATGGGCGGGCACCTCCTTCGCATGCGTGGATGCCTTGCCATCGCCACGTTCGAGGGGCGTGGGCCCGACGAAGCGGACCTCGCGGCCGAAGTGACCGAGAGCATCTTCGCGGCGCACGGCGCGACCGCGCGCGGCGAGGATCCGGCGCGCTCGTGGGAGCGCGGTCGCTTCGCCTCCCCGGCGCTCCGCGACACCCTCATGGACATCGGCGTCCTCGCCGAGACCCTCGAGACGGCGACGACGTGGGCGAATCTGCCCGCGCTCAAGACGGCCGTCACCGCCGCCCTCACCGAGAGCCTCACCGCCTCCGGCACCAAGCCGATCGTGCTGTGCCACATCTCGCACGTCTACCCGGCGGGCGCGTCGCTCTACTTCACCGCGGTCGCGGCGCTCACCGACGATCCGCAGACGCAGTGGATGAGGGCGAAGGATGCTGCGTCCCGCGCGATCGGCGACGCCCACGGCACGATCACCCACCATCACGCCGTGGGGCGCGATCATCGCCCGTATCTGGAGGCCGAGATCGGACCGCTCGGCGTCGAGGTGCTGCGCGCGGTGAAGGGCGTGCTCGACCCGCGCGGCATCATGAACCCCGGTGCGCTCGTCGCTCCTGGCGCGCCGGTGACCGACGCCGCGGAGCACGCGTGAGGGTCGCGCTGCTCGTGAACCCCGCGGCGCGCGCCGGCGCCCACACGGGCGCCGCCACGCACGCGGCGGAGCGCCTGCGCGCCCACGGCGTGCAGACGTCGATCCTGAGCGGGGGCAGCGCCGCGGAGTCGTCCGCGCTGCTGCGGACCGCCATCGACGTCGGCGTCGACGCCGTCGTCGTCGCGGGCGGAGACGGCACCGTGAACCTCGCGATCCAGGAGGTCGCGGGCAGCGGCATCCCGCTCGGCATCGTGCCGTCGGGCACCGGCAACGACTTCGCGGCGACGCTCGGGCTGCGCGAGCTCGACGCGGTCGCGGCGGCCGACGCGATCGCCGGCCGCGTCACCCGGGCGATCGACCTGGCGCGCGTCACCCGGGAGGACGGCACCACGCGGTACTTCGGATCCGTGCTCGCCAGCGGGTTCGACTCGAAGGTCAACGACCGCGCCAATGCGATGCGGTGGCCGCGCGGCGGCTCGCGCTACAACATCGCGATCCTGGTCGAATTCCTCACGCTTGCCGGCATCCCGTACGAGGTGGAGCTCGAGCTCGCCGACGGCACGCGTGAAGAGGTGCGCGGCGACCTGGTGATGGCGACGGTGGGCAACGGGCGCACCTACGGCGGCGGCATCCCGATCTGTCCCGATGCCGACCCGGCCGACGGCCTGCTCGACGTCGTGCTCGTTCGTCCTGCCGGACGCCTGCGGCTGCTGCGCCTTCTGCCCCGGGTGTACCGCGGCACGCACGCGGGCGTGTCGGAGGTCGCGATGCGACGGGTTCGCTCGGTGCGGCTGTCGTCACCGGGCGTCACGGCCTATGCCGACGGCGACCCGATCGGTGCGCTGCCGCTGACCATCGACGTGGTGCCCGGCGCGCTCACGATCTTCACACCCGCCGGCTGACCGGGCGGGCGGGGGGCGTCAGTGCGCCGCCTGCACCGCCCGGAGCCTGGCCAGCACCTGGTCGCGCAGCTCTTCGGGCGCGCTCTCCTTGCACGCCCGGGCGAGCACCTCGGTCAGCGTGGTCGCGACGAGCGCCTCGTCGCGGCAGCCCTCGCAGTTCGCCAGGTGCTCGGCGATGTCGCTCTGCTCGGTCTTGCAGACCTCGTGGCGCAGGTACTCCTCCAGGTCGCGCCGCGCCTTCTCACAGCCGCAGTCGGTCATTTCGTGCTCCTCGTGGCGGCGGGGGTGATGCCGCGCTCTTTCGCGTAGTCGGCCAGCAGTTCACGCAGCATCCGCCTGCCACGGTGCAGACGGCTCATGACCGTGCCGATGGGCGTCTTCATGATGTCGGCGATCTCCTGGTAGGCGAAGCCCTCGACGTCGGCGAGGTACACCGCCAGCCGGAAGTCCTCCGGGATGGACTGCAGCGCGTCCTTCACGACCGACGCGGGCATGTGGTCGATCGCCTCGGCCTCGGCCGAGCGGGTGCTCGTCGCGGTCGTGGACTCGGCACCGCCCAGCTGCCAGTCCTCGAGGTCGTCGATCGTGCCCTGGTACGGCTCGCGCTGCTTCTTGCGGTAGGTGTTGATGTAGGTGTTCGTCAGGATGCGGTACAGCCACGCCTTGAGGTTCGTGCCCTGTGTGAAGGTCTTCCACGAGGCGAACGCCTTGACGAAGGTCTCCTGCACGAGGTCGGCCGCATCGGCGGGGTTGCGGGTCATGCGCATGGCCGCGGCGTACAGCTGGTCCATGAAGGGCAGCGCCTGCTCTTCGAACTGCGCGCGGGGATCCTGGTCCTGGTCCGCCGGCGCAGCCTGGTCGGTCGAGTCGCTCATCACGCGCCAGTCTACGGCGGGCTCTCGCAGGACGCCTGGGAGGCCGGCGTCACGCTCGGCGAGGTGGGGCGCCTCATGATCGAGACGCTCGAGAGTGGCGAACATCCGGCTCCGCTCAGTAGGTTGCTCCCGGCTGGTGCCCACCGGGTTCAGTAGGGTAGAACCCGATGACAGCCGACGCGTATTCCCCGCCCTCCGCGCCGATCGGGCGCGGCCACTGGCCCGCGCCCGTCGCGGACGCCGCGCTGCATGCCACGGTGACCGTCCCGGGATCGAAATCGCTGACGAATCGCGAGCTGATCCTGGCCGCACTCGCCGACGGACCCAGCCGCCTGATCGCCCCGCTGCACTCCGACGATTCCGCCCGCATGATCGAAGCGCTGCGCTCGCTCGGTGTCGGCATCGAGCTCGTCGAGGGCGCCGGGCTCTACGGCGACGACATCGAGGTGACGCCGGTGTGGCCGCTGCGCGGCGACACCGTCGTGGACTGCGGACAAGCCGGCACCGTCATGCGCTTCGTCGCGGGTCTCGGCGGCTTCGCCCGCGGCGACGTCACGCTCACGGCGCACGAAAGCGCGCTGCACCGCCCGATGGGCGCCATGATCACCGCCCTCCGCGACGTCGGCGTCGACATCGACGACGGCGGCCATTGGGCGCTCCCCTTCATCATCCGCGGGCACGGCCACGTGCGCGGCGGCGAGGTGACGATCGACGCCAGCGCGTCGAGCCAGTTCGTGTCGGGGCTCCTGCTCGCAGCGCCCCGCTTCGACGTCGGTCTGCAGCTGCGCCACTCCGGCGACCGGCTGCCGAGCATCCCCCACATCGACATGACCGTCGAAGCCCTCGGGCACCGCGGCGTGCACGTCGAGCGTCCCGGCGTCGGCGAGTGGATCGTGCCGGCCGGGCCGATCCGCGGCAAGGACGTGGCGATCGAGCCCGACCTGTCGAACGCGGCACCCTTCCTCGCGGCAGCGATGGTCGCGGGCGGCGCCGTCTCGGTCACCGGCTGGCCCGCGCACTCCACTCAGCCCGGTGCGATGCTCACCGAGATCCTGTCCCTGATGGGCGCCCGCGTGGTGCGCCGAGGCGGCGCACTGACGGTGACCGCCGGCGCCTCCATCCAGGGCGTCGACCTCGACCTGTCGGCCGCCGGCGAGCTGACCCCCACGATCTTCGCGCTCGCGGCTTTCGCCGACTCACCGTCGACGCTGCACGGCATCGGCCACATCCGCGGCCACGAGACCGACCGCATCGCGGCGCTCGTCGCGGAGCTGCGGGGCCTCGGCGGCGAGGCCGAGGAGCTGCCCGACGGCATCCGCATCGTGCCGCGCCCGCTCCACGGCGGCACCTGGCACGCGTACCACGACCACCGCATGGCGACCACGGGTGCCCTCATCGGCCTCGCCGTGCCCGGCGTCGAGGTCGACGACATCGGCACGACGGCCAAGACGATGCCGGAGTTCCCGCAGATCTGGCAGCGCATGCTCGACGGCGAGCACGCCGACGGCGGGGTTCCCGAGGAGACGATGCGCGCCTCGTGAGGCAGCGCGTGCAGGCGTTCGCGGAGCGATGGGGATGACCACGTGAATCGACCCGGGACGACCCCGTGAGCGGGACGACACCGTGAGCTGGCTCGACGATCTCGACGACGACGAGCCCGAGTTCGACGAGGCAGACGTGCGCGTGCGCCCGAATCCGAAGGCGAACCGTCCGCGCACCAAGCGCCGCCCGGCGCACAGCGACGCCGAGATCGCGCGCGTGCTCGGCGTCGACCGCGGCCGGTACACCGTGCTCGTCGACGAGGATCTGCCCACCGAGCGCACCGTGCTCGCCGCCCGCGCCCGGGAGCTGCGCAAGACGCCGATCGTGACGGGCGACCGGGCCCGTGTCGTCGGCGACGCCTCGGGCGACGAGGGCACGCTCGCGCGCATCGTCGGCATCGAGGACCGCACCTCGCTGCTGCGGCGCAGCGCCGACGACACCGATCAGGTCGAGCGGGTCATCGTCGCCAACGCCGACCAGATGCTCGTGGTCGTCGCCGCGGCCGATCCGGAGCCGCGCCCTCGGCTCGTCGACCGCTATCTCGTCGCTGCGCTGGATGCCGGCATCCGTCCGCTCCTCGTCGTGACCAAGACCGATCTGGCCGACCCGGCCGAGTTCCTCGCGCATTTCGACGGCCTCGACCTCGAGGTGTTCACGAGCGGGCGGGAGGAGATGCCGCTCGAGCGGATCGGGGCGGCTCTCGTCGGCCACTCGACGGTGTTCGTCGGGCACTCGGGCGTCGGCAAGTCGACGCTCGTCAACGCGCTCGTACCCGATGCCAAGCGCGCGACGGGCCACGTCAACGTCGTGACCGGGCGCGGGCGGCACACCTCCAGCTCCACGGTGTCGCTGCGCTACCGCGGTGAGGCGCTCGACGACGGCGTGCACGGCAACGGCTGGGTGATCGACACTCCCGGCGTGCGCTCGTTCGGCCTCGGACACGTCGACCCCGCGAACATCCTGCGCGCCTTCACCGATCTCGACGAGATCGCCGAGGAGTGCCCGCGCGGCTGCACCCACCTTCCGGACGCGCCGGACTGCGCCATCGTCGAGGCGGTGCAAGAGGGCCGGCTCGGCCCGGGCGGTGCCGCCCGGCTCGACTCGCTGCAGCGTCTGCTCGAGACCTTCGCGAAGAAGGCGCAGGAACCGGGCGCCTAGGGTTGAGAGGTGACCACGACGCGCCTCGAACCCGGCTCCCTCGCCCCCGCCTTCACGCTCCCCGACCAGGACGAGCGGGCCGTGACTCTGAAGGACCTGCGGGGCGGCCGCGTGATCCTGTTCTTCTATCCCGCCGCGATGACCCCCGGCTGCACCAAGGAGGCGTGCGACTTCCGCGACAGCCTCGCCCCGCTCCAGGCGGCCGGCTACACCGTGCTCGGCATCTCGCCCGACGAGCCCGAGAAGCTGCGACGGTTCCGCGAGCGCGACGGCCTCACGTACGACCTGCTGAGCGACCCCCGCCACAAGGTGCTCGAGAAGTACGCCGCCTGGGGCGAGAAGATGAACTACGGCAAGACCTTCATGGGCGTCATCCGCTCGACCTTCGTCATCGATGAGAAGGGCCGCCTCACCCACGCGCTCTACAACGTGCGGGCGACCGGCCACGTCGCCCGCGTGCGGACGCTCCTGGGCGTCTAGGAGCCCGTTGCCGGCCTAGGCCCGCGGAACCTGCCCGCCGGCCTCCTCGTCACCCTCACGACGCGCGGCACGTCCGGCGTCGCGCACGGCGATCACCAGGAGCACCAGCACCACCACGGCGGGGGCGGCGAGCGCGAGCCCGAGCGCCGGGTCGGCGAACGCGCCGGTGGCGGCGCCGAAGGCGACGGCGAGGATCAGCAGCTGCGTGACGATGCCGCCGGAGCGCCCCCACGACTGGTTGCGCCAGATCGCGACCGCGAAGGCGATCACCGCCGCCGCGCCGACGAGCGTCAGCACCGCCAGCGCGATCGCGCTCTCGATCGAGCCGGTGTCTCCTGCGATGATCGCCGCGATCTCACGCACCGTCAGCGCCGCGAGCCCGAGCCCCTCGAGACCCACCAGCACCGCGGCGATCCTTCCGGACAGGTTTGTCCGCATTCTCCGTCGACTCCTTCTTCCACCGACAGCGGTTTGTGCGAACCCTCCATACCCCCCGGGGAACACTCAGCAAGTCCTACACATACCCGCCGATGAACCCTTGATTCAGGTAAACCGCTATGGGACGATTGGTGAAGCCGTGTGCTCCCACAGCGACGTGGGGCGAGATCCTCTCGCACATCCCACAGGGTACCGGACCCGAACCGGGCCCCGATTCCCCACCCCTCTGTCACAAGGAGCACCACCATGGACTGGCGCGACAAGGCCGCCTGCCTGACCGTCGACCCCGAACTGTTCTTCCCCGTGGGGAACACCGGCCCTGCCGTCGATCAGATCGAGAAGGCCAAGTCGGTGTGCGCGCGCTGCACCGTCACCGAGATCTGCCTGCAGTACGCCCTCGAGACCGGCCAGGACTCGGGCGTGTGGGGCGGCCTCTCCGAGGATGAGCGCCGCGCACTCAAGCGCCGCGCCGCCCGCGCGCGCCGCGCCTCCTGATCCCCAGGATCACACACAGCATTCGATGAGCGGATGCCGCGACCCGCGGCATCCGCTCATCGCTGTCAGCTCTTCGCGCGCTCGATGTAGCGCAGCGGGATGTCGATCGTGACCTCCGTGCCGCTGCCCATGATCGTGTGCCAGTCGATGGTGCCGCCGAGCTCGCCCTGGATGAGGGTGCGCACGATCTGCGTGCCGAGGCCGCGGCCGACCTGACCCTCGGGGAGGCCGGAGCCGGTGTCGCGCACGCGCACCTCCAAGCGGTCATCTGTGCGCTCGGCGATGATCTCGACGTCGCCATCCTGGCCGGCGAGGCCGTGCTCGACGGCATTCGTGACGAGCTCGGTGAGGGCGCGGGCGAGCGGCGTCGCGTACTCGCTCGGCAGAGTGCCGAAGCGGCCCGTGGAGTGCGTCTTGGCGCGCGTGTTGGGCGCCGCGGCGACCTCGGCCCCGAGCTTGAGCACGCGGGCGAACACCTCGTCGAAGTCCACGTTCTGGGCGAGGCCCTCCGAGAGGGTGTCGTGCACGACGGCGATGGCCGACACGCGCCGCATGGCCTGGGTGAGTGCGTCGCGCGCCTCCTCGGTGTGCGAGCGGCGCGCCTGGATGCGCAGGAGCGACGCCACCGTCTGCAGGTTGTTCTTGACACGGTGGTGGATCTCGCGGATCGTCGCGTCCTTGGTGATGAGCTCCTGCTCCTGGTGGCGGATCTCGGTCACATCGCGGCACAGCACGATCGCGCCGATGCGCGTGCCGTGATCGCGCAGCGGAATGGTGCGCAGCGACACGGTCACGCCGCGTGCCTCGAGGTCGGCGCGCCACGGCGCGCGGCCGGTGACCACGACCGGGAGCGACTCGTCGAACTGACGCTTCGTCGGAAGGATGCCGGTCACGACCTCGACGAGCGACTCGCCTTCGAGCTCGTCGTCGAAGCCGAGGCGGTTGAACGCCGACAGCGCGTTGGGGCTCGCGAACGTCGTGATGCCGTTCACGTCGAGGCGGATGAGTCCGTCGGAGGCGCGCGGGGCGCCGCGCCGAGGGGCCGTCGGCGCGTCGAGGTCGGGGAACTCGCCCGACGCGACCATTCCGAAGAGGTCGTCGGCGCAGTCGTTGAAGGTGATCTGCTGGCGCGACGGCGTTCTCGTCTCGCCGAGATTCGTGTGACGCGTGAGGACGCCGATCGTCTGCTCCGGGTGATGAGCGAGCCTGCGGACGATGGGCACGGCTCGCACTCG
>JAVBUG010000331.1:0-7862 GCA_031555515.1 Microbacterium sp. | reverse complement strand
CAACGCGCTCTTCACCGACACCATCCGCCGCGAGAAGGCCGTACGCGAGACGGGTATCAACTTCGTCGGAGCCGGTATCTCCGGCGGAGAAGAAGGCGCCCTCAACGGGCCCTCGATCATGCCCGGCGGCTCGGACGAGTCGTGGGTGACCCTCGGCCCGATCCTCAAGTCGATCGCCGCGGTCGCCGAGGGCGAGCCGTGCGTCACGCACGTCGGCCACGACGGCGCCGGCCACTTCGTCAAGATGGTGCACAACGGCATCGAGTACGCCGACATGCAGCTCATCGCCGAGGCCTACGACCTGATCCGCCGCGGCACCGGCAAGAGCCCCGCCGAGATCGCCGAGGTCTTCGCCGAGTGGAACCGCGGCGAGCTCGAGTCGTACCTCATCGAGATCACCGCCGAGGTGCTGCGCCAGGTCGACGCCGCCACCGGCCAGCCGCTGGTCGACGTGATCCTCGACCAGGCCGGCGCCAAGGGCACCGGCGCCTGGACCGTGCAGACCGCGCTGTCGCTCGGCGTGCCCGTGTCGGGTATCGCCGAGGCGACCTTCGCCCGCTCGCTGTCGTCGCACCCTGAGCAGCGCGAGGTCTCCCGCGACCTGCCCGGCCCCGAGGAGGGCCTCAAGGTCGACGACGCCGACGCGTTCATCGAGGACGTCCGCCTGGCGCTGTACGCGTCGAAGATCGTGGCTTACTCGCAGGGCTTCGACGAGATCCGCGCCGGTGCCGCCGAGTACGACTGGACCATCGACCTCGGCGCCGTGTCGAAGATCTGGCGCGCCGGCTGCATCATCCGCGCCCAGTTCCTCAACCGCATCGCCGACGCCTACGACGCTCAGCCCGAGCTGCCCGTGCTGCTCACCGCCCCGTACTTCGTCGAGGCCCTCGGCCGCGCGCAGGGCGCGTGGCGCCGGATCGTGTCGGCCGCCGCCGGCTCCGGCATCCCCGCCCCCGCGTTCTCGTCGTCGCTGTCGTATTACGACGGCCTGCGCGCCGAGCGCCTGCCCGCCGCCCTCATCCAGGGCCAGCGGGACTTCTTCGGCGCCCACACGTACAAGCGCATCGACAAGGAAGGCACCTTCCACACCCTGTGGTCGGGCGACCGCACCGAGATCGAGGCCGAAGACACGCACTGACGCCTCAGCGCACCGTCCGAGGGCGGATCCCCATCACGGGGATCCGCCCTCGCCGTTCCCTGCCCCCGTTGCCCGCCGACGGGGGGTCGGCCCGCGTACGCGCGCGGGTGGACGCCGCGTCAGCCGGCGTGGCCGTTGGGGCCGGGCTTGACGTTGTGGTTGCGGCAGAAGACGTTGCCCGGGTCCCACTCGCGCTTGACCGCGGCGAGGCGGGCCATTGTCGCGGGCGGGTACATCCGATCGGCGAACGACGCCTCGGTCGAGACGGTGAAGTTGCCGTACACGCCGGAGCCCTTCGCCTCGATGGCGTCCCACTCCTCGACGACCCGTCCGCGGGTCGCGTCATCGAGCATGCCGGGGATGTCGAAAGCCCCGGCCATCGCGAACCACGTCGCACCGCGTGCAGGGAAGGCCGAGTCGTCCTGCGAGACGTCGCCGTACGCGCCGCCGAGCGACCGCAGGAAGGCGACGGATGCCGGATGCTGCTCGCGGAAGGACACGAGCAGGTCGATCGTGTCGTCGTCGAGCACCGCCAGGAGGGTGTTGCCGCCGACGAACCCGGGCATCGGCTGCTCGGGGTCGAACTCGGGCGCTTCGAGGAGCACATCGGGGTACTCCTGCACGCCGAACTCGCGCTCGGTGACCCCGGGCGCGGTCGCCAGCGGCGCCAGCACGCGTCGCGCGGCTTCTTCGTCGGTGCCGATCCACACCGCCGTGATCGAGGCGCCGGCCGGCGCGTTGGGGTCCATCGCGGGCACGTCCATGTACGTGACGGTGAGGTCGCGCGGGGCATCGGCCATGAGGTCGCGCAACACGCGGATGATCGGGCGGGCGTCGCCCTCGATCCCGTAGACGGCATGCACCACGCCGTCGAGCGGGTGCGCCTCGAAGTCGAACCGGGTCACGACGCCGAAGTTGCCTCCGCCGCCGCGGAGTGCCCACAGCAGCTCGGGATGCGAGGCATCCGTCGCCTCCACCACATCGCCGCGCGCGGTCACGAGCTGCGCGCCGACGAGCTGGTCGCAGGCGAGTCCCCACGCACGCACCATCCAGCCGATGCCGCCGCCGAGGGTGAGGCCGCCGACGCCGACCGACGCGGTGTCGCCCGAGCTGATGCCCAGCCCGCGCTCGGCGAGGAGGTGGGCGACCGCCCCCCACTGCGCTCCGCCGCCGACGCGGACGCGGGTGCCCTCGACCTCGATGTCGTCGAGGGCGGAGATGTCGAGGGTGAGGCCGCCGGGCACCCCGCCCCAGGCGCTGTGACCCCCGCCGCGGATCATGATGTCGAGCCGCTCGGCGGAGGCGTAGCGGAGGGCGCCGCGCACGTCGTCGACGGTGGCGGCCCGGATGACGGCGGCGGGCGAGCCGATGCCGGAGTGGACGCGGCGGGCGGATTCCCATTCGGAGTCGCCCGGACGGATGACGGTGCCGACGGAGCCGGCGCTGAGGTCGTCGTTGCTCATGACGGCCAGGCTAGGGCTACACGCCGACATCGACCAGGGTGAGCGCGTCGACGCGGCCCGCCGCTCCGCCGTGTCGGCGAGCGGGCGTAGGCTCGCGAAGGTGACGAGCATCCTCTACATCGGCGGCACCGGAACCATCAGCGCGGCGTGCGTGCGACGCTCCGTCGCGCTCGGCCACGACGTCGCGGTGCTCAACCGCGGCAGCGCCCGGCGCCCCCTCCCTCCGGAGGTCGAGCTCATCGAGGCCGACATCCGCGACCCCGCGTCCGCGCGTGCGGCGATCGGCGACCGGCGGTTCGATGTCGTCGCCGAGTTCCTGGCGTTCACCCCGGAGCACGTCGCGACCGATCTCGACCTGTTCGAGGGTCGCACCGGCCAGTACGTGTTCATCAGTTCGGCGTCCGCGTACGAGAAGCCGCCGCGCCGCCTGCCGGTGACCGAGTCCACGCCGCTGCGCAACCCGTTCTGGCAGTATTCGCGCGACAAGATCGCCTGCGAAGACGTCCTCGTCGGCGCCTTCCGCGAGCGCGGTCTGCCCGTGACGATCATCCGGCCCTCCCATACGTACGACGAGCGGATGCTGCCCACCCTGGGCCGCTGGAACGACATCGCGCGCATGCGCGACGGTCGCCCGGTCATCGTGCACGGCGACGGCACGAGCCTCTGGACGATCACGCACGCCGACGACTTCGCCGTCGCATTCACCGGCCTGCTCGGCAACCCCGCCGCGATCGGCGAGGCGTTCACCATCACGGGCACGCATGCGCCCACGTGGAACCAGATCTACGGGTGGCTGGCCGAGGCGGCGGGCGCGGCCTCCCCCGACATCGTGCACGTCGCGTCCGAGACGATCGCCGCCTTCGAGCCCGACCTCGGCCCCACCCTCATCGGCGACAAGGCCCACTCGGTGGTGTTCGACGTGTCGAAGGTGACGAAGCTCGTGCCCGAATTCCGCACGACGGTGACGTTCGACGAGGGCGCGCGCCGCATCCTCGCGTACTACGACGCGCACCCCGAGGCCCAGCAGATCGACGAAGGCCGCGATGCGCTCTTCGATCGCATCGCGCCCCACGCCCGCTCGGCCGGCTGAGCCGACCCGGCCCTGATCAGCGGGTGATGTCGCGCACCGTTCCCTTGTCGAGGCGCAGGCGGCGCCGGGCGCGCCGCGCGACGGCGGAGTCGTGCGTCACGACGATGAGGGTGAGCCCCTCGTCGTTGAGCGATTGGAGCACCGCGAGGATCTCGTCCCGCATGCTCTCGTCGAGGTTGCCCGTCGGCTCGTCGGCGAGGAGAACGCGCGGGCGCTTGACGATCGCACGCGCGATCGCGACGCGCTGCTGCTGACCGCCCGACAGCTCGCCGGGACGGTGGTCGGCGCGCTCGGCGAGACCGACATGCGTGAGGGCCTCGGTGACCCGGGCGGCCCGCTCCTCCTTCGACAGCCCGAGCGGTTCGAGCGCCATGTCGACGTTCTCGTGCGCGGTGAGCGTCGGGATGAGGTTGAACCCCTGGAACACGAAGCCGATCTCGTGCGCGCGGATCCGGCCCAGCTCGCGGTTGTTCGCGGTCGCGATGTCGATCTCACCCAGGTGGACCGAGCCGGTGGTCGGGCGGTCGAGTGCGCCCAGCAGCTGCAGCAGGGTCGACTTGCCGCCACCGGTCGGGCCCTGGATCGTGACGAAGTCGCCCGCGTCGATGGTGAGGTCGACGCCCGCGAGCGCCTTCACGACGCGACCCTTCTGCGTGTAGGTGCGGGTGACGCCTTCGAGGCGGTACTGCGCCTGGGGCGCAGCATCCGGAGCCGCTGCCGCCTCGGTGTCGATCATGGTCATGACGTTCTCTCCCGTCGGTGGAGTGGGTTCGAGTGCGGTGGGGGTGATGTCGGACATGGGATGGCTCAGCCGACCGATCGGAGCGCTTCGGCGGGGCTCAGCCGGGCCGCGCGCCAGCCGCCGAACGCGCCGGCGACGAGACCGCCGAGCACGGCGATGCCGACCGCCGCGACGACGACCCACAGGGTGATCGGCGCCGAGAGGACGATGTCGGTGCCGGCGGACTGCATGGCACCGCCGAACGTGCCACCGCCACCGCCCATCGGGCCGCCTTCCCCGCCGGGGCCGAACGTCTGCGCCGTCGGTGCGGTCGAGATCGTCGGCGAGATGAGATTGATCGCGAGAATGCCGGCGAGGCCGATGACGAGGCCTGCGACGCCGCCGATGGCGCCCTGCACGACCGACTCCCCCGCGACCTGGCCGACCACACGGCCGTTCGACCAGCCGATGGCCTTGAGCGTGCCGAACTCGCGGGTGCGACGCGAGACGCCCGAGATCGTGAACAGCACCGCGAGCACCAGTGCGACGGCCAGCACGATGACCGAGAGCCACGTGCCCAGGTTGGTGATGAGCGACGAGGCGCTCGACAGCGACCCCGACACTGTGGAGGCGAGGTCGGCCTGGGAACTCACGGTGGCGTCGGGCAGTTCCTCCTGGAGCGCCGACTGCACCGAGGCGATCGCGTCGGACGAGTCAGCCTGCACGTACACGGTCGACACGACGTCGCCGGCGCCGGAGAGCTCCTGCGCGACACCCAGCGGGATGTAGACGTTGGAAGCGGTGTCGGCCTCGTCCGAGGTCGAGGCGACGATTCCGACGACCTCGAAGTCCTGGCCGCCGACGTCGATCGTGTCGCCCACCGCGAGCTCCGCCGTCGACGCGTAGGTCGCATCGAGCACCGCGACGTACTCGCCCTCGTCGGACGTCTCAAGACCACGGCCGTCGGACACCTCCACGGCCGACAGGGGGCCGACGGCGTCCGCGGACGGATCGATGCCCAGGACCGTGAACGAGTCGACGTCGAACGAGCCGCCGCCGAAGCCGCCGCCTCCGCCGCCCTCGCCCTGCTGCGGCGGCTCGCCCTGCGTGGTGCCGCCCTCCGCCGCGTCGTCCGGACGCTGCGGCAGCTCCCCCGAGAACGTGGAGTTCGTGAGGCTCAGCGCGCCGGACGCCGCGGCGACGCCCTCCACTCCTGCGACCGTGTCGACGGTCGCGGCGTCGAGCGTGCCGCGCATGAAGTCGGTCATGAGCCGCGACTGGCTGAGTTCGGTCGTGCCGTCGTCGGTGGTCGAGCCGCCGTCCTCGCCGAAGTCGAAGCGTGCGCCGCCGCCCTCACCGGGCTCGGCCTGCGCTCCGGTGACCGTGAGGTCGGTGCCGACGCCGTAGACGGACTCGAGCGCCTGCGCCTGCGCGGCGCTCACGCCAGCGGCGAGCGAGTTCACGATCATCACGAGCGCGATCGCGATTGCGAGGCCGGCGGCCACGATGATCGTCTGCTTCTTGCGGCCGGCCAGCTCCCGCCGCAGATAGGTCATGTACATGGGTCTCCTCCAGGGCGGGCGAGTGCCGCCGTCGACAAGACGCTACGGATCGGCCTGATGCGCCCCACCAGCGCCGCCTATGAGTCCCTTATGACCGTGAGACGACAGTCGGCGGACGAGACCGTGGGGTTCGCCCGAGGTCTCGTCCCGCGACTGAGGTCTCACCGAAGGCCCCGGGAGGGGACGACTCACAGCCGGCGCATAGCCGGCTCCATAGGACTCGCATAGGAAGGCCCCCACAATGGGACGCATGACCAACCCCGCTCCCGCCCTGCTGCGTCCCGACGGCTCGAACCTCCGCGTCCTCGTGGTGGACGACGAGCAGATGCTCACCGACCTGCTGTCGATGGCGCTGCGCATGGAGGGCTGGGAGGTCCGCACCGCGGGCTCCGGCTTCGAGGCGCTGCAGTCGGCGCGCGACTTCGAGCCCGACGCCATGGTGCTCGACATCATGATGCCCGACCTCGACGGCATGGCCGTGCTGCAGCGGCTGCGTCAAGCGGGCGACGACGTGCCGGTCCTGTTCCTCACCGCGAAGGACGCTGTCAGCGACCGGGTCGCCGGGCTCACCGCGGGCGGCGACGACTACGTCACCAAGCCCTTCAGCCTCGAAGAGGTCGTGGCGCGCCTGCGGGGGCTCATGCGCCGCGCGGGCACCGCGCACGCCGCGGGCGCCGAGCCGATCCTCCGTGTCGGCGACCTCACCCTCAACGAGGACAGCCATGAGGTCGAGCGCGCCGGCACCGAGATCGAGCTCACCGCCACCGAGTTCGAGCTGCTCCGCTACCTCATGCGCAACCAGCGCCGCGTCGTGTCGAAGGCGCAGATCCTCGACCGCGTCTGGAACTACGACTTCGGCGGGCGCTCCAGCGTCGTCGAGCTCTACATCTCGTACCTGCGCAAGAAGATCGACGCCGGGCACGAGCCCCTCATCCACACCGTCCGCGGCGTCGGCTACATGATCAAGGCGCCGCAGTGACGGACCCGAAGACTCCCGCGACCACCACGACGGGGACGATGGATGCCTCGGCCGACGCACGCGCGCAGGCCGAGGCATCCGCGGATTCCGTCGACCCGGCTCGCGACGCCGCGCTCCCCCGGCGCGCGCCGTGGACGCTGCAGCGGCGGCTCATCGTCACCGTCGTCGGCATCACGTCGTTCATCATGGTGCTCGTCGCCGTCGCGACGAGCGCGATCCTGGGGCAGGTGCTCGAGGACCAGCTGGAGGCAGAGGTCAAGGCCGCCCAGCAGAGCGTCGAATTCATGCGGGGACCCATCAGCACCGGCCTGACGGCGGAGCAGATCCTGGAGCAGCAGCCCGCTCCGCGACCCGGCTTCTTCCTCGCCGTGGAGTCGTCGTCCGACGGACCGACGGCGGCGGTCGTCGACTCCGAGGGCGAGATCGTCGCGCTCACCGACGACCAGATCGGCGAGATCGCCCGCAGCCTCGAAGGGCAGCACGGCCAGTTCGTCGTCACCGTCGACGGTCTCGGCACCTACCGGATCGAAGGCGTGTCGCTCGGGAACGCCTTCGCCATCGTCGGCCTGTCCCGCGCCGGGATCACCGAGACCCTCACGCGCATGCTGATCACGATCGGCCTGCTCACCGCGGGCGGCCTGCTGCTGCTCGCTGTCGCCACCGCGTGGACGATCCGCCGCGGGCTCGCTCCGCTGCGCGCCGTCGCCGACACCGCCGCGCGCGTGTCGTCGCAGCAGCTCGACCAGGGCGAGGTGTCGATCGCCGAGCGCGTGCCCGTGCGCCAGGCCGACCCGCGCACGGAAGTCGGCCGGGTGGGCGCCGCGCTCAACACGCTGCTCGACCACGTCGACGAGTCGCTCACCGCACGTCAGCGCAACGAGGAGCGCATGCGCAGCTTCGTGGCCGACG
>JAVBUG010000274.1:0-5729 GCA_031555515.1 Microbacterium sp. | reverse complement strand
GAGTTCCTGCTGCTGGACCGCCTGGTCCCGCGCTCGATCATCTACTCGATCCAGCGCGCCGAGGAGTGCATGAGCGCCATCGACCCCCGCGCCGACCGCGTGGGCCACTCCAACACCGTGCTGCGGGCCCTCGGCCAGATCCGCAACGACCTCGAATACCGGCCGATCTCCGAGATCCTCGGCGAGCTGCCGACGCACATGGACCGCGTGCAGACCGTCACGCGCGAGGCATCCGAAGCCATCCGCGGCCGGTTCTTCCCGACGCAGGCCGAGCCCAGCTGGATCGGAGAGATCTCATGAAGCGCCTCCGGATCGAGCACCAGACCGGCTTCAGCTATCAGGGCGACGTGACCGCGTCGTACAACGAGGCGCGCATGCTGCCGGGCTCGACCGACAGCCAGTTCGTGCTGAACTCGTCGCTCGACATCGAGCCGTCGACCTCCGTCAACCAGTACGTCGACTACTTCGGCACGCGCGTCGCCGCGTTCGACGTGCTGTCGCCCCACTCGTCGCTCACGATCACCGCGCGCTCGCTGGTCGAGGTGCGTCCGCGACCCCTCGAGCACATCGACGTGACGTGGGAGGGTCTCGCCCGCGAGGCGGCCCGCTCGCTCGAGACCGTCGAGCAGATGACGCAGACCCGGCGCACCCGCCCGCACGAGGAGGTCGCCGAGCTCGCACGGTCGATCGCCGCGCAGCACGACCACCCCGGCCGAGCCGCGCACGCGATCGCCGTCGCCATCGGCGACGCCGTCGAGTACATGCACGGCATCACCGGCGTGCACTCGACCGCCGCTGAGGCGTGGGAGGCGCGCAAGGGCGTCTGCCAGGACATGGCCCACATCGCCCTCGGGGCGCTGCGCGAGGTCGGCATCCCGGCGCGGTACGTGTCGGGCTACCTGCACCCGCGCCCGTCGGCCGAGGTCGGCGTCGCGGTCACGGGCGAGTCCCACGCATGGATCGAGTGGTTCGCGGGGGAGTGGCAGGGCTTCGACCCCACGAACAACATCGAGATCGGCGACCGCCACGTGCTCGTCGGCCGCGGCCGCGACTACGGCGACGTGCCGCCGCTGCGCGGCGTGTACGCCGGTCCGTTCAAGAGCAACCTGCACGTGAAGGTGACGATCACCCGCGAGGCGTAGCCCGACGCCGGCCTCAGGCCGGGGGATCGTCGGGGTCGAGCGTCTCGAGGGTGTCCTGCTCGACCGGGTTGTCGGCTTCGAGCTGCTCCTCGGTGGTCTCGTCGCCGCCGAGCGGGCTGTCGCCCTGGGGCTTCTCCCTGTCGGCGGCGGGTGCGTCGTGTGCTCGCTGTTCGTCCATGCCGCCACGCTAGACGGCAGGCGGTCGGCGGGCACCGGGATTGACAGCGGACGGATGCTGCGGCCCCGCGCTCGTCGGTCGCGCGACGTCCGGCCTTTCGCCGCGTGGATCCGGGCGCCGGCCGTATCAACCCTCTCGGCCCGGCGCTCCTGAAGATCATGAGGAAGTCGGCGCACGGCACCGCGATCGGGATCGCGCTGCTCGTCGCGTTCGGCGCCGGCGTCGCGGCCGCACCATCGGCACTCGCGGCCCCGAGTGCCGAGGAGGGCTTCATCCGGTACGAGGGGACGGTCACGCTCCGCCATCCCGTGTTCGGAGCCCGGGTCGGCCCGACGACCGGGGCAGCCGCTGTCGAGATCCGGTGCGCAGCAGAGAGCGAGTGCCGTCTGTGGGGCGTCGTCCCCGAGCACTTCCGCCAGGACGCGGCCGAGGGGATACCGATCCTCCTGACGGACGGGCGCGCGGAGGTCGTCCAGGAGGCGGGCGATCCGTGCTCGTCTGAGAAGACGACCGACATGGAGGGGAGGCTGACGGTCCTCGCGAACGCGCGTGAGATCACTGTCACGTGGAGCGTGCCGATGATCGAGTGCTCCGCAGAGGAGGACAGCGACGTCACGCTCGACACCCCCGAGATCGAACCGATCGACCCGTCGCCGATCCCGATCCCGACCCCACCCGCCGCAGTCGTACCGGGCGTCTGGATGGGCGGGACTGCCCAGGCGACTCCCGCATCGACCGCCGATGCCGTGACCCTGGTCGACCAGATCTGGTCCGCGACCTACGTCGACGGGGATGGATGCCTCGTCGATGCCTCCGCATGCCCGACTCCCACGCCCACGCCCACCCCGACGACCGAGCCCTCACCCACGGCGCCGACTCCCGAACCCACGGCCTCCGAGCCCGTGGTGCCGCCGCCTCCGGTGCCCGCGCCCGAGCCCACCCCGAGCCCCGTCCCGCCCGTCGAGCCGCCGCCGGTCGACGCCGTCGCCACGTCGTGGAGCGAGCCGAGCGTGCTGAGCGACCTCAGTCCGGTGGCACGGCTCGACCTCGGTCCGGCGCGGATCGGGGTCTGCGCGATGCTCGCGATCATCCTGGTGCTGCTCATCGCCTTCCCGACGGCGCGGCTCAACTCGGCGGTCGAACGGGCGACCGATCTGTTCCCCCGGCGGCCGGTGCGACCGCCCCGCCACCTCGAGGGGTGGTGGCAAGCCGCGATCGGCGTGGTCATCGCCTCGCTCATCACCGGATTCGTCGACCCGGAGTTCGGCTGGAACGCCACGAGTGCGCGCGTGGTCGCGACGCTCCTGGTCGCGCTCGTGATCGACGTCCTGCTCGGGTGGTCGGCGCGCGTCTGGCTGATGCGCCGCCTCTACCCCCGGCGACCGGTGACGTTCCGCTTCGTGCCGGTGACCCTCCTGATCGTCGTGGGCGCCGTGGCGCTCTCGCGCCTCCTCGACTTCGAGCCCGCGATCATCTTCGGTCTCGTCGCGGGCATCGCGCTCTCGTCGGCGCTCTCGGTTCCTGAGCAGGCCCGCACCGAACTGGTCGCCGTCGGCTACGGACTCGTCGTCTCGCTCGCGGCGTGGGGGTTGTACACCGCGCTGCCGAACGAGCCGGGCGATCCCGTCTCGCTCTTCGCGCACGAGACGCTCTCGGCCGCGGCGATCGCGGGCGCCGCGTCGCTGCCGCTCATCCTCTTCCCCGCGCGCGGCCTGCCGGGCTACGCGGTGTTCCGGTGGCGTCCCGCCGTGTGGGCGGCGGTGTACGCGCTGGCCCTCTTCGTGTTCGCGGTCATCCTCATGCCCATGCCCGAGTCGTGGGCGGAGGTGCAGCTGCCCCTGATGACGTGGGGCCTCATCTACGCGCTGTACTTCGCGGTCGCCCTCGTCGCATCGAAGGTGGTCGACCACCTCGAGGCAGCACGGCTCTCGGCGGCGTGAGGGAGACGGATGCTGCGGCCCCGGGGCGAGACGGACATCGCGGGCCGTGAGGCGCTCAGACCCCGGACACCACCGCGTTGTCGAGCTCGTCGGCGTCGACCCCGGGCCTGTCGGCCCGGCTCGTCAGGAGCACCCACGCGAGACCCGCGGTCGGGTGCACCCAGAACTCCGTGCCCGCCCAGCCCGCGTGGCCGAACACATCGCGATCGATCAGCCCCGGCGCGCGCGTGCGCAGGTTGAACGTGAAGCCCCAGTCCTGGCCGCGCTCAGCCGGATACGGCTCGAGCCGGGGCAGGCCCGAGGTCAGGGGCCGACGCATCATCGCCAGCGTCGCCGGCTGCACGACACCGCCGGTCTCCCCCTGACCGATCCGCAGCAGGGCCGAGCCGAGCGCGAGCAGGTCGCCGGCCGTGCCGATCATCCCCGCGCCGGGGTTGCGGTGGCTCGCGAACCCCCGCATGTCGAGGCCGAGCCGTTCTGCGTCGACCACCGTGTGCGGCTCGACGGCCGGGTCCATCGTGAAACCAGTCGCGCCGAGCGCGGCAGCCCACTCCGTGACGTCGGCATCCCATGTCCGTCCGGTGGCGTGGCGCACGAGCTCGGCGATGCCGTCGAACGCCACCGTCGAGTAGCGCGAGGCGGTGCCGGCGGCGAAGTCGCGGCCCGGCGCGAGCAGCGCGGCGCGCAGGCCACCGGCCGGATCGAGCGTCGGCTCGGGGATGCCCGCCGTGTGGCTCACGAGGTGGCGCAGACGCACGATGTCCTCGCGGTCGCGACCGAACTCGGGCAGCGCCGCGCTCAGCGGCGACTCGGTCGTCAACAGCCCCCGCTCGATCGCCCGGGCTGCGACGAGTCCGGTGAGCACCTTGGTGATCGAGAACAGCCAGTACGGGTCCTCGATACGCGCCGGTCGCCCGTCTGTCGCGCCGAACGCGTCGAGCGCCACGATGCCGTCGGCGGTGGCCACGCCCAGCACCGCGCTGGGCAGGCGGCCCGCCTCGACGTGACGGCGCGCCCAGTCGAACGCCGCACCGTAGCCGGTCACGCCCGCGGCTCGTAGCGCTCGGGAGACACGGATGCCGCGACCACGAGCCGCAGTTCCTCGAGAGTCGCGTCGGGCCCGAACCAGCCGTGCGCACGCGCCTGCACGAGCACGTTGCCGAGCGCCGTCGCCTCGACCGGACCCGCGAGGACAGGCAGGCCCGACCGGTCGGCCGTCGCCTGGCACAGCAGCCGGTTGAGAGCGCCGCCGCCGACGATGTGGATCACGTCGATGTCGCGGTCGGTGAGCCGCCCGGCGGTCGCGACAGCGTCGGCAAACGCCTGCGCGATGCTCTCGACGATCGTCCGGGCGAATGCCTCGCGCGTGGCGGGCACCGGGGCGCCGTCCTCGCCGAGCACCGCCGCGATGCGCGCGGGCATATCGCCGGGCGCCGACAGGCGCGGGTCGTTCGCGTCGAACAGCGGGATCTCGCCCGGCACGGCGGCCGCAGCATCCAGCAGTCCCGGAAGATCGATCGCCGCCCCGTCCTCTGCCTCCCACGTGCGCACGGCCTCGCTCAAGAGCCACAGCCCCGTGACGTTGTGCAGGAACCGCACGCGCCCGTCCACGCCGCCCTCGTTCGTGAAGTTGGCCGCGCGGGCCGCGTCGGTCACGACGGGCTCGTCGAGCTCGACGCCGACCAGGCCCCACGTGCCGCACGAGATGTATGCCGCATCGGGGGTGCTGAGCGGCACCGCGACGACGGCCGAGGCAGTGTCGTGCGAGCCGACCGCGATGACCTCGAGCGGCGCGCCGATCCGCTCGCGCGCTTCGCCGTGCAACGTGCCGAGGCGGGCTCCCGCGTCGACGAGGGCGGGGAGGACGGATGCCGGAATCCCGAGCTTCGCGGCGAGTCCGAGGTCCCACTCGCCGGTGGTCACGTCGACCAGGCCGGTCGTCGAGGCGTTGGTGCGCTCCGCGACGCGGGCGCCGGTCAGCAGGAACGCGACGAGATCGGGGACGAGCAGCGCGGAACTCGCGTCCTGCAGCCCCGATTCGACGGCGTACTGGTAGAGCGTGTTGAACGGCAGGAACTGCAATCCGTTCCGGCGGTAGAGCTCGTCGAACGGCACCCGCGCGTGCACCATTTCGACGCCACGCGCGGTGCGCTCGTCGCGGTAGTGGAACGGCTCGCCGAGCAGCTCCTCGCCGTTCACCAGGCCGTAGTCGACGGCCCACGAATCGATGCCGATGCTCGCGATGCCGGGCTCGCGGCGCACCGCTTCGGTGAGGCCCTCGACGATGTGCCGGTACAGCGCAGTGAAATCCCAGTGCAGGCTGCCGTCGGCGCCGGGCACCGGACCGTTCGGGAATCGCGAAACCTGCTCGAGGCGCAGCATCCCGTCGTCCACGTAGCCGAGCATGACGCGCCCGCTCGTCGCGCCGAGATCCACCGCCGCGACGACGCCGCCCCGCGGGGCGGCGTC